>NZ_JBEPPM010000015.1:0-116686 GCF_040547315.1 Arthrobacter sp. UYP6
CTCTTCGCCATGCTCCGTGACGGCACCCTCTACGCAGACCCGGCACCAAAGAACCTGCCCTCAGTCGCTTGACGAAAACCATAGAGGCACCCCCCTCGAGTGTAGGGATCATGCGGCTTCCGCCCACCGAGTGACGCAACGATGCCGAATTGCCCGCCGCAAAGCCGCACGAACGCGACAATCGACCGGGGAAAGGCGCACGAACGCGACACTCGACCGGGGCAAAACGCACGACGTCGACACTCGCGGAAACTACAACGCGCCTCAGCCCGCCAAGCAGCGCCGCACGCCGAAACCGCGCACTCGCACGCACCTCGCCACACCAGCGCACGTCACCTGGCCACCCCCTCGAGTGTAGGGATCACACGGCTTCCGCCCACCGAGTGACGCAACAATGCCGAATTGCCCGCCGCAGAACGGCACGAACGCGACAATCGACCGGGGAAAGCCGCACGACGTCGACACTCGAGCGCAAAAGAAACACTCACCTTCGACCCCGCAACCGGCGCGGAGTGATCAGTCAGCGATTAGGCAACGTCTTCGGAAGGCCCCTGGACGCCCGGCACAACTTCCTGCAGCTGCTCCAGGCTGATGGCGCCCAGACGAACCACGCGCAACGTTTCGGACGTGGCATCCACAATGGTGGACGGCACCCCGGACGCGCCGAGCTCCGGCCGGGGTCCGGCTTCAAGGTAGACCTCAACCGACTCAGCCAGCTGCTCGCGCGCCTGCTCGGCCGTCTGTGCTGCGGGGCTGCCGGTACGGTTCGCGGAGGAGACCGCCATCGGGCCGGTCAGAGCGAGCAGTTCAAGTGCAATGCTGTCATCAGGCACCCGCAGGGCCACGGTACCCAGGGTGTCGCCCAGGTCCCAGGTCAGGGACGGCTGGGAATGGAAGATCAGGGTCAGGCCACCGGGCCAGAAGGCCTCCGCCAGCTTCCGGGCTTCCTCGGAGACATCCACTGCCAGCCCGTCCATGGTCTGGATCCGGGGAATCAACACGGGCGGCGGCATGGACCGGCCCCGTCCCTTGGCTGCCAGCAGTGTGGCCACTGCCTGCGGCGAGAAGGCGTCGGCACCAATGCCGTAGACCGTGTCGGTGGGCAGGACCACGCACTGTTTGGCAGCAACAGCCTGCTGCGCTTTGGCCAGGCCTTCGCTGCGGTTCTGAGGATCAGTGCAGTCGTAAGTGGTAGTCACGGGCGTCTTTCATTCCTTCGTATCAGATGGTCAGGGGCTCAGGTGGTCCGGGGCTCAGGTTGGTCTGAGGGTCTCAGGTGTTCGACGACGTGCGCACCGCGGAGGTGGCGCGAGGGCGGCCGTTGAGGTCGGTATGTGTGGCCACATCGCGCCAGCAGGGCTCCGCCGACAGCAGCGCAGCAATCCGCGGGGCCTGCACCTCGGCGTGTTCCATCACGAAAAACCCGTGGGGCAACAGCAGCCGGGCGGCGGTGCGGGCGGCGGCCAGCGGCAGCTCCAGTCCGTCCTGACCTCCGCCGTACAGCGCCATGGCCGGATCATGCTCAGCGGCTTCGGGTTCGTTGGGGACGGCGTCGGCCGGAACGTACGGCGGGTTGGACACCACCACGTCAAAGGTGCCGTTGTGATCCGTCAGAGCGGTCCGCAGGTCACCGTGCAGCAGCTGCACGCCCAGCGGATCCAGGTTTTGCCGTGCCCAGGCCAGAGCCAGCGGACTCAGTTCGACGGCGTGCACCTCGGCTTCGGGAACCTCGGACGCCAGCGCGGCGGCAATGGCACCCGAGCCCGTGCCTAAGTCCACCGCCCTGACCGAGGACTTGCCGGCGGCAAGAACGGCGCGGGCGTGGTCAATGGCCAGCTGCGCCACCGTCTCGGTCTCAGGACGGGGCACGAAGACCCCGGGCCCCACCTTCAGCTCGAGATAGCGGAAGGACGCGGTGCCGGTCAGGTGCTGCAGCGGCACGCGGGAGGCACGCTCGGCCACGAGTTCCGCATACCCGACAGGAACCGGGGCGTCGGTGAAGGCCAGCGCCTTGACCCTGCCGCGGGATTCCCCCAGCAGATGGGCAGCCAGCAGCTCGGCGTCGACAGCCGGGCTGGGCACCCCGGCCGCGGCCAGAGTGGCGGCGGCTTCCCGCAGGGCCGCCGCCAGGGTGGTGGATTCCATCGGCAGGTTAGTTCTCGTCACCAATGGCGTCCAGGCGGGCCTGTTCATCCATTTCGATGGCGGCCTGCACCACTGCCTCGAGCTCACCGTTCAGCACGGTGTCCAGGTTGTAGGCCTTGTAGCCGGTGCGGTGATCCACGATCCGGTTTTCCGGATAGTTGTAGGTACGGATGCGCTCGGACCGGTCCATGGTACGGATCTGCGACTTGCGGATGTCCGAGTTCACGGCGTCGATCTCCGCCTGCTGGTGCGCCAGGATGCGGGAGCGCAGCACACGCATGGCCGCTTCACGGTTCTGCAGCTGGGACTTCTCGTTCTGCATGGCCACCACAATGCCCGTGGGAAGGTGGGTAATGCGCACAGCGGAGTCCGTGGTGTTCACGGACTGGCCGCCCGGACCGGAGGACCGGTAGACGTCAATCTTCAGGTCGTTCTGGCTGATTTCGACTTCTTCGGGCTCGTCCACTTCGGGGAGCACCAGGACGCCGGCGGCCGAGGTGTGGATCCGACCCTGGGACTCGGTCACGGGGACGCGCTGGACGCGGTGCACGCCGCCTTCGTACTTCAGACGGGCATAGACGCCTTCGGCCGGGTCGTTCGAGTTGCCCTTGATGGCCATCGAGACGTCCTTGTAGCCGCCCAGATCCGACTCCGTGGCGGAGATGATCTCGGTGCGCCAGCCGCGGTGCTCGGCGTAGCGGGTGTACATGCGCAGCAGGTCACCGGCAAAGAGCGCTGCTTCGTCGCCGCCCTCGCCACCCTTGACTTCAATGATGACGTCGCGCCCGTCGTTGGGATCACGCGGGATCAGCAGGCGGCGCAGGATTTCCTGAGCTTCATCCAGCTGCTGCTTCAGCACCGGAACCTCGGCGGCGAATTCAGGATCCTCCGCTGCCATTTCCGAAGCGGCGGCAAGATCGTCCTCGAGGGCGTGCCACTTGTTGTAGGCGTCCACGATGCGGCTGAGCTCGGCGTAGCGCCGCCCGAGCCGCCGGGCCAGGCCCTGATCCGCATGCACTGCGGGATCGGAAAGCCGCAGCTGCAGCTCTGCGTGCTCATCCAACAGACCCTGTATGGACTCAAACATGTTTTACGTTCCTCTTTCGACGGTAGGAGCCGGCCCAAACCGGACGGTTCCATGGCAATTTCACGGCGGAGATTTTTCGACTGCCCACCAGCAGTTTATCCGCGCCCGGCTTCCGGACGTGCGCCAGAGCATCCGGACCTGCGCGTTAACTGCCAAGCCGCCCAGACTCCGGACCGTCCGCGGAAGGCGGAGGCCGGAATATGAGCGGCTTGATAAGGCAGCTAGTTGTCCTTGGTGCCCAAGGTGGTCTGCTGGACCTGCATCAGGAACTCAACGTTGGACTGCGTCTCCCGGATCTTTCCGGTGAGCAGTTCCAGCGCCGACTGGGTGTCCAGACCGGACAGAACGCGGCGCAGCTTCCACATGATCTTGACCTCATCAGGGGAAAGCAGGTTCTCTTCGCGACGGGTGCCGGACGCGTTGACGTCCACGGCCGGGAAGATGCGCTTGTCCGCAAGATTGCGGGACAGGCGCAGTTCCATGTTGCCGGTGCCCTTGAATTCCTCGAAGATCACTTCGTCCATCTTGGAACCGGTTTCCACCAGGGCCGTGGCCAGGATGGTCAGCGAACCGCCGTTTTCGATGTTGCGGGCAGCACCGAAGAAACGCTTGGGCGGGTACAGAGCGGAGGAATCCACACCACCGGAAAGGATACGGCCCGACGCCGGAGCGGCCAGGTTGTAGGCACGTCCCAGGCGGGTCATGGAGTCCAGGAGGACGACGACGTCGTTCCCCATTTCCACAAGGCGCTTGGCCCGCTCGATGGCGAGTTCGGCAACCGTGGTGTGGTCATCGGCGGGGCGGTCGAAGGTGGAGGCAATGACCTCACCCTTCACCGTGCGCTGCATATCGGTGACTTCTTCAGGGCGCTCATCCACGAGGACCATCATGAGGTGGACCTCAGGATTGTTGATCGTGATGGCGTTGGCGATCGACTGCAGGATGAGCGTCTTGCCGGCCTTCGGCGGCGAGACAATCAGACCGCGCTGGCCCTTGCCGATCGGAGCCACCAGGTCAATGACACGCGGGCCGATCACCTTGGCGGACGTCTCCAGACGCAGGCGCTCGGAGGGGTACAGGGGAACCAGCTTGGAGAACTCCACGCGGTCCTTGTTGTCCTCAGCCGGCTTGCCGTTGACCGAAGTCAGACGGACCAGTGCGTTGAACTTCTGGCGCTGGTTTCCGCCCTGGTTCTCGCCTTCACGCGGTGCGCGGATGGCGCCGACGACGGCGTCGCCCTTGCGCAGGTTGTACTTCTTGACCTGAGCCAGAGATACGTACACGTCGTTCGGGCCCGGCAGGTAACCGGAGGTCCGGACAAACGCGTAGTTTTCGAGGACGTCCAGGATGCCGGCTACGGGCAGCAGGACGTCATCTTCGGTGACCTCGACGTCGTCGACATCCGGGTTCTGGCTCCGGTTGCGGCGGCGCTCGTTGCGGTCACGGAAACGGTCGTTCCGGTCGCTGCGGTCGTTGCGGTCATTCCGGTCGTTACGGTTGCGGTTGCGGCGGTTGCGCCCGCGGCCGTTCTCATCGTTGTCATCGCGGCTATCGGTGCGGTTATTGTCGCGATTGTTGTCGCGGCTGTCGCTGCGGTTGTTATCACGGTTATTGTCGCGCTCGCCCCGGTCGCCGCGGCTGTTGTTATCGCGGCTGTTGTTGTCGCGGCTGTTGTTATCGCGGCTGTTGTTATCGCGGCTGTCGCTGCGGTTATTCTCACGCTCGTTGCGGCTCTCGCGGTTGTTATCCCGGTCGCCGCGGTTGTTCTCGCGCTTGTTCTCACGGGAGTTCTCGCGGCTGCGATCCTCGGATGCGGAGCCGTTTGCCGAAGCGCCCGTTCCGTTCTCCGAAGCGTTCGACGGCGCGGCCTCAGCCTGTGCGTCCGGCTTGCTGTCGGCCCGGCCGTTCTCGGAGGTGCCGTCGCTGTCCGCACGGCGGCTGCGGGAGCGGCGGTTGGTGCGCTCGCGCTGGGGCTGTTCCTCCCGCGGAGTCTCCTCGCGCTGGCTGTCCTCGCGCGGCGCCTCGGCCTGTGCGGGCTCAGGAGCATTCCGAGCCGGTGCTTCGGCGGCGGGTGCAGTGACTACTCCGTCACTGGCGGCACGGCGGTTGCGGTTGCGGGTCCGCGCCGGACGCTCGGGAGCGGACTGCTCGGCGGCCGGGGCCTCGGCTGCTGCCGGAGCGGCGGCCTTGGCCACATCAGCCTGAACACCGTCGGTCTTGGCGCCGCGCACCGGGCGGTCGGCTACTGCGCCGCCGCGCTGGTGATTGGAGATGGCCGTTACAAGATCTCCCTTACGCATGCGGGATCCGCCGGTAATGCCCAGCTGTCCGGCAAGAGCCTGGAGCTGGGCAAGCTTGAGTCCGGCAAGTCCGGAGCTTTTTGAAGTCGCTTCGCCGTTGGTTCCGGCGGTAGCTGAGTCCACACCTGTTGTCAGGTCAGTGGTGTCTGTCACGAAGGATCCTTCCCCCTCGTCGGGCGGTCCGGCGCAGTGCCGGCCGCGGATGATTTGATCCTGCCCCTATGGTCAGACATGGGGGTCAGGGTTCGCCGCTTCCGGCAAGAGCCGGGCGACGGCGAATCTACTGGGTGCCTCTTGGAAAGAAATCCACAGGAGTCTGGTCAGCTTCGCTGCCGAACTTGCGGCATTCAAGGGAACTGACCATCTTCTTGGCAGTACCCGGAAGGCTGCACCGAGGATCTGAGCTTCCGCAGTTGAACAAGCGTTTCCAACACGGTGTTTGGACACTATGCCCAGACAGGGGTTTTCAACAAATTTTCAAGGGCGGTCCAGAAGCGGACGGCCTGCTTGCGGGAGCACAAAAGACGGTTAGTACCGCTGGTGCTCTTCCACTCTAGCACCATCTCGGTCCACACTCAGCCGCAAAACACGCCAGAATTCGGCAGATTCAGTGGCCTCCAGATGCTCGGATATCAGCTGCTCTGCCCGCTCTGCCTGAGCCGGCCCGTTGGCCAGGACCATCACGGTGGGGCCCGCTCCCGAGATGACGGCAGCGATCCCGTTGCCGCGCAGGTGCTGCATCAGAGCTGCGCTGGGCGCCATGGCCGGCGCGCGATACTCCTGGTGCAGGAAATCGACAGTTCCCGCCGGCAGCAGGGCCGGCTCGGAGGACAGCGCATGAATCAGCAGCGCCGCCCGCCCGGAGTTGGCTGCAGCGGCCGGATGCGGAACCTGGGAGGGAAGCAGCCCGCGGGCGCTTTCCGTGGACAGTTCAGTGGCGGGCACGGCGGCTACCGGAACAATGTCCGCGTGCACCGGCGTGGTGACGGAGCGGAACGTCCCCTCTTCTTCCCAGGAGATCGCCAGACCGCCGGCCAGCGCCGGAGCCACATTATCCGGATGGCCTTCGAGCCGGGAGCACACATCCAGCAGCGCGGCGGCATCCAGCCGGTTCTCCGCCGGCAGCAGGGCATTGCCCGCCAACACCCCGGATACGATGGCCGACGCCGAAGATCCCAGCCCGCGCCCGTGCGGAATGACATTCTCCGCGTCCAGGCGCAGCCCGGTCAGGGAGAACCCCGCGCTCTCCACCGTTTCCCGGATGGTCTTCACCACCAGATGGGTGTCATCGGTGGGCAGCGTGGCGGCCCCTTCTCCACTGATCTGAACCGTGGTGCCGGGCTCACCGGAAGTGCGCACCCGCACCGTGTCATACAGGCCAACGGCCAGGCCCAGGCTGTCAAAGCCCGGGCCCAGGTTGGCGCTGGTGGCCGGCACCCGGACGGTAATATCCTGGCCGGCGGCCACGGCTTCGGCAGCTCCTACTCCAGCTTCGGCTGCGGGGCGGGGCAGGGCAGCGGAATCGCTCACGTGCATGGTCGCTTAGCCCGCGGCCTGTGCTTCCAGGCCCAGCGCGGCGGCAACGGAGACGACGTCGAACTCCACCTTGGTGGGCTCCACATCGGAACCGTCCGCCGTGCGCAGGGCCCACTGCGGGTCCTTCAGTCCGTGGCCGGTGACCGTGATGACAATCTTCTTGCCCGTGGGGGCTTCTCCGGCGGCGTGCTTCTTGAGCAGCCCTGCCACACCAGCGGCGGAAGCCGGTTCCACAAAGACACCCTCGCGGGAGGACAGCCAGCGGTGCGCTTCGAGTATTTCCGTGTCGGTAACAGCTTCGATCAGTCCGCCGGATTCATCGCGGGCGGCGATGGCCTGGTCCCAGGAGGCGGGGTTGCCGATGCGGATCGCGGTGGCAATGGTGTCCGGATCAGTAACCGGATGCCCCAACACCAGCGGCGAGGCACCCTCAGCCTGGAAGCCCCACATCACGGGGGTCTTGGTGGCCACCGGGGCCAGCTCTTCGCCGGCGAGGTTGGTGTAGGGCGCGGAGTATTCCTTGTAGCCCTTCCAGTATGCGGTGATGTTTCCGGCATTGCCCACGGGCAGCAGGTGGAAGTCCGGGGCATCACCCAGGGCGTCAACCACTTCAAAGGCCGCCGTCTTCTGGCCCTCGATGCGGGCCGGGTTCACGGAGTTCACCAGGAACACCGGGTAGGCCTCGGCGAGCTTCCGGGCCACGTCCAGGCAATTGTCAAAGTTGCCGTTGACCTGCAGCAGTTCGGCGCCGTGGGCAATGGCCTGGCTGAGCTTGCCCATGGAGATCTTGCCGTCCGGAACCAGCACGGCACACGTGATGCCGGCCTGCGTGGCGTAGGCCGCAGCGGAGGCCGAGGTATTGCCGGTGGAAGCGCAGACCACGGCCTTGGCTCCGGACTCGACGGCGGCCGTCATGGCCATCGTCATGCCGCGGTCCTTGAAGGAACCGGTGGGGTTCATGCCTTCAACCTTGAGGTAGACCTCATTGCCGGTGAGTTCGGAGAGGGCTTTCGCCTTCACCAGCGGAGTGCCGCCCTCACCGAGGGTAATGACCTCGGTGCTGTCGGTAACGGGAAGACGATCGGCGTATTCGCGGATAACGCCGCGCCATTGATGAGCCACGGTATTAGACCCCTTCTACCCGCAGGACGGATGTGACTGAATTGATGACGTCCAGGCCCTTGATGGCCTCGACGGTGGCTGCCAGTGCAGCTTCGGACGCACGGTGTGTGACAAAGCGCAGTTCGGCGGACGTTATGGTGCCGTCGCTGTGGATGGTCTGGCGCATGGTCTCGATGGACACGCCGTGTTCGGCGAAGACCCGGGCCACGGCAGCAAGGACGCCGGGCTGGTCGGAGACCTTCAGCCCAATGCTGTAACTGGTGGTGACCTTGGCGAACGGCAGCGCCGGAACGGATCCGGTGGGAGTTTCTGCGCCAAGCGGCCCGCCCAGAACCAGCCGGCGGGCGGTGCTGACCACGTCGCCCATTACGGCTGAGGCGGTGGGCGCACCTCCGGCACCCTGGCCGTAGAACATCAGTTCGCCGGCGTTTTCCGCCTCCACGAATACCGCGTTGAAGGCGCCGTGTACGGCGGCCAGCGGGTGGGTGCGCGGCAGCAGCGTGGGGTGCACGCGCACGCTGACGCCGGGTTCGCCGTCGTTCTCCAGCTTTTCCGCAATGGCCAGCAGCTTGATGACAAATCCGGCGTCCTTCGCCGCGGCGATGTCATCGGCGGTGACCGCGGAGATGCCCTCGCAGGACACGTTTGCCAGGTCAAAGTTGGTGTGGAACGCCAGCGAGGCGAGGAGCGCGCCCTTGGCAGCTGCGTCGTGGCCTTCAACGTCTGCCGTGGGATCAGCTTCGGCGTAGCCCAGGCGCTGGGCTTCGGCCAGGGCGTCGGCAAACTGGGCGCCGGTGGTGTCCATGGCGTCCAGGATGTAGTTGGTGGTGCCGTTGACGATGCCCAGGACCCGGGTGATGCGGTCGCCGGAGAGGCTGTCCCGGATGGGGCGCAGGATGGGGATGGCTCCGGCCACTGCGGCTTCGTAGGCCAGCCGGACACCCGCGGCGTCCGCCTTTTCAAACAGGGCAGCGGCGTCGGCAGCGAGCAGCGCCTTGTTGCCGGTGACCACAGAGGCGCCGTGGCCAATCGCGTGCAGCATCAGCGTGCGTGCCGGTTCCATGCCGCCCATCAGCTCAATGACGATGTCCGCGTCCTCCACCAGCTTTTCGGCGTCGGTGGTAAACAGGTTGCGGGGCAGCTCCACATCACGCGGCGCGTCCGGATTGCGGACGGCAATCCCGGTCAGCTCCAGCCGGGCTCCGGTGCGCGAGGCCAGGTCTTCGGCGTCGTCAATGAGGATCCGGGCAACCTGGGAGCCAACGTTTCCGCACCCCAACAGGGCAACTTTGAGGGTCTTCATTGTGCGTGCCTACTCCTTGCGCGATTCGGGCGGACGTGAGCTTGACGCGTCAACGTCCCGGGCCAACAGGTCTTCTTCGGTTTCTCCGCGGATGATCAGCCGGGCGGTGCCGTTCAGCACGGCGACCACCGGCGGACGGGCAATGTAGTTGTAGTTGCTGGACAGCGCCCAGCAGTACGCACCCGTTCCGGGAACCGCCAGCAGATCACCGTCTCCGGTGTCCGCCGGGAGATAGACGTCCCGAACCACTATGTCCCCGCTCTCGCAGTGTTTGCCAACTACGCGTGACATAACGGCGTCATCTTGGGACGTCCGCGAGGCGAGCACGGCGGAATAATCCGCGTCGTAGAGCACCGGGCGGGCGTTGTCGCTCATCCCGCCGTCCACTGACACGTACCGGCGTTCGGCGGTGCCGCCGTCGGCCGTGTCCACTCGGACCGTCTTGACGGTGCCGGCGCGGTACAGGGTGAAGGTGGTGGGGCCAACAATGGCGCGGCCGGGCTCAATCGAGATCCGCGGCACGGCCAGTTCCAGCTCAGTGCAGGTGGAGCCGACGACGGCGGCCATCGCCTGCGCAATTTCTGCCGGCGGGCGCGGGGTGTCGGCTTCGGTGTACGCAATGCCGTAGCCGCCGCCCAGATCCAGCTCCGGCAGCTCGACGCCGTGTTCGGCTTTGATCTCCGCCAGGAAACCGAGCAGTCGTTTCGCGGCCAGCTCAAAGCCCTCGGGCTCAAAGATCTGCGAGCCAATGTGGCAGTGCAGGCCCAGCAGGGCGATGCCCTTGGCCTGCAGTGCTGCCGCCACGGCGGCGGCCGCCGGGGATACGCCGCCGGCAGCGGTATCCGGCGCCATGGAGAGGCCGAACTTCTGGTCCTCATGGGCGGTGGCAATGAATTCGTGCGTGTGCGCGTGCACCCCGGGGGTCAGGCGCAGCATCACGTTGGCCCGCTCGCCCCGGGACACCGCAAGGGCGTCCAGGCGGTGGAGTTCGGCCATGCTGTCCACCACAATCCGGCCCAAACCCATGTCCAGGGCCCGGGTCAGCTCGGCGTCGGATTTGTTGTTTCCGTGCAGGCCCAGATTGGCACCCGGGATGCCGGCGCGGCGGGCCACCGCCAGTTCGCCGCCGGAGCAGGTGTCCAGCCGCAGGCCCTCGGACGCGACCCAGCGGGCGATTTCGGTGCAGAGGAAGGCCTTGCCCGCATAGTAGACGTCCACTCCCCCGCACAGATCGGCAAAGGCAGCGTCGAAGGAGTCCTTGAAGTCCCGGGCGCGGGCCCGGAAGTCTGCTTCGGAGACCACAAACAGCGGTGTGCCGAAGTCGCCGGCCAGGGTGGACGCGGACACGCCGGCCACTTCCAGTTCACCGCTGGCATTGCGGCTCACGTCGCGGGCCCACATTTGCGGGCGCAGTGCATTGGCGTCCGCCGGGTGGCTGAGCCATTCGGGGGCGAGCGGGGAAACAGTCATCGATTACATCCGTTCCGGTGCGGAGACTCCCAGCAGGCCCAGGCCGTTGGCCAGGACCTGGCGGGCGGCAAGGTTCAGCCACAGGCGGGTGCGGTTCACGTCAGTGATCTCCTCGTCGCCCTGCGGGGCGATGCGGCACGCGTCGTACCAGCGGTGGTAGGTGCCGGCGATGACCTCCAGGTGGCGGGCCACCCGGTGCGGTTCGCGGAAGGCGCTGGCCTGCGCGACGACGCCGGGATACTGTCCCAGCGCGGCCAGCAGTTCGCCCTCGGTCGGGTGAGTCAGCAGCGAAGCGTCAAACGCGGAATCGTCCACGCCGGCGGCTTCGGCGTTGCGGGCCAGAGCATAGGTGCGGGCGTGGGCGTACTGGACGTAGAACACCGGGTTTTCGTTGCTGCGCTTGGTCAGCAGGTCCAGGTCAATGTCAATGTTGGAGTCGGCGGAGAAGCGGGCCAGCGTGTAGCGGGCGGCGTCCACGCCCACGGCGTCCACCAGGTCCTCCAGGGTCACCACGGTGCCGGCGCGCTTGGACATGCGCACGGGTTTGCCGTCCTTGACCAGGTTCACCATCTGGCCGATCAGCACCTCAACGCACTCCGGATCGTGTCCCAGGGCTGCGGCGGCAGCCTTGAGCCGGGCCACGTAGCCGTGGTGGTCGGCGCCGAGCATGTAGAAGTTCAGGTCAAAGCCGCGGTCGCGCTTGTTCTGGATGTAGGCAATGTCCCCGGCAATATAGGCGGCGTTGCCGTCGGACTTGATAACCACGCGGTCCTTGTCATCGCCGAATTCGGAGGAGTTCAGCCACCAGGCGCCGTCCTTTTCGTACAGGTTCTTGGAGCCCTTGAGCTGTTCCAGGAGTTTTTCCACCTGGCCGCCCTCGTGCAGCGAGTCTTCATGGAAGAAGACGTCAAAGTCCACGCCGAAGTTGTGCAGGGATTCCTTGATGTCACCGAACATCAGGTCCACGCCGACGGCGCGGAAACGTTCCTGGGCTTCGGCGTCGGGCAGGTCGGTGATGTTCGGCTCGACGGCCAGCACCCGGTTGGCGATGTCCTCGATGTAGGCACCGGCGTAGCCGTCCTCGGGGGCAGCTTCGCCCTTGGCAGAGGCCAGGAGAGAGCGGGCAAAGCGGTCAATCTGCGCGCCGTGGTCATTGAAGTAGTACTCGCGGGTGACTTCGGCGCCCTGGGATTCGAAGACGCGGGCCAGGGCATCGCCCACGGCGGCCCAGCGGGTTCCGCCGAGGTGAATCGGGCCGGTGGGGTTGGCGGAAACAAACTCGAGGTTGATCCGGGTTCCCGCCAGGATCTCGGAGGTCCCGTAGGACTCGCCGGCGTCCACGATGGTCTTGACCAGCTCGCCGGCGGCACCGGCGGCCAGGGTGATGTTCAGGAAGCCGGGACCGGCGATGTCCACCTTGGCGACGCCGTTGATCTTCTCGAGGCGTCCCTTGAGGATTTCCGCGAACTGACGCGGGTTCATTCCGGCCTGCTTGGACAGCTGCAGCGCAATGTTGGTGGCCCAGTCGCCGTGGTCGCGGTTCTTCGGCCGCTCCACGCGCACCTCCCGGGGCACGTCGATGCTGAAGTCACCGGCATCGATGGCGTCTTGGAGGCAGGCAGTTACGGCGGAGGAAAGTTCTTCAGGAGTCACCGGTTAAGCATAGCCTCCGGGCAGCCGCCGTTCCGCGAACTGTGACGCCGCCCGTGGAGCCGCCCGGGCAGCCTCGGGGGCCGCCCCGTGGGCAAAACAACACCCTGAGCACAGGCGCGGCACATCCGGATACGTTGTAATAGATACGGATCCCCACCCCAGGAGAGAAATTGACCCCCGCACGCAAGACCCTGCTGTTCACCGCCGCTTCGTTGACGCTGGCCTCCACCGCCTGTGCGCCGGCGGCCGACGACGGTGCCTCCGCCGCTGATACTTCTCCTGCCGCGCAGTCCACTGCAGGAACGCCGGCACCGGCCGGCACCTACGGCGACGGCGAGTACTCCGCTGCCGGCAGCTACATTCCTCCGTCCAACCAGACGGAGGAAGTGGACGTGACACTGACGCTGGCAGACGGTGTGGTCACGGCCCTGGAGGTCAATACCTCGGGCAACAACCCCACCTCCAAGCAGTATCAGCGCGAATTCACCTCCGGTATCCAGGAACAGGTGGTGGGCAAGAATATTGACGAGCTGGATGTACACAAGGTGGCCGGCTCGTCCCTGACCAGCTCCGGCTTCAACAAGGCCCTGGACGCCATCCGGACCGAAGCCGCGAGCTGACCGGCCTTCCATGCCGGACCTCAGATTTGAAGCCATCGGCACGGCCTGGACCGTAAGCACCGCGGTGCCGGTGACCGAGCCGGTGCGCGCAGCCGTTCTGGAGTTGGTTGAGGCGTATGACCTCACCTACTCGCGTTTCCGGCCGGATTCGGTCATTGCGCCGCTGGCCAAGGCGCCCGGCACCGTAGAGCTGCCGCCCTCCGCTGCTCCCCTGCTCCGCCTCTTCGACGCTCTGAACCGTCTTACCGGCGGAGCCGTGAATCCCCTGGTAGGGCATTCCCTGGAGCATCTGGGTTATGACGCGGCGTACTCGTTTGCCTCCGCCGGCCCGTCCCCGGCACCGACGTGGCCGGCCGCCGCGGCCTGGCAGGCGGATACCGACCGAACCCTGCTGAGCACGTCCGTACCGGTAACCTTCGACATTGGTGCCGCAGGAAAGGGTCAGCTCGTTGACCTGGTTTTTGCGCTGCTGCACGCTGCCGGACACGAGGAGCTGACCGTAGACGCCGGTTCCGACCTGCGGCAGGCCGGCTCCGGCGCCCTGCGGATAGCGCTGGAGCACCCGTATGACACCACGCGTGCCATCGGTGTTCTGCCGCTGCAAAACCGTGCCCTGTGCGCCTCGGCTGCCAACCGCCGGTGCTGGGGTGAGGGCCTGCACCATATCCTCGATGCGTCCACCGGGCGCCCGGTGGACGCGGTGGCAGCCACCTGGGTCCTGGCCGATGACGCCATGACCGCCGACGGGCTGGCCACTGCCCTGTTTTTCACCGACCCCGGCACGCTCGCCGAAGACTTCGCGTTTGACTATGTGCGGATGTTCTCGGACGGGCGGGCCACCTACTCAGATGCCATGGCTGGAGTCCTGTTTTCATGAGCCTTTCCCTGTCCGCCACCTCCCGCCGGCTGGATGCGTTCGCCGGCCGTTGGACGATGTACCGGCTGACCGTCTTCCTGCTGCTGGCCATGACGGCATGGTCTTTTGTGCTGTCCTTTACCGGGCAGCTGTTCTACACCCCGGCAGAGCTCGCCGCCACCGCCGCCACCGCCGTCGTCTCCGCACTGGTGGCCAGCAGGGTGATGGGACTGCTGTTCCGCACGCGCCCGCAGACCGATTCCTCGCTGATCACCGGCCTGCTGCTGTATTTCCTGTTCTGGCCCACCACCGAGGGTTCGCAGCTACTGACGGTGGCGCTGGCGGCAGGTGCCGCCACGGCCTCCAAGTACCTGCTGGTCTGGCGCGGACGGCATATCTTCAATCCGGCGGCCTTCGGCGCCGCGGCACTGGCCCTCACCGGACTGAACAGCGCCGTGTGGTGGGTGGCCGCACCGCTGATGCTGGTGGTGGTCCTGCCCGCGGCCGCGCTGATCCTCTACCGAAACCGGCTACTGCCCATGGCTTCGGTGTTCCTGCTGGCCTCGGGCATTATCATCGTGACGCGGTTCCTGACCGGCGGCGAGTCGCCCGTTACGGCGTTGGCCACCCTGTTCGGCTCCTACCCGGTGCTGTTCTTTGCAGGGTTCATGCTGTCCGAGCCGCTGACCCTGCCGCCGCGCCGGAACCAGCGGCTGCTGGAGGCCGCCGTCGTCGGCATCCTGTTCGCCGTGCCGCTGAACCTGGGACCGGTTTATATGTCCCCGGAGCTGGCGCTGCTCATCGGCAACCTGCTGGCCTTTGCCTTGGCACCGCGCGCCGCCATCCGTCTGCGGCTGCGGGAAAACCGGGCCCTCACGCCCACGGCGCGGGAACTGGTGTTTGAACCGCTGCACCCGCTGCGGTTCCGGCCCGGACAGTACGTGGAGCTGAGCCTGCCCCACTCCACCCCGGATTCGCGCGGCACCCGACGGATCTTTAGCCTCACCACGGCACCCGAAAACCCGGAAACCGTAGCCGTGGGGCTGCGTGCCACCGAACCGGTCAGCTCCTTCAAATCTGCCCTGCTGAAGCTGAAGCCCGGCGCCATCATCTCCGGGACCACCGCGGCCGGAGATTTCCTGCTCCCCCGCAATCCGGGCGTTCCGCTGCTGCTGGTCGCCTCCGGCGTGGGCATTACACCGTTTATGAGCCAGCTGCGTTCCCTCGCTGCCGGGGGAAACCTGCACACAAGTGCCGGCGGAAGCCCTGCCGGCACACCCGCACGCGACGTCGTCCTGGTCTACGCGGCATCCTCGGTGGATGAGCTGGCCTACGCCGCAGAGCTGCACGGAAGGGGCATCCGGGTCCTGGTGTGCACACCCACTGATCCTCAGATCAGCGGATGGACCTGGCTGGGACCGGGCCTGCCCGATGCCCAGGCACTTGCCCGCGAGGTACCGGACGTGGCCCGGCGTGCAGCGTATGTCTCCGGATCACCTTCCGCCGTGGCTGCGGCCCGCACCGCTGTCCGCGGAGCCGGCGGCCGCTCCATCCGGACGGATGCCTTTCTGGGCTACTGATTCAGGGGACGTTTTCACACGGCGCGCCGGACCTGCTAAGCTTCTTGAGTCCCACAGGAGCCGCCGGTTACCGGCGTCCTTGCCCTCGTAGCTCAGGGGATAGAGCGGTTGCCTCCGGAGCAACAGGCCGTAGGTTCGAATCCTATCGAGGGCACTTTGAGACAAGGAAGAACCCCGCACCTGGTGCGGGGTTCTTCTGCTTTTTGCGGTTTCATGACTTTTCAGGTTCTTCACACTGACGCCACAATTGCGCCCTCCGCCGGAATCGAGTTCTCCCGCACTGCAAAATGGTGTCCCCGCGCAGGCTTCTCGAGAAATCGGCTGATACTCAGCGGCAGGCCCCGGGCGGTCCACGGGTCAGCATTGTCCATGGCCTGCAGGTGCACGTGTGGCTGTGTGGAGTTTCCCGAATTGCCGCAGGATCCGATCCGCTCGCCCTGCGTAATGCCCTGGCCAACGGCAACAGTGATTGACCCGGACTGCAGATGCATGACGCCCACCACGCAAGCGCCTCCGGCCGGGGCAATAAGGACATGGTTTCCGGCAATGGCGCCGATCCCGCGGCGCAGGCGGGCGCCCTGCCCCAGCAGGTAGGGCACCAGTGCCAGCTGCGATCGACGCGCTTCATGATCAGCCTCGCCGTCGTGAACGGCCACCACCTCCCCGCTGACGGGGGCCAGGACCGGACGGCCGTAGGCAAAGAAAAGATCGGCAGGCTCAGTGGCAAAGGAGCTTCGCCAGCTGACGCCGGGAGCCGAGGCGCCGTCATCGTCCACCCCCACAAAATCGATGGCGTACGTGGTAGCGAGCAGGTGCGTACCGTGGCTGGGAACACGTCTGCGCGGACTGTTCTCCACCCTCCAGGTTCCGGTAAACGGAAGCGAAACCTGAACTGTCTGAAGGTTATGGTCCATGATTCTTCCCCCTGTGGTGATTTTTCTCCATTCTGGGTTATTTGTTGAGCGCGGCATAGACACGGCTTTCCTCGGCCCCTGCCCCTGACGCGCGCCCTGTCGTAGCCTGATATTCACGGCAGACAACGGGAGTTCTCATGGGCAAATAGCCGTCAGCATGGCCCGGTCCAACCTGCGAAACCTGCCCGGTCCCGACCTGATCCGCCGGCACCGTGGCGGTCAATACCGGATGGCGTCGATGACTTTTACCCGCACCGCTACCACCGCCGGAATCAGCCCGGCCAGTGCACCCACGGCGGTGGCCGCACCGAGACCGATCAGTGCCGCCTCCAGCGGAAACGGCGGCAGCTCCGTCAGCCCGGAGGCGACGGCACGCTGGACTACCGGCAGCTTGACCACGGCCACGGCCGCCATGACCCCCAGTACGCCGGCAACAAAGGTGGCCACCACCGATTCCAGCATCACGCCGAAGAAAATCCGACCCGACGTCGCACCGAAACTGCGCCGGATACCAATCTCCCGCACCCGGTATTTCACGGTCACCATCGAAATGTTCAGCAGGCCCACGGCTCCAAGCAGCATCACCAGCCCGGCGATTCCGCCCACCGCCCATTGGAGTCCTCCAAAGGGATCCCCCCAGGCGGCGTAGTCGCTCCGGTACGCCTCAACCTGCATGCCGGGGAACTGCGCCGTGAGGTCCGCCGTGAGTGTTGCGGCCAGGGAGTCACTGAGTTCCTCGGGTACCCACAGTTCCATGCTCGGATTGGCCGCTTCCATCCCGAGCCGGTCGTAGGCCTCGGAAAGCATGATCGCCTGCGGAAACTCCCCCTCGTAGCGGTCGCGGTTGACGCCCACCACAACGGCGTTGACTTCATGGTCCAGGGAGATCGGCAGCACCGGGTGAGAGCGCAGGTCAGGGCTCCCCAGGCTGGTGTAAAAGGCTTCGTTGATGACGACGGCGGGCGCCAGCCGCTGCCCGTCGGCAGCAGTGAACCAGGACCCCTGGGCCATCGGCACCCGCCGCATCACCTCGTAGTCCGCATCCACCACCATTGTCTGCGTCTGCGTAACTCCGTTGGGCAGCTGGAACGGCACCATCGTTTGATAAATCAGAGAGGAGTACTCCACGGCGTACCGTTCGGTCATTTCCCGGTAGGCCGCTGTCGCCAGGGCAGGATCAGGCCCCGCCCCGTCCGGTGAGTACATCATCACCGAGAGAGTTGCTGGCCGGCCGCTCTGCGCTTCGCTGCCCTGGGCAATCGACTCGCGCACCATGTTGCCCAGCCCCACCACCGTGGTCAGCGCGGCCACGGAAAGGGCGACGCCGATCAGTGCCAGCAGGATCCGTGTCTTGTGGATCCGCAGCTCGGCCCACGCTTCCACCAGCGTGCCGACAATTCCCGAGAGACTCATGCGGCCACCTGCAGGCCGGGCTCCAGCCGCCCGTCCTGCAGCAGGAAATGCTTGTGTGCCAGGGCCGCCACGTTGGGATCATGGGTGATGGTGACCAGGGCGGCACCGGATTCGGCAGCCACCTCGGCGAGCAGATCCATGACGTATTTGCCGGTGGCGATGTCCAGCGCCCCGGTTGGCTCATCGGCAAGGATCAGCTGCGGCGAGCGCACCAGGGCGCGGGCAATGGCGACGCGCTGCTGTTCTCCGCCCGAGAGTTTGGACGGTCGGTCATGGAGTCGGCTGCCCAGCCCCACCCGATCCAGCATGGCTGCAGCTAGACGCTCCCGCTGCCAGAACTGCCTGCCGCGGGCATAGAGCAGCGGCGTCATGACATTTTCCAACGCCGTGCGCTCAGCCAGCAGGTTGAACTGCTGGAAGATGAAACCCACCGCGGAGCCCCGGGCCTGTGCCCGTCGCTTTTCCCCCATCCGCTCCACGGGCTCCCCCGCAAACATCATCTCTCCCGATGTAGGCACGTCCAGCAGGCCCAGGATGTTCAGGAGCGTGGACTTGCCCGAACCCGAGCGGCCCACAATCGAGAGATGGTCCCCCGAATACACGATGAGGTCAATACCGGTCAGGATCTGCAGGGTGCCGTGGTCCGGCAGGGAAACCGATCTGGTGACCTGTGAGAGGGCGGCGAGGGGTTCCGGCTTACCGGCGGTCATCCGCCCATCACTCCGGGCATGCCGCTCTGCCCTTCGTCCATGGCTGCGGGAGCGCCCGGCACAAACTGCAGCACCATTTCGCCCTCGGCCAGGCCGGAGGTGATTTCCACCGTCTGGCCATCATTCAGGCCCAGGGCCACGTCCCGCTCAACGGCGGCGCCTTCGGCCTGCGCGCCCGCGCCGGGAGCGGCTTCAGGCCCTGCCGCGCCGGCCATCCCCTCGGCTCCTGCCCCTTCGGAACCATCCTCGCCGGCGGGCATCACCCAGACAACACCGGTCTGAACGGAACCCTGAACCGCCGTCGTCGGAACGGTGATGACGTTCTCGGCCTGACCTGCTGAAATGTCGATGGTTGCGCCCAAGCCGGCGAAGACGGCTGTCTCCCGTGGAACGGCGCAGCTCACGCTGCCGGCTGCCGGCGCCTCCGCAGCGGGGCCGCCCGGTCCCACAGCCTGCGCCTGGGTAGTGATTCCGGCCTGCGCGGCGGGCGTCTTGCCCATGGTGACGTTGCTGCACGGGAAGGGGGCGGGTCCGCCGTTGACGGTCACCGTTGCGGTGTTTGCCCGCGAAAAGATTCGAAACTGCTGATCCGAGGTGAGGGTTCCGGCAACGGAGAAGGTGCCGGGATCAAGGGAGGCAACATCCGCGCCGACTGATAGCTGTTGCTTCAGGAGCACCGACAGCTCGGCGACGGTGCCGTCCGAGGTGGCCACCACGTCGGAGTAGGCATAGGCCGGGGGCGCCGCGACGGGAGGAACGGCTGATTCGTCGTCGTCTGCGGGGACAGCGGGAGCCGCCTGGGGCTCCGGCTCCAGGAGGGTTTTCACCTGGAACAGCGGTGTGCCCTCAATAACGGTGTCCCCGGCTTCCACATATATGAAGTCCACGCTCCCCTCGCTCGTGCTCTTGACCGTGACGGCGGGATCGCTCACCACAGAACCCGCCACGGAGACAAGGTTGGTAACAGTTCCCAGGGCGGCGGGGACCAGCGGAGTGCTGATCCGGGCGCTGGGCTGCTCGTAGCCGGCTGAAGCCTCAGCCTGCAACCCGTCAAGGAAGGCGAGCTTAAAAAGAGCGGCAGCCATGACGGCAAAAATCACCAGCCACAGCGTTGGAAAGACATAGCGGCGCACAGTCATCGGTTCCCCCGTCGAAGTCATCACCCCGGGGCAGCGTTCGCACCGATTGAGAAGGGACGCTACCAGCGGAACGGGACTTTGGCGGCCGGGACACGAGCGCAGTGGCGCAGTGGTGGCTGCACCCGATGGGACGGCGCCCGAAGATATTTCCGCAAAACTCTTGCGCACAGCGGGTTGGTCAACGGTATGGTGAGCCACATACCAACCGGTCGGTTCCGTAGCCCAGCCGCCGGTCGGTGCACGCTAAGGACCACCCCCAAAGAGAAACACGGAACATCCGCATGAAAACCATGAACATCAAAGAAGAACTGGCCCGCGTTTCCGTGGACCTCTTTTCCACCCAGGGCTATGCCAAAACCAGTGTTCAGCAGATTGTTGACGCCGCCGGAGTCACCAAGGGCGCGCTCTACCATTACTTCAATTCCAAAGACGATCTCCTCTTCGAGATTTATGACCGCATCCTTACTCTGCAGCACCGCAACCTCGAAGAGATCGCGGCCCGAAACCTTCCGCTGGAGGAGACGGTCCGGACGGTCTGCGAGGACGTCATCATCACCTCCATTGAATGGATCCGTGAAGGGACCGTGTTCTTTCGGTCCCAGCACATGCTCAGCCCCGACCGGATGGAGGATGTGAAAATCCGCCGGCGCCGGTACAACGAGATCTTCGGAGCCCTGATCACCCGCGGCCAGGCCGAGGGTCTTTTCCGCCGTGACATTCCCACGGCTGTCCTTGTGGCCAATTTCTTCGCCAACCCGCACTACCTCTCGTTCTGGTACCAGCCGCACGGGACCCTGACCAGACAGCAGGTCGCCACACAGCTGACGGACCTATACCTCGCCGGACTGCGGCCCGCTCCATGTGAAGGATCAGACCAATGAAAGCCTGGAATGTTGTCACCCTCGCCGAGCCCCGCGAGGCACTGCGCCTGACCGAGCAGCCCTCCCCCACCGCCGCACCGGGCTCATTGGTGGTGAAAACCCTCGCGGTGGCACTGAACTTCCCCGACGTGCTCCTGTGCCGCGGGGAGTACCAGGAAAAGCCGGAGCTGCCCTTTGTACCCGGCATCGAGCTATGCGGTATCGTCACGGGAATCGGCGACGGCGTCATCGGCTTCGGGCTCGGCGACCGCGTCATTGCCACCCACCTGGGTGTCATGGCGGAAGAGGTAATGGTTCCAGCCGCCACAACGTTTCCCGCCCCGGAAGCCCTGTCCGACGCCGAGGCCGCCGCCTTGTGCATCGGCTACCAAACGGGATGGTTCGGACTGCACCGGCGCGCACGGCTCTCCCCCGGCGAAACGCTGCTGGTCCATGCCGCTGCCGGTGGCGTAGGCACGGCCGCCGTTCAGCTGGGCAAAGCAGCCGGCGCCACCGTAATCGGCGTGGTGGGCAATGAGGCAAAGCGGCAGGTTGCTCAGAAGGCCGGCGCGGACCTTGTGGTCAACCGCAGCAGCGAAGACTTCGTGGAGGTGGTCAAGGAGGCCACCGGCGGACGCGGAGCAGACGTGGTCTACGACCCCGTCGGCGGAGAAACTTTTGACCGGTCCACCCGCTGCATCGCCTTTGAGGGACGGATTGTCGTGGTCGGCTTTGCCGGCGGCACCCTGCAGACCGCCCGGATGAACCATGCCCTGGTCAAGAACTACTCCCTCCTGGGACTGCACTGGGCGCTGTACACCAAAAAAGCTCCTGAACTGGTGGCTGAAGCACATGAACAGCTCACCCGACTGGCGGACAAAGGCCTGATCCGCCCCGTGGTCACCGAAACCGTTCCCTTCAGCTCCGCACCCGACGCCATCGCGCGCCTGGGTGACGGCACCACGGCAGGCCGGGTGGTGCTGACCCTGTAGCCGTCCGCTCCACGCGCCGAGATCACCGTCACCGAGACACCCTTCACACGAGACAACGGAGTACTCATGGAAGTCCAACATACCGACCAGTCGGTTTTGCCTGCCCGCCTGCGGTTCAGCGATGTCAGCGTGCGGTTCGGCGGACTGACGGCGCTGGACTCGGTGTCCTTTGCGGTCCCGGCCGGAGCTGTCGTGGGCATCATTGGCCCCAACGGAGCCGGCAAAACCACCCTCTTCAACGTCATCTGCGGTTTCAACACTCCGGCCTCCGGATCTCTTGAGCTCGACGGCGAGATCTTCCGGCCACGGCGCCACCGGCTCACCCGCCAAGGTGTTGCCCGGACCCTGCAGGGGCTGGGCCTGTTTCCCGGGCTCACCGTGCTGGAAAACGTTCTGCTCGGGCTGGAGTCCTCGGCCCGGCACAACGCTTTGGAAGATGCCCTCTGCCTGCCGCGTTCCCGCCGCGGGGAAGCGCGGTTGCGCGAACGGGGACTCCAGGCGCTGGATGACCTGGGCATCGTCTCGTTTGCCGCCTCGCTGCCGGACACGCTGCCCTACGGCATCCGGAAAAAGACGGCCCTGGCGCGTGCCCTCTCCGGGTCGCCGCGGCTCCTGTTGCTGGACGAACCCGCCGGCGGCCTCGCCCACGAAGACATTGATGAACTGGCGGAAATTATCCGCTCCGTTCCCGCCACCGGGTGCTCGGTAGTGCTCGTGGAACACCACGTTGATCTGGTCATGAACGTCTGCGAGCGCATTGCCGTCCTGGATTTCGGCAAGCTGATCGCCGAGGGCACCCCGGCGGAGATCGGCGCCAACCAGGCCGTTACCGACGCCTATCTGGGAGTTGAGCCGGCATGAGCGACCTGCTGGTCCTGGACTCGGTCAGTGCAGGCTACGGCCCAGTCCCCGTGCTGCACGGCGTCAGTCTGAAGGTCGCGGCGGGCAGCATCACCGCCGTCGTCGGCGCCAACGGTGCGGGCAAGACCACCCTGCTGCGCACCGTCATTGGCCAGCTGCAGCCTGCCGCCGGCAGCATTCGCTTCGACGGCGCCGATCTGGCCGCCACCAGGGTGGAGGACATGGTGCGCCGCGGCATTGCCCTCGTGCCGGAGGGGCGCGGCGTCATCATGGAGCTAACCGTGGACGAGAACCTGCGCCTGGGCGGGCTGTGGCGGCGTGACCGGGCCGCAGCCGCCGCCCTGCTGGGGCGCATGTACGAACTGTTCGAGCCGCTGAACCGGCGCCGCAAGGCCCCGGGGCATCAGCTCTCCGGCGGGGAACGCCAGATGCTCGCCCTGGGCCGGGCGCTGATGGCCGGGCCACGCCTGCTGCTGCTCGATGAACCGTCACTGGGACTGGCCCCGCGCATCACTGCCCAAATCCTGGGCCTGCTGCGCAGCCTCCGCGACGACACCGGCCTCACCGTGCTGCTGATCGAGCAGAACGTCCGCAGCGCCCTCGCGGTGGCCGACGACGGCGTGGTGCTCAGCCTGGGCTCGGTCGTTGCCGCCCGCCCCGCCGCCGACCTGGCCGCGGACACCGATCTTCGCCACACTTACCTGGGGTTCTGAGATGGACAGATTTCTCTTCCTTACCGTCGACGGGCTCGCCCGCGGCGCCGTGCTTGCCGCTTTCGCCCTCTCCCTCGTCATTATTTGGCGCGCCGCCCGGATCGTGAACTTCGCTCAGGGCGCGATGGCCGTGGCCACCACTTACATTGCCTTCACCGTCACCAGCGCCACCGGCAGCTACTGGCTGGGACTGGCGTCCGCCGTCGTCGCCGGACTGGTGCTGGGCGCACTGGTGGAGCGGACAGTGATGCGCTTTGTGACAAACACCAACCCGCTGAACTCGGTCATCGCCGGCCTGGGGCTGCTGCTGGTGATCCAGGCCGTCCTGGGCATGATTTTCGGCAACGGCTACAAGGCCATGGCCACGCCGTTCAGCACCGCGCCGCTGCCCATCGGCGGCGTTAATGCCGTCTCCCCTTACGACCTGTTTGTCTGCGCCTGCGTGGCACTGATCGTCAGTGGACTGGCGCTGCTGTTTACCAGGACGTCCCTTGGGTTGCGGCTGCGGGCCGCAGCCTTTGCACCGGACCTGGCCCGGCTACTGGGCGTGCGCTCCTCCCGCATGCTGACGCTCGGCTGGGCCTTGTCCTCCGCCGTCGGCGCCCTGGCGGCGCTGCTGATCATTCCCACCGAACTTGGCCTGAACCCGCACGCAGTGGACACCGTTTTTGTCTACGCCTTCACCGTTGCGGTGGTGGGCGGACTGGACTCCGCGGGCGGAGCCGTTGCCGGCGGGCTGGCCGTGGGCGTGGTGCTCAGCTGGGTCAGCGGGTACTTGGGCGCCACGCTGGCTCCCATAGCGGTGCTGGTCCTGCTGCTGGCGGTGCTGCTGCTCCGCCCGGCCGGACTCTTTTCCCTGACGAAGGAGCGCACGGCATGAAACCGTTAACACCGCTGGCTTCCCTCCTGCTCGCTGTTGCAGCGGCAGCGGCGCTGATCGGGCTGACCTTCGCCATCGAGCCCTTTCGGTCCTACCAACTGGCCACGGCGTGCGCCTACCTGTGCGCCGTTGCCGGCCTCACTCTGCTTACCGGCGCCGGCGGCCAGCTCTCCCTCGGTCAGGCGGCCCTTATGGCTGCCGGCGCGTACAGCTACGCTCTTAGCGCCAATGCCCTGGCCGATGCCGGGATCGAAGGCCCCCTCCTGCTGCTGGCTCCGCTCGGAGCCGCTGTCCTGGGAGCGGCGGTCCTCGGCCTGATCATCGGCTGCGCCGCCGGCCGGCTGCATGGTCCCTATCTGGCCGGCTTCACCCTCGCCCTGGTGGTGGCCATTCCCGCGGTGACCAGCACCTTCTCCTCTGTCCTGGGCGGCGATCAGGGCCTGTGGATCACGGTGGAGAAGCGGCCCGCCGCCCTGCGGGGCACCGTCAGCAACGAGCAGTGGCAGGCCTGGCTGGCCATCATCTGCGCTGCTGCGGTGATGGTGGTCCTGAACAACCTGCTGCGCGGCCGGTTCGGGCGGGCGCTGCGGGCGGTCCGGGACAACGACGCCGCCGCCTCGCTTGCCGGCGTCAACGTGGCTCGAACCAAGGTCATCTCCTTCACAGTCAGCGCCGCGGCTGCCGGGCTGGGCGGCGGACTGCTCGCCTACGTCACCCAAAGCGCCAGCCCCGGGGCCTACTCCCTCGTGCTGTCCCTCTACCTGCTGATGGCAGCGGTCATCGGCGGCATAGGATCGCTCGCCGGCGCTGTCTGGGGCGCACTGATCATGGTGTTCCTGCCCTATGCGGTGAATTCGTTCACCGCCGATCTCCCGGTCTCCGCCGACTTCGCCTCCCGGCTGGACGGAAACCTGGCCATTGCAGTGTTCGGCACCATTCTGGTGCTGATGATCATGCTCGCCCCGCGCGGCATCCAGGGGCTGCTCTCCGGCGCCGGACGCCGGATCCGTGGCAGACGTCCCCCCGGCGCCGGGACGCCGGCCGCCGCCGTCGTTGTTCCCCTTGCCGGCGCCGCCACCGACACCAACGCTCAAACCAGTCCCGATGCACCCGGCACCCCCGGCAGCGCACCCGATTCCCGCACGTCGCCAGAAACACTATCCACCACGAAAGGTCAACGATGACTAGTTCCCAGCATTCCGTTTCCCTGCGAACCGGGTCCGGGCGCTCCGGTTCCAAAGGGGCCGTCCTTGCCGCCGCGGTCACGGCCGCAGCCCTCGTCCTGGGGGCCTGCGGGTCCTCCGGTGATGAAAGCCCGGCTGCTACGGAGGACGTTCCCGGCGTCACCGACAGCACGGTCAAGGTAGGGACGCACCAGCCACTCACCGGCCCCGCGGCAGCCGGCTATGCCTCCATCTCGCCGGCCACCAAGGCCTACTTCGACTACGTCAACGCCAACGGCGGAGTCCACGGACGCACCATCGAGTACAGCGTCAAGGATGACGGCTACAACCCCGCCAACACCCAAAGCGTGGTGCGGGAACTGGTCCTCCAGGATGAGGTGTTCGCGATCCTGGGCGGCCTCGGCACCCCGCCGCACAGCTCTGTGCTGGATTTCCTGAACGACAATGAGGTTCCGGACCTTTTTGTGGCCTCAGGCAGCCCCACCTGGAACCAGCCCGAAGATTATCCCTACACCTACGGCTTCATGCAGGACTATGACACGGAGGCCAAGGTCCTGGCCACGTATGTGCAGGAGGAATTTCCTGATGCGACCTATTGCCTGTTCGGGCAGGATGACGACTTCGGTGCCGACTTCAAGACCGGACTCGAGTCGGCGCTGGGCAGTGGAGAACTGGCCAGCTCACAGGTCTATTCCACCGCAAACACGGACATTGCCGCCCAGATCAGCGCCCTGCAGGCAGCCGGCTGCGACGTAAACTTCCTGGCCTCCATCAACGGGTTCAGTGCCCAGGCCATCGGAACCGCCGCACAGCTGGGCTACTTTCCCAAATGGGCGGCGTCCTCCGCCGGCGGGGATTACAACACCCTGGCCAGCTACCTTGGCGAGAACACCGACAAGCTGCTCGAAGGCTTCATCAGCGCCAACTACCTTCCGTCCTACTCCGATACCGGCGACGAGTGGACGGCTAAGTTCAAAGAAATCAATGAGGAGTACAACCCGGGCGCGGAGTTCGACGGCAACACCATTTTTGGCATGTCCCTGGGCTACCTGTTCGTCGAAGCCCTGACGGAGGCCGGGGAGAATCCCACCCGGGAGTCTCTGCTTGAGGCGCTGGAGTCGGGCAATGTCAAAGGCAACGGACATGTGCCGCTGGGCTTCAGCGCGGACAGCCATGCCGGCTACACCGGCGGCATGATCACCCTGATCGCGAGCGGCGTGCAGGCCTATACGGGAACGCCGTACGCCGTGAACGGCGACTCGGTGAGACCCTACACCGAGGACCGGCCAGCCATGCCGGAAAACGGCATTCCTGAGTAGGGCCGTTCGGGAGCAGGAGAGCGCACCAAAAAGGGAAAGGGCCCGGCAGCGGCCCCTTTCCCTTTTTGCTGGATTATTGCTTAGGCCAGCACATACAGGGTGATCCAGTCGGCGACAACCGCCGGCCTGGCCTCCCCCTCCAGTTCAATCGTGATGCCGGTGACAACGCGGACGCCCTGGCGGGTGGTTTCGACCTTCGCCAGTTCGGATACCGCACGGACCCGGCTGTTCACCGGAACCGGATGCGGAAACCGCACATGATCCAGCCCGTAGTTGATGCCCATCACGGTTCCGTCCACGCTCACCCGGCCTGCTTCCAGTGCCGGCAGCAGCGAAAGGACCAGGAAGCCGTGCGCGATGGTAGAGCCGAACGGTCCGGCTGCTGCGCGCCCGGGATCGGTGTGAATCCACTGCTGGTCATCGGTGGCGTCGGCAAACCTGTTGATCCGGTCCTGGTCAATCGTGATCCATTCGCTGGTTTCGACCTGTCCCACGGCAGCTTCCAGCTCCTGCACGGAAGTAAAGTGCGCCATCGCTAGGCCCTCGGTCCGCCGGCAACGTACAGCACCTGTCCGGAAACAAAGGATGCTTCCTCCCGGATAAAGAATGATGCCGCAGCAGCAATGTCGGCCGGGGTTCCGGCCCGTCCCACCGGAATTTCGGCCACTGCATGCTTCACGAAGTCCTCGAAGGGCACCCCGGTCCGTTCCGCCGTCGCCCGGGTCATGTCGGTTTCAATGAATCCCGGCGCAATGGCGTTGACCGTGACGTTGTACCTGCCCAGCTCAATGGCGAGTGTCTTGGTGAACCCCTGCAGCCCGGCCTTGGCCGCGGCGTAGTTCGCCTGGCCGCGGTTCCCCAGCGCCGAGGTGCTGGAAAGATTGACGATGCGCCCCCATTTTTCCTTCACCTGATGTGCCTGCACGGCGCGGCTCATCAGGAAGGCACCACGCAGGTGGACACCCATCACAGCGTCCCAGTCCGTGTCCGTCATTTTGAACAGCAGGTTATCCCGCAGGATGCCCGCATTGTTGACCAGGATGGTCGGTGCGCCGAGGTCGGCGGCAATCCGGTCCACCGCGGTTTCCACGGCGCCGGCGTCGGAAACATCCGCTCCCACCCCCACGGCTTTGCCGCCGGAGTTGTTGATGGCCTCCACAGTGGCGGCGGTGTCCTCCTCACGCAGATCGATGACACCCACGCGATGGCCGTCGGCGGCAAGCCGCGCGGCAATAGCGGCGCCAATGCCGCGTCCTGCTCCGGTAACGACGGCGGTGCGCTGTTCAGGCGCTTCCTGGACCTCGGTCATGTTTTCTCCTTCGGATGTGAGCCGGATCATACTGTCCGCTGAGCGTACCGACCGGACGGTACGTAAGCAATGATCCGAGCCTCGACTGCCCCAGCTCAACGCGCCAACTCAACTGCGCCAACTCAACTGCGCCGCGAGACAGTGTGGTTGCTGCCCGCAACGCCGCGGAACGTGCGGCGGTAGGCTGCCGGGCTGGCACCTACATCCCGGTGGAAATGGTGGCGCAGCAGCTCCGGCTGCCCAAACCCGGCGGCCCGCGACACCTCCTCCACGCTGAGGTCCGTGTCCTCCAGCAGCTCCTGGGCCCGCAGGACCCGCTGGGAGTTGATCCAGGCCGCCGGGGTGGTTCCGGTCTCAGCCCGGAACCGGCGCGCAAACGTCCGCTCCGACATTGCTGCGCGGGCAGCAAGGTCCTTGACGGTGAGCTCCGCAGCCAGGTTTTCCCCCACCCATTCCAAGACCGGCCCCAGGGTCTCACAGGCCGAGGCCGGGACTGCGCGGTCAATGAACTGCGCCTGGCCACCTTCCCGGTGGGGAGGCACCACCATGTCCCGCGCGATGGCCGCCGCTGCCTTTGCGCCATGTTCCATCCTCACCAAATGCAGCGCAGCATCGATCCCGGCGGCCGTACCGGCGCTGGTCATCATGGTGCCGTCCTGGACGTACAGCACATCCTCATCCAGGTGCACCAAGGGGTAACAGGCAGCAAACTCGGCGGAATACATCCAGTGCGTGGTGGCCCGGCGGCCGTCCAGCAGGCCGGCTTCGGCCAGGACAAAGGCGCCCGAACAGATACTCATGACCCAGGCTCCTCTGGCATGGGCCATGCGAAGTGCCGCCAGGACAGATGCCGGGGTGGTTCCCGCACCCTCCGGTCCAATGCTGCCCGCCGGAGCCATAACCACAAGATCAGCATCGGCTGCCGCTTCCAGCCCTGCATCCACCATGATGCTGAAGCCTGTCTTGGTGGACACCGGACCCGGCACCGGGGTGCAGATCCGAAAGTCGAAGGCCGGAACACCCGTGCCCCGCCCAGACCGGTCGATGCCGAACACCTCGGCGATGACGCTCATTTCAAAGGGAGCAACGTCGTCGAGGACTATAAGGGCTACTGAGGTGAGCATGAAACCAGCATGGCAGGTATTTGATGGTAATGGTCATTTCTGCCACTTATTTTTGACGGACCGGCGGACCAGCATGGAGGCATGGTTACTTTAATCCTTCTTGTCGGTGTTGCCGCTTTGCTCTTCCTGGTTATCGCCACCGTCCATGCGGTGAGCGGTGACGGCAGAGGCCATCTTCCGCCTGTCCGCTCGCACCCTGAGTGGGGCGAGACCGGAACGGATCAGTCCGGAGCCGGCCCGGGCGGGCGCGGCGAGTTCAGCACCCTGCCGTACCTTCCGTAACCCGATTCCGTCCTCTCCTCCACACTAAAAACGGTTAAGGACAGCTTCTGTCCGCATGCCGGAGTACCGTGGGACCATGTTGGAAACCTCGGCACGGCTGCTGCATCTGCTGTCGCTTTTGCAGATGCGACGCGAATGGACCGGCGCAGCACTGGCGGACCGCATGACGGTCACCGAGCGCACCGTCCGGCGGGACATCAGCAAGCTGCGCAGCCTGGGGTATCCGATCTCTGCCTCACCGGGAATCGCCGGGGGCTACCAGCTGGGGTCCGGCGCCCAGCTTCCGCCCCTGCTGCTGGACGATGACGAAGCACTCGCCGTCGCCCTGGGGCTGGCCGCAGTGGCCACCGGCCCGGTCTCGGGAATCGGCGAAGCCTCGGTACGCGCCCTGGCCAAACTCGAGCAGGTGCTGCCCGGACGGCTGCGGCCCAAATTCTCCGCGCTGCGCCAGTCCGTCAGCGTGCTGGCCGGCAACGCAGCCACTGTCGATCCGCAGACCCTGACCGCACTGTCCGGCGCCATTGCCGAACAGCGCGTGGTCGCGTTCCGCTACACGGCGGTGGGCGGTGCACCCGGGCGCCGACTGGTGGAGCCGTACAAACTCGTCAGCACCGGCCGGCGCTGGTATTTGGCCGGCTGGGATCTGGAGCGGCAGGCCTGGCGCACGTTCCGGATGGACCGCTGCCAGAGCATTCCGGTCAGTCGCGAGCGTTTCTTCCCCCGCCCCCTGCCCGCGAAAGACATGGCTGCCTACGTCCAGGACTCTATTACCCGCTTCCCCTACCGGTACGACGTCGTCCTGAGACTGGCAGCGCCGATCGCTGAGCTGCAGGACCAGATTCCCCCGGATGCGGCCACTCTGGAAGCCGATGGCCCCGGGCACACCATCCTGCGCGGAGGATGGGACTCCCTGGACCTGCCGCTGATGCGCCTGGCTGGCCTGGACATCGAATTCGAAATCCTGGCCCCTGCCGAAATGCGGGAACGCGCCCGCGCCGCGGCGGCCCTGCTCCAGCGTGCAGCGGCTGTCCAGCCCTCGGCGGAAATCGGGAAAGCCGCGGATTCCAGCCATTAGACTGGGAGTAATCATGGCACTGACTATTTCCTATCCCGCGCTTTTGCCCGTTTCGGAGCGCCGCGAAGACATCATGGCTGCCATTGCGGCCAACCAGGTGACGATCATCGCGGGCGAAACCGGTTCCGGCAAAACCACCCAGATCCCCAAAATGTGCCTGGAACTCGGGCTGGCAGAGAAGGGGCTGATCGGTCACACCCAGCCGCGGCGGCTCGCCGCACGCACGGTGGCCGAGCGCATTGCCGAGGAGCTCGACGTCGAACTGGGCGCCGAGGTGGGCTACCAGGTCCGATTCACGGGCGAGACCAGCCGGCAGACCAAGGTCAAGCTGATGACCGACGGCATCCTGCTGGCCGAGATCCAGCATGACCGCAAGCTGAAGAAGTACAGCACCATCATCATTGATGAGGCCCATGAGCGCAGCCTGAACATTGACTTCATCCTGGGCTACCTGCGGCGGCTGCTGCCCGAACGGCCGGACCTGAAGGTCATCATCACCTCGGCCACCATCGACCCCGGGCGCTTCGCCGAGCACTTCGCCATCAACGGCAAGCCCGCCCCCATCATCGAGGTGTCCGGCCGGACCTTCCCGGTGGAAATCCGCTACCGTCCCCTGAACCAGCCGGCCAACGGCGGGTCCGAGGATGAAGAGATCGACGATGAGCTGGAGGAAGACCGGGATCCGGTGGACGCCGTCTGCGACGCCGTGGAGGAGCTCTCCCGCGAAGCACCCGGAGACATCCTGATCTTCTTCTCCGGCGAGCGCGAAATCCGCGATGCCGCCGACGCCCTGCGCTCCTCGGTGCAGCGCGTGCCCCGCCTGGCCAACACCGAGATCCTGCCGCTCTATGCCCGGCTCTCTCTGGCGGACCAACACAAGGTATTTCATCCGGGCAAGCACCGGCGCATCATCCTGGCCACTAACGTCGCCGAGACGTCGCTGACCGTTCCGGGCATCAAGTACGTCATCGATACCGGGACCGCACGCATCTCCCGCTATTCGCACCGCACCAAGGTCCAGCGCCTGCCCATCGAGCGTATCTCGCAGGCCTCCGCGAATCAGCGTTCGGGCCGTTGCGGCCGTGTCTCGGACGGCATCGCCATCCGCCTCTACTCGGAGGAGGACTTCCAGGCGCGGCCGGAGTTCACGGATCCGGAAATCCTGCGCACCAATCTCGCCGCCGTCATTCTTCAGATGGCTGCCATGGGTGTGGCCAAGGGACCCAAGGACGTGGCGGACTTCCCCTTTGTCCAGCCCCCGGATTCCAAGGCCATCAACGACGGCGCCACCCTACTGAAGGAACTCGGCGCCCTGCAGCCGGCCGGCGGCATTACCCCGGTGGGCCGGAAGCTCTCACAGCTGCCGGTTGATCCCCGGCTGGGCCGGATGATCGTGGAGGCCGGCGCCCGCGGCTGCGCCAAGGAAGTCATGGTGCTCACCGCCGCCCTGACCATCCAGGATCCACGCGAGCGCCCGTCCAAGGATGATGCCGCCCGCGCCCAGAAGGCTGCGGAGCTGCACAAGCGGTTTGTGGATGAGAACTCGGACTTCACCGGCTACCTGAACCTGTGGCGCTACCTGCAGGACAAGCAGAAGGAACTGTCGTCGTCGGCCTTCCGGCGGCTGTGCAAAAACGAGTTCCTGAACTATCTGCGCATCCGCGAATGGCAGGACCTGTTTGCCCAGCTGCGCCAGATCGCCAAGCCGCTGGACATTACGCTCACCCCCGGTCCGGTGGATCCGGTGGCGCATGACAAAGAAATCCATATGAGCCTGCTAGCCGGCCTGCTCAGCCACATAGGTCTCTACGACCAGCGCAAGCGGGAGTACTCCGGTGCCCGCGGCACCAGGTTCGCTGTCTTCCCCGGTTCAGCCCTGTTCAAGAAGACACCGGACTGGGTGATGGCCGCCGAGCTGGTGGAAACCTCCCGATTGTGGGCACGCGTGGCCGCCAAGTTCGATCCCCTGTGGGTCGAGGAGGTGGCTCCGCACCTGATCAAGCGCTCCTACAGCGAACCGCACTGGTCCAAGAGCCGCGGCTCCGTCATGGCCTATGAGAAGGTCACTCTCTACGGCGTTCCGGTCATCCCCCAGCGGAGCATCAACTATGGCCGCGTTGACCCGGAACTCTCCCGCGAAATGTTCATCCGGCATGCCCTGGTGGAGGGTGATTGGCGTACGCACCATAAGTTCTTCCACCGCAACCAGGCGCTGCTGGCCGAAGTGGAGGAGCTGGAGAACCGGGTCCGGCGCCGCGGGCTTCGCGTTGATGACGAAACATTGTTTGAGTTCTACGACGAGCGTGTGGGCAAGGACGTGGTCTCCGAACGCCACTTTGACAAGTGGTGGAAGAGTGCCCGCCATGAGAACCCGGCGCTGCTGGACTTTGACCCCGAGGCGCTGCGCACCGACGACGCCGCCGGGCTGGACGAGAACGATTTCCCCAAGACCTTCCACTACGGGGACTTTGAGCTGCCGCTGACCTACGAGTTCTCCCCCGGCGTTGCCGGAGCAGGCGACGGCGTCAGCGTGGAGGTCCCGGTGCTGTTCCTGAACCAGCTGGATCCGGAACCGTTCAAGTGGCAGATCCCGGGCCTGCGCGCCGAACTCATTACCGCCCTGATCAAGTCCCTGCCCAAGGCGGTGCGGAAGAATTTCATTCCGGCGCCGGACGTGGCACGCGCCGCCGCTGCCGCCCTGGCCGCGGACTTCGACCCAGCCTCCGATGCCTTGGAGCCCTCGCTGGAGCTGGCCCTGCGCCGGCTCAAGGGCCACATCATCCCGCCCGGTTCGTGGAACTGGGATGCGGTGCCCGAACACCTGCGCATGAGTTTCTGTGTGGTGGACGGGTCCGGAAAGGTCCTGGACGAAGGCAAGGATCTGGCCGCGCTGCAGGAATCGCTGGCCCCTGCCACCCGGCGTGCCATTGCCGAGTCTCTCGGTGCAACGCCCAAGACGGTGACGCCCAAGGCTGTAGGCAAGGGCAATGGAAAGGGCGCCGGCAAGCCGTCCGGCACCGCTGCGCCCGCAGAAACGGGAGCAGCCGGCTCCGGCCCGTCGCTGGCCGAGCAGTCCGGGCTCACCGAGTGGAGCGTCGGCACCGTTGAGAAACAGGTGCAGCGCCTCGTGGCGGGGCACACGGTCACCGGCTATCCCGCTCTGGTGGACGAAGGAAAAACCGTCGGCCTGCGGATGTTCCAAAGCGCCGGAGAACAGGCAGTCGCCATGCGCGGCGGCGTCATCCGGCTGCTGGTGCTGCGCGTTCCCAGCCCGGCGAAGTACGTCCTGGAACACCTGAGCAACACGGAGAAGCTGACCTTCAGCCAAAATCCGCACGGTTCGGTGGCCGCCCTGATCGAGGACTGCACGCTGGCCGCCGTGGACAAGCTCACGCCCGAAACGCTGCCGTGGACCCGCGCCGAGTTCGATGAACTCTATGAAAAGGTCCGTGCCGAGCTGATCGACACAGTCTTCACCGTGACCGCCACGGTGGAAAAGATTCTCTCCAGCACCCGTCGGATCACCAAGGCGCTGAAGGGCGCGCAGTCCCTGGCACTGATCAGTGCCCTGAACGACATCCGGGCCCAGCTGGATTCGCTGGTCTATCCCGGCTTCGTGGCCAGCACCGGCTATGCGCAGCTCACCCACCTGCCGCGCTACCTGGCAGGCATCGAGCGCCGACTGGAGAAACTGCCCACCAATGTCCAGCGCGACGCGCAGCAGATGGCAGTGGTGCAGGCACTCGAGGATGACTACGACGACGCCGTCGCGGCCCTGCTTCCCGGCACCGGCACCCCGCCGGCCCTGACCGAGGTCCGCTGGATGATCGAGGAACTGCGGATCAGCTTCTTTGCGCAGGAGCTGGGCACGGTTCGGTCGGTGTCGGAGAAGCGGATCCGGACTGCGCTGAACGCCGCGTTGGCCCCGTCCTAGGCGGGCCCGGCTGGAGGGTAGCGCCCCGCTAAAACCCTCCGTTTTGGGCAATCCCCTCCGTTTTGGGAATTTACTGCCGGTCCGCACCGGCAGTAAATTCCCACAGTGGTTGCGGAATCCCAAAGCGGTTGTTTTTTGCCGGCGATCCCACTCCCCCGCAGTCCCTCGGCGGTTCCCGCACCCGCGGCCCAGCCCTGCCCCCTAGGCTGTTCGGATGCCGCACCCAACAAAGAATCTGGTCCCCGTCCCGGACTACCGCCGGACGGCCAGCCGCCGCACCTTTTCCGAACTGCCCGCAGTCCTGCGGGATCGGCTGGCAGCTCATGCGGGCGGCAGCATTGCCTCGGTCCATAATGCCGGCGGCGGGTTCACCAACGGTTTCGCAGCCGTTCTGACCAGCGACACGGGTGCCCGCATTTTCGCCAAGGCGGCTCCGGCAGCGGATTCCTTGATCTATCCGGCATATGAGCGCGAGGCGCAGGTTGTCCCCCTGCTGCCAGAAGGGATGCCGGTGCCCCGGCTGCACTTTGCAGAGCACCATGTAGTGAATGGGGTGGACTGGCAGCTGCTGGTCTATGAGGCTATCGAGGGCCGAATGCCAGGCCAGCCCTGGAGCGAGGCAGATCTGTGCTCCGTGGAGGCAGCCTGTGCGGCCGCCGCTGGAATGCCCGGTTTCCCGGCAGGTATGGCCGGTGACCCGTTGGCCGAGGACATGGCCCTGGTTCCCTCCCAGTTCGTGCCGGTGGCCGACGGCGGTGCTGCCCCGTGGTTCCTGCCCGAGCTGAATGCCGCCCAGGCCCGTCTGTTCCAGGCCTCCCTGGACCTGTGCCCGGAGGCACTTGCCGGGGACGCTGTCCTCCACGGCGACCTCCGTCCGGATAACATCCTGATCAGCTCCGGCCGGGCGCTCTTTTGCGACTGGAATTTCCTGGGCACCGGTGCCCCCTGGACGGATTGGGTGGGGGTGCTGCCCTATGCCAGGGGCGGCGGGCTCGACGCCGATGCCTGGCTGCAGCGCTCAGCACTCACCCGTGACGTGCCGCCGGCCTACATCGATGCCTGGCTGGCCGCCCTGCTGAACTACATGATCCATGCCGGCAGCCAGCCGGAGGTCGCGGCCAGTCCGCACCTGCGCAGCCACGGGCGCTATACCGCCCGGCTCGTCCGGGACTGGCTGGACAGCCGGCAGGCAACGATCGGGGGTGGGCCTCCCCGCCCCTGATCTGAGCGGACCGGAACCGCTCCACAGTCAGGCATCTGAGCGCGTTACGCTTCGGGTACGAACTCCCCGTGACCGGCACCCCGCAGGGCCTCGCGCAGTAACTCGGCGTTGGCGTCCATGCGTTCGGGATCCGGGTTGGACTCTGCTCTGCTGAAGTCGAAGTCCTGCAGCGAGTTGGTGGGCCAGACGTGCAGGTGCAAATGGTCGATTTCGAACCCGGCGATGCTCAGCCCTGCCCGCTCGGAGCCGAAGACGGCAACCTGTGCCTGTCCAATCACCTGGGCCACAGCGGTCAGCTTCTGCAGCAGGTCAGCGGGAGCATCCGTCCACTTGTCGATCTCCTGCCGAGGAACAACGAGGGTGTGGCCGTCACTCAGCGGGCCGATGCTCAGGAAGGCCACCACGTCATCGTCCTTCCAGACAAAGCGGCCGGGGATCTCGCCGTTGATGATCTTGGTGAACAGGGTGGGCATGGGGGCTCCTTGGGATGGCGGGGCGGACCGGGCTGAGGTGCCGGTACCCGCTGCTGTATCGAAGGCCTGCGCGGTGGCAGGTATTCGCAGATGCAGCGGAGGGGGAACGGGGCGGCCGGTAATCATCTCTTGACGCTACCGCCTTTGCCCGGCTCCCGGCCATTCCCCGGGCTGCTGCCCAACTGCAACCGGTGAGCCCTTGGTGGATGACCATTGCGACCAGGACCCCGGATAGAGGGCAGCCTTGTAACCGGCCAGTTCCAGGGCAGCCACGTCATGGGCGGCGCTGACCCCGGATCCGCAGTACACGGCCACCGGTGTACCCCGCCGCACTCCCAGTGCTTCGAAAGACGCGCGCAGCTCCTCCGGGCTGCGGAAGGTTCCTTCCTCGGTCAGGTTCTGCGTAGTGGGAGCATTGACGGCGCCGGGGATGTGCCCGGCCTGCGGGTCCACCGGCTCTCGGTCGCCGCGGTAGCGTTCTTTGGCCCGGGCATCGAGCAGCCGTCCGGCTGCGACCACTTCCGGTACATCCCACATCTGAAGAACCGGCATCCGGCCCCAGGTCAGCTCGATGTTCCCTTCCTCGGGAGTCACATCCCCGCCTTCCAGTGCCACGCCCGCCCGATGCCAGGCGACCACACCGCCGTCGAGCAGGTACACCGCCTCCAGTCCGGCGTGGCGCAGCAGCCACCAGGCGCGGGCGGCGGACGTGCCGCTGACGGCGTCGTACACCACTACAGTGTCCCCGGAGTTAATCCCCCATCGGCGCGCAGTCCGCTGAAACTCCTGGGGATCGGGCAGGGGATGACGTCCCCCGGAGCCCGTCCCCGCCGGCGCTGCGAGGTCTTTTTCCAGGTCCACAAAGACGGCGCCCGGGATGTGCCCGCGCTGGTACTGTTTGTGGCCGTCGGTATGGCCCAGCGCCCACCTAACATCCAGGAGCACCACCGGCTCGCCGGAAGCCAGCAGCTCCTGCAGGTCGGGCACATCCATCACGGGCCTGCTCATACCTGAACCGATTCGCCGGCCGACAGGTGCCGGTAGACGGTGCCGTAGAGTTCTCCGAACCGGGTCACATGGCCCTCCGCGACTCCCAGGCCACGCTCGTTCAGCAGCGCATCATGGATGGGATAGGCCCGCTCCGCCCCGGAGGCAATAACAAAGTCGATGACCTCCCCCACCTTGGACCACGGGGCATGGATGGGGACCAGCAGCGTCTGCACCGTCAGCCCGTTCGGAATCACGAAGGAATCCCCCGGGTGATACACGGTGCCCTCGATCAGGTAGCCCACGTTGGCCACCAGCGGCACCAGCGGATGGATCAGCGCGTGCTGACCGCCAAAGGACTGCACGTCAAAGCCCGCGACGGTGAAGGCTGTGTCCGGCTCGACGTCGAAGATCCGCTCCGCAGCACCGCTGCCGTCTCCGGCCGCCGCCGTCCTGAGCTGGGCGGCCGGCCCCGCCGGTGCATAGAGCACCAGGCCCGGATTGGCCTCCATCTGGGCCAGGACCCGTTCCCGGTCCAGATGGTCGGCGTGCTCGTGGGTGATCAGGACGGCGGAAGCCCCGTTCAGGGCCTCTTCCACTTCGGAAAACGAACCCGGATCCAGTACCAGGACGTTGCCGTCGCGCTCCAGCCGCACGCATGAGTGGGTGTACTTGGTCAGTTTCATAGGGTCACAGTACCCTTGCGCTCCCGGCGCCGTATCCGTAGTGCCGATCGGCGGCAGGGCCGTTGTGTGCCCGGTGCGATAATCTGGAAGTTGTACCGGCGGCCCCTGGGCGGAAGCAGCAGATCCTTCCGCTGCCGGCCGCGGTCCGGGATTCCCGGCACCGGCCGGTTCCGGCATTACCTTCCTAAGGAGCGAGCATGTCATCCGAGACGTCCCGACCCGCAAAGCGGGCCCCGGAACAACGGGTCACACGCCAGCGCCTTGCAGTGGGCCGGACACTGGATGAACTGGACGATTTTGTCAGCACGCAGGAGCTCTACCGCCTGCTGCATGACCGGGGCGACAGCGTATCATTGGCCACCACCTACCGCATCCTGCAGTCCATGGCGGAAGAGAATCAGGTGGATGTGCTCCGCAACGGCGACGGCGAGGCGCTGTACCGCCGCTGCGCCGTCGAACACCACCACCATCACCTGGTCTGCCGTAACTGCGGCAAGGCCGTGGAAGTGGAAGCCCCCGCCGTGGAGGCCTGGGCCTCCGGTCTGGGCGCCGAATACGGATACACCGATGTGGCTCACACAGTGGAGATCTTTGGCCTCTGCCCCGAATGCAGCGCCTAGGAACCAGGTCAGCCCCTCACTGTTCAGTTAGGCGGCAACAGTGCCCGCCCGAGCCCGCCCCCGGGTCCTCATCCGCTTGACCAACCGGCAGATGAGGTAGATCAGGAACGAAATGGTGGTGATGTACGGGCTGATCGAGATCCGTCCGCCCAGCGCCAGGAGAATGCCGCCCACCGCCGAGGTCATTGCAAACAGTACGCTAAGCAGCACCACCAGCCGCGGCGAGGACGTCACCAGCAGGGCCGCGGCCGACGGCGTGATCAGCAGCGAGAGCACCAGCAGCGCACCCACCACCTGGATGGACAGTGCCACTGCCAGTCCCAGCAGGATCATGAAGACAACGGACAGCACGCGCACGGGAACCCCGCGGGCCTCGGCCAGCTCGGGATCGGCGCTGGCGAATGTCAGCGGCCGCCAGATCAGGACCAGTCCGGCCACCACAACGACGGCGGTGCCGGCCAGCAGGTTCAGCTGGACGGTATCAACGGCGACAATCTGCCCGGTGAGCAGCCCGAATTTGTTGGCGGACCGGCCCTCATAGAGGCCCAGGAACAGGATGCCCAGGCCCAGCCCGAAGGGCATGATTACCCCGGTCACGGAGTTCCGGTCCCGTGCCTTGAGGCCCATGACGGCCAGCAGCACCGCTGCGACCACCGAACCGGCCAGTGAACCGAACACCACGTTGGCACCGATCAGCAGCGCAAAGGCTGCGCCGGCGAAGGACAGCTCCGCAATGCCGTGCACGGCAAAGGCGAGGTCCCGCATCAGGACAAAGGTGCCGATAAGGCCGCCCACCAGGCCAAGGATCGCCGCTGCCCAGAGGGAATTGGTGACCAGCGGCAGCAGCTGCCCGTAGTCGCTGAAATCAAAGACGGCGGAGAAGAATTCACGCAAGTCCATGGTCGTCCTCGCTCTCACCGTGTACGTGGGTGGTCGCATCGGGAATGCCCAGGACCACAATGCGGCCGTGGCTGCGCAGCACTTCCACCCGGCTTCCGTACATTTCCGAGAGCACGTCCGAGCGCAGCACCTCCTGCGGCGTTCCGGTGCGGAAGGTGCCGCCGGCCAGGTAGAGTACGCGGTCCACGTAGTCGATCACAGGGTTGATCTCGTGCGTCACAAAGACCACGGCCGAACCCTGCTCATGGCAGCGCCGGTCAATCAGCCCGCTGATCGCCTGCTGGTGATGCAGGTCCAGGGAAAGCAGCGGTTCGTCGCAGAGCAGTAGCTCAGGATCGGTAGCCAGTGCCTGCGCTGCCCGTAGACGCTGGACTTCCCCGCCGGAAAGCAGCCCTACTGGTTCGTTGGCGTACCGGGTGGCCCCCACCTGTTCCAGCAGGTCATCCACCCGCCGCCGCACGGGGGAACGCTTCAGCCGCAGGCCCCATTTGTTGCCGTCCACGCCTAGGCCCACCAGATCGCGTGCACGCAGGGGTGTTCCGGGGGCAAAGGCCTTCTGCTGCGGTATATAGCCGATGTCGCGGCTGCCGCGCCGGGCGGGCCGGCCGTTGATCTCCACGGACCCCCGTGAGAGTTCCTGCAGGCCCAGCAGGACCTTGAGGAAACTGGTCTTCCCGGACCCGTTGGGCCCCAGGACCGCCAGGAATTCGCCGGCCGTGATGTCCAGGTCCAGTCCGTCCCACAGGGTTCGGGAGCCAAAGGACAAGCCGGCGTTCCGGAGCCGCACTACCGGACCGGTCACCGGAGCACGTCATCGATGGAAGCCACGTTCGAGCCCATCCAGGTCAGGTAGTCCTGCCCTTCGGGCAGAGTCTCGGAGAAGTCAAGCACGGGAACTCCGGCTTCCTCAGCGGTGGCGCGGACTGATTCGGTCTGCGAGGTGGAGGTCTGGGTGTTGTAGGCCAGGAAGGCTACGTCGCCCGAACGCAGCAGGTCCTGCATCTCCTTCAGCACGGCGGGCGGAACGTCGGCTCCCTCTTCAACGGCCGAGGTGAAGTCCCCCGGGGTCACGTTGTGCAGGCCGGCAGCCTCGAACAGATACTCCGGAACCGGCTCCGTTACGGCTACCTCCCGGTCCCCGGCCACGGCCTTGGCTTCCGAGAGATCGGCGGTGAGGTTCTCGATGCCGCTGTTGAATGAGGCGGCGTTGTCCCGGTAGTCGGAGGCGTTGTCCGGATCCAGGGTGGACAGGCGTTCTGCCGCGGCTTCGGCCAGCAGCCCCATGGCCTGGGGGCTGTACCAGACGTGCTCGTTGAAGGAACCGTGCGAGTGCCCGCCGTGATCTTCGTCGTGCGCTTCTTCGTTGTCTGCGGAGTGGGAGGCGCCGTCGTCGGCTTCTTTCTCCAGCCCGGAAATTTCCACGGCATTGAGCACATCGGCGCTGTCGATTCCTGAATCGGCAACCAGCTGCTCCATAAAGACGTCGTAGCCGCCGCCGTTGAGCACCACCAGATCGGCGTCCGAGACGGCCAGCTTGTTCCGCGCCGTCGCCTCGTAGGAGTGCGGGTCCTGGCTGGGCCGGTCAATGATGGCGGTGACACTGACGTTGTTCCCGCCCACAGTCTCCATGATGTTGCCGTAAACGTTGGTGGAGGCCACCACGTTCAGCCGGCCTTCTCCTGCCCCGGTGTCGGAAGAACCGGCCCCGGAGTCCCCTCCGCCGGTACAGCCGGTCAGGGCAAGGGCTCCGCCGGCCAGGAGAATTCCGGCAAGGCGGGCGGAGGTTCGTCGCATAAGTAGTGGTATTCCTGTCGAACAGTGAGGCTTAAAGGTGGAAGGGGAACTCCGCGAACGGAGTTCCCCTCAGCATAACCTAAACGCGAATCATTCGCATCTGGCTACACCAGTGTTTCAGCTGCGTATTTACAGCGCCGCCGGGCCGCTATTCGGAATAGCTTTCTCCGGAGCGGCGGAAACCCTGGGCCTGGGTCGCGTCCCGGATCTCACCCACCAGCTGTTCGATGATGTCTTCCAGGAAGAGCACCCCGCGGGTCTGGTTGTCCGGACCCAGCACGCGGGCCAGGTGCGAACCGGTGCGCTGCATAGTGGCCAGGGCATCTTCGATGCCGTCCTCCAGCCTCAGGTTAGCCAGGGTGCGCACCTTGTTTTCAGTCAGCGGACGGTCATAGGCATCAGCTGGAATGGCCATGATGTCCTTCAGATGCATATAGCCCGTCAGGTTTCCGTGGTCATCCATCAGCACAAAACGTGAGAAACCCGTGCGTCCCACGGCCTTTTCAAACTCCGCCGGAGTGGTATCCGTCCGCAGGGTCACGAGCTCATCCAGGGGCACCATCACGGTGCCGGCAGACTGCCCGGAAAATTCCAGCGCACCGGAGATGACGCCGGAGTCATCGGCAACCAGTCCGTGTTTGGTGGATTCCTCCACGATGGACTGCATCTCCTCCAGCGTGAAGGTGGAGGCCACCTCATCCTTCGGCGTAATGCCCATAACGCGCAGTGCGTGGTTCGCCAGCCAGTTCAGGCTGAAAATGATGGGGCGCACTACCCGGGAAATGAAGACCAGCGGCGGCGCCAGGAGCAGCGCCGCGCGGTCCGCAACGGACACCGAAATGTTCTTCGGGACCATTTCGCCGAAGGTTACGTGCAGGAAGGTGACAATCAGCAGTGCCACCAGGAATCCGGCACCGTCAGCAAATTCAACCGGCAGGCCAACGGCCTCCAGCGGAGCGGCCAGGAGATGGTGGATGGCCGGTTCTGCCACGGAGAGGATCAGCAGGGAACACACCGTGATGCCCAGCTGGGCGCAGGCCAGCATGAGAGACACATGTTCCATGGCCCAGAGGGTGGTTTTCGCGCGTTTGGAGCCGGCTTCGGCCAGCGGTTCGATCTGGCTGCGCCGTGCGGACATGACGGCAAATTCGCCGCCCACAAAGAACGCGTTGCCGATCAAGAGGATGACCAACCAAAAAATGCCCATGACATCGCTCATCGCCGATCCCCCGCTTCCCGCGCGGCGGACGGTTCAGAGGACTTGGCGGAGGTCGGAACGCTTTCGTCCACAGCTGCCGGGTCGTCGTCGTCGTCGTACTGCGGAATGAAGCTGACGCGGTCAATCCGGCGCCCGTCCATGCGCTCGACTTCCAGCTCACCGCCGTCAACGGCAACATGGTCTCCCACGCGGGCGATGCGTCCGAGCTCGGCCATAATGTAACCGCCCACGGTTTCGTAGCCGGCTTCGTCCGGGATGGTCAGCAGCGGCACCAGCCGGGAGACTTCATCCGGGCGCATGATCCCCGGGAAGTACCACGCTCCGGCGGCGCTCTGCAGCACGCCCGGCTTGATCTTGTCGTGCTCGTCGGAGACTTCGCCTACGATCTCTTCCACCAGGTCTTCAAGGGTGGCGACGCCGGCGGTTCCGCCCCACTCGTCAAGGACGACGGCGAGTTGCAGGTTGGCATTGCGGAGCTCGGAGAGCAGGCTGTCCAGGTGCACAGTCTCCGGCACCCGCAGGACCTCGCTCATAATGGCTCCGGCGGGCAGATCCGCCCGCCGGCTCCGCGGGACGGCCACTGCCTTTTTAACGTGGACAACACCCCTGATGTCATCCGGGGAATCGCCCAGGATAGGAAAGCGGGAATAGCCGGTGCGGCGCGCAGCCTCAATAACATCGGCAACCGACTGCTCGGAATCGATGGTCTCCAGCCGGATCCGCGGGGTCATGACGTCAGCAGCCGTCCGCTCAGCAAAGGAAAAAGTTCGGGAGAGGAAGTTTGCTGTCCCCTGGTCCAGGGTTCCCATTTCAGCGGAGCGCCGCACCATGGAGGAAAGTTCCGCCGGGGTGCGTGCGCCGGTGACTTCCTCCTTGGCTTCAAGGCCGAACAGGTTCAGGACCTTGTTGGAGAAGCCGTTCAGCACCAGGATGGCCGGTTTGAACACCACAGTGAAGGCAAGCTGCGGCCGGGCCAGCGCACGACCCATCCGGAAAGGCAGCGAGATGGACATGTTCTTGGGGATCAGCTCACCCAGGAGCATGGACAGGAACGTCGCCAGGATCATCGCGGCCACAACGGAGACCGAATCCACGGCAACCGGAGGAAGCCCCAGGGCTGAAAGCGGCGTTTTCAGCAGCTTGCCCACGGAGGGTTCCATGACAAAGCCGGTCAGCAGCGTAGTGAGGGTGATGCCCAGCTGGCAGCTGGAGAGTTGCGTGGAGAGTGAGGTGAGGCAGCGCAGCAAAGGTTCGGCTGCTTTGTCGCCGTTCTCCACGGCACGGCGTACCGTGGGCTGGTCCAGGGCCACCAGGGAGAACTCCACGGCCACAAAAAAGCCGGTACCGAGAATCAGCACCAGGCCAAAAAGAAGATAGAGCCATTCCATTTAGGAGCTCACCGCCCAGAGACGGGGGGCGGGGCTAACGGCATCGCGCGGGGCAGACGGAGGGTGATCGGCACAAGCCGGTCTGGAAGGCTCCGATGCGGCGCTGGGGGTACGGTGTGCTTGCGTTCGGGCGTGGCCGGCTCTGTGCGTGCGATCCGCAGTAACTGCGGACGGGGACGCAGGCCGGCGCCTAGAGAAACTGTCCATTAGATTTTCAGTTTACAGGTTTGGTATTTGAGCGCCACAGTTAATCCGATGCCGCTAACCCGCTCGCCGCACGGCCCGCAGGCGCCCCACGCGCAGGCACTGGCAGCCGCGGGTCAGGGCGCGGACGCGAGGGCGCTCCCGCACGCTGGAAGTCAAACCAAATTGGCCAGTTGTCCCGGAATGTCACTAGACTGGCATGAAGTCTCGGTCACAGCGCACCGGCCGGGCCGCACCAGTGAGCTTTGCGGCGCAAGCCCTCAGACATGGTGCCAATTCAGGGCAAAAGGCAACTCATGGAAGAGGCGTATTAACAGTGCCAGACCAATCCAACCACCGGCTGCCGGAAGAATTCGGCGGCAACGAGTGGCTTGTCGATGAACTCTACGAGCAGTATCTCAAGGACAAGAATTCGGTTGACAAGAAGTGGTGGAGCATTTTCGACTCCTTCAAGAACGAGGAGGCACAGGGCTCCGGCGCAGCCGCATCGACCGGAAACGGATCCGCTGCCCCAAGCGAACTGGGCGCCAATCCCGCTACCCGTCAGCTTCCGGTGGTGCAGACCGAGTCGGTAAAGCCGAAGGCCTCCGGGGAATCCCCCGCTTCCACCCAGCAGTCCGGTAAGCCACCGGTTGCCAAGGAAGCAGCAGCGCCGAACTCCGCCGCCAAGGATTCCAAGCCGGCCGAGGCCAAGAACACAGCCGCCGAGAATAAGACGGCTGACAGCAAGACACCGCCGATCCCGGCCCAGCTGCCCAAGACCCAGCCCACCTCTGCCGCGGCGGAGGAAGATAAGGTCAACATCCTCCGGGGTCCGGCTAAGGCGATTGCCACCAACATGGACCTCAGCCTGAGTGTCCCCACGGCCACCACGGTCCGCGCGATTCCGGCAAAGCTGCTCATCGACAACCGCATTGTCATCAACAGCCATCTGGAGCGCGCCCGGGGCGGCAAGGTGTCCTTCACCCATCTCCTTGGCTACGCCATCATCCGTGCAGCCGCTGCGTTCCCGTCCCAGAATGTGTACTACGACGTCGTGGACGGCAAGCCCGTTGCTGTCCAGCCTGCGCACGTAAACTTCGGCCTGGCCATTGACATGCCCAAGCCCGACGGCACCCGCCTGTTGGTTGTCCCGAATATCAAGAAGGCCGAAACCCTGAACTTCTCGGAGTTCTGGCACGCCTATGAAGAGCTCGTGAAGAAGGCCCGCAACGGCAAGCTCACGGCTGACGACTACAAGGGCACCACCATTTCGCTGACCAACCCCGGCGGCATCGGAACGGTCCATTCCGTTCCCCGTCTGTCCAAGGGCCAGGCCTGCATCATCGGTGCCGGCGCCCTGGACTACCCGGCGGAATTCCAGGGTTCCAACGAGAAGATCCTGGCCCGCAACGCCATCTCCAAGGTCATCACCCTGACCTCCACCTATGACCACCGCGTCATCCAGGGTGCAGGCAGCGGCGAGTTCCTGCGCATCATTCACCAGCTGCTCCTCGGCGAGCAGGGTTTCTACGACGAAGTCTTCGAGTCGCTGCGGATTCCCTACGAGCCCGTCCGCTGGAGCCCGGATATCCAGGTCAACCCCGAAGAGCAGATCAACAAGGTTGCGCGTATCCAGCAGCTGATCCACGCGTACCGCGTCCGCGGCCACCTGATGGCGGATACCAACCCGCTGGAATACGTTCAGCGCCGCCACGCGGACCTGGACGTCCTCAATCACGGCCTGACCCTCTGGGACCTGGACCGGGAATGGCCCACCGGCGGCTTCGGCGGAAAACCCATGTTGAAGCTGCGCAAGATCCTTGGCGTGCTGCGTGATGCCTACTGCCGTACTGCCGGCATTGAGTACATGCACATTCAGGATCCGGCGGAGCGCGAGTGGTTCCAGGACCGTCTGGAAACCAGGTACAGCAAGCCCACGCGCGAAGAGCAGCTGCGTATCCTGAGCAAGCTCAACGCGGCCGAAGCTTTTGAGACCTTCCTGCAGACGAAGTTCGTTGGCCAGAAGCGTTTCTCGCTGGAAGGCGGCGAATCCCTAATCCCGCTGCTGGACACGATAATCTCCGGTGCGGCCGACGACGGCCTGGTCGAAGTGGGCATTGGCATGGCCCACCGCGGACGCTTGAATGTACTCACCAACATCGCCGGCAAGACCTACGCCCAGGTCTTCCGCGAATTCGAAGGCACCCAGGACCCACGCAGCGTCCAGGGCTCGGGCGACGTCAAGTACCACCTCGGCACCGAAGGCACCTTCACGTCTGACAACGGCAACCAGACCAAGGTTTATCTGGCAGCCAACCCGTCCCACCTTGAGGCCGGGGATTCCGTCCTCGAAGGTATTGTCCGCGCCAAGCAGGACCGACTGGACCAGGGCGACGAGTTCCCGGTCCTGCCGATTCTCATCCACGGTGACGCCGCTTTTGCAGGCCAGGGCGTCGTGGCGGAAACCCTGAACCTGTCGCAGCTTCGGGGCTACCGCACCGGCGGAACAATTCATGTAGTGGTCAACAACCAGGTTGGCTTCACCACCTCGCCCACGTCGTCGCGTTCTTCGGTGTACTCCACCGACGTGGCCAAGATGGTTCAGGCACCGATCTTCCATGTGAACGGGGACGATCCGGAGCAGGTTGTGCGCATCGCACAGCTGGCCTACGACTACCGTCAGCGTTTTAACAAGGACGTTGTCATTGATATGGTCTGCTACCGCCGCCGCGGGCACAACGAGGGCGACGATCCCTCGATGACCCAGCCGATGATGTACAGCCTGATCGAGGCCAAGCGCTCCGTCCGGAAGCTGTACACCGAGTCCCTCATCGGACGCGGCGACATCAGCCAGGAAGAGGCGGAGCAGGCGCTGCGCGATTACCAGGGCCGGCTGGAACGGGTGTTTGCCGAAACGCATGCCGCCCAGACCTCTCCCCTGCCGGTCATCACCAAGGACACCGAAGCTGTCTCGGATCTGGAACGCCCCGCAGCGCAGCAGGAGGGCACCACGATTGTGTCTCCGGCTTCCACGGCCATCTCATCCGAGGTGCTGGCGCATATCGGCAAGGCCCACGTGGCAGTGCCGGAGGGCTTCACCGTTCACCCCAAGCTCAAGGCCCTGCTGGAGAAGCGCGAGCAGATGTCCCGTGAAGGCGGCATCGACTGGGGTTTCGCGGAAATCGCTGCCTTTGGCTCGCTGGTCATGGAAGGCGTCCCCGTACGCCTGGCCGGACAGGACTCGCGCCGCGGCACCTTTACCCAGCGCCACGCTGTCTTCCACGACCGGGCAACCGGCGCCGAGTGGATGCCGCTGGCCGAGCTGGACCCGAACCAGGCCAAGCTGTGGATCTATGATTCGCTGCTGTCCGAATTCGCCGCCATGGGCTTCGAATACGGCTACTCCGTGGAGCGCCCGGACGCACTGGTGCTGTGGGAGGCGCAGTTTGGCGACTTCGTCAACGGCGCGCAGACCATCATCGACGAGTTCATCTCGTCCGCCGAGCAGAAGTGGGGCCAGCGTTCGTCGCTGGTGCTGATGCTTCCGCACGGCTACGAGGGCCAGGGTCCGGACCACTCGTCCGCTCGGATCGAACGTTTCCTGCAGATGTGCGCCGAAGACAACATGATTGTTGCCAACCCCACCACGGGTGCTTCGCACTTCCACCTGCTGCGCCGCCAGGCCTACAGCCGGCCGCGGAAGCCGTTGATCGTCTTCACGCCGAAGCAGCTGCTGCGTTTGAAGGCGGCCGCCACCTCGGTGGAAGAGTTCACGCAGGGTTCCTTCCAGCCGGTTATCCCGGAGCATGCTGAACTGGACGCAAACGCCGTCGAGCGCGTGCTTCTGGTTTCCGGCCGCCTGTACTACGATCTGCTGGCAAACCGGCAGAAGACCGGAGACGAGAAGACAGCCATTGTCCGGGTAGAGCAGCTTTACCCGCTGCCCGTCGCGGAAATCCAGGCCGCTGTCTCCAAGTACCCGAACGCCGATGTGGTCTGGGCACAGGACGAGCCCGCCAACCAGGGTCCGTGGCCGTTCATCGGCCTGAACCTGCCGGCCCAGCTGGACCGGCCGCTGCGCCTGGTTTCGCGCCTGGCGTCGGCGTCCACGGCAACAGGATCCGCCAAGCGGCACGCCGTCGAGCAGGACATCCTCGTCAAGAAGGCCTTCGAACGTCAGTAGGCTAAGTTGGGGTGGGGCGCCGGTGGCGCCCCACCCTGTTTTTTTGTGACCGGAGAAGGTGACTAGTGGAACAACGCAAAATCAGGCTTGCGGCAGTCGGCGACGAGCTGCTGGCCGGGCACGGCGACCCTCGTGCACTGGGCTGGCTGGGCCGCGTGTTGGCCCGCACCACGCCCGAAAACGTCAGTGTCCAGGCATACACCTTGGCGGCCCCCCAAGAAGGAACTGAATCGCTGGCGAACCGCTGGCTGCAGGAAGCCGGCCGTCGGTTCGACGACCACTGTGAAAACCGGCTCGTCATCGGCTTGTCGGACCGTGACCTTGACCTTGACCTGTCGACCGCGCGAAGCCGCCTCAACTTGGCCAACATCCTGGACGGGGCTGCCCAGATGAGCATCAAGGTCTTTGTTGTGGGGCCGCCTCCCGGCCTTGACGCCGAGCGGAACAGGCGTCTGTCGGACCTGTCGGCGGCTTTCGGTGACGTCACCACACGGCGCAAGCACGTATACGTGGATACATTGACTCCCCTGCTGAACCACGAACAGTGGCGCACTGATCTGGCGTCCAACGGGGGGACCCCGGGCCAGGCAGGCTATGGCCTGATCGCGTGGCTGGTCCTGCACCGCGGCTGGTACCGCTGGCTGGACCTGCCGGACATGAACTGAATTTCGGATTTCCCCATGAGGGCTTTCGGCGACACGCCGGAGGCCCTCATCGTTTAAAGTCTTGACTCCGGGGACCCTTCCTCCCCGCACTGAGAACCGCCAGCAGGCGCAGATCCCTGCATCCGCGCGGGATCTGCTCCCCCACCTGGCATTCGGTAACCCCCTGGCACATCTGCTTCTCCTGTGTCTCAGGTAACAATCAGTTAACATCCGCTCACTGTTAGCACGGCTGAAACATTTAGTGGCTAGTCTTTCGGAACATGTGGCGGTCATCACGATCGCTTTGGGGGAGCCGCCAATGGGGGTTCCTGACGACTTCATCACCAGTTAGGACTACGAATGCGTACTAAGCGCACGGCAACTCTTGCCGCACTTTCCGTGGGGGCCCTCTTCCTGGGAGCCTGCGGCTCAGCCGGAGGCGGAGAAACCGCCGATACCGACACTACCGAGGACGCCAACCTTGCGGCCTCCATCTCGGTTGCCATCAGCCAGGCCCCGGATTTCTACAACGGGGGCACCTCCAAGTCCAATAGCGTGTACAACACGTACGTTGACAACCTGGTCCACAGCAACTTCTCGGAGTACAGCCCCGAAGGTGTTATCCGCAACGAAGAGTTCGGCACCTTCGAGAAGACCAGTGACGACCCGCTGACCGTCAAGTACACGATCAACGAGGACGCCCAGTGGTCCGACGGAACTCCGATCGACTTCGACGATATCCTGATGAACTGGGCGGCCTTCTCCGGCAAGGTGGTTGAAGGCGAAACCGAGATCTTTGAGCCCTCCTCCAACAACGGCTACGAGTACCTGGCAATGCCTGAAGGCGAAGCCGGCGACAAGGAATTCACGTACATCTACGACACGCCGTACGCTGACTGGGAAAACCTCATGATCGGTTCCCTGATGCCGGCGCACATTGCCGCTGAGCAGGGTGGTCTGAGCACCGACAACAACGGCGAAGCACTCGTTGCCGCTATCCAGGACAACAACCTGGCCGCTCTGAAGCCCGTTGCTGAGTTCTGGAACACCGGCTGGGGCTACGCCGAGGGACTCCCCTCGCTGCCGGATGCGGCACTCATCCCCTCTTCCGGCCCGTACAAGCTGGACAGCGCCGCCGGCGGTAACCTAACGCTGACGAAGAACGAGAATTATTGGGGCGACGGACGCACGGGCGCCACCGAGAGCATCGTCTTCAAGACCATTGATGACACAGAAGCTGTCCAGGCCCTGCAGAACGGTGACGTGGACGTCATTGAACCGTCCGGTCCCACCGGTGACACCAAGGACCAGATCGAAGCCATCGGTGAGTCTGTCTCCATGATCACCGGTACGGGTATGACCTTCACCCACATTGACCTGGACCAGTCCGAAAACGGTGTATTCAAGGACCTCAAGGTCCGCCAGGCCTTCTCCAAGTGCGTTCCGCGCCAGGACATCGTCGACAAGTTCGTCAAGCCGGTCGACCCGGAGGCCACTGTGCTGAACCTGCGCGACTTCCAGCAGTCGCAGGCAGAGTACGACGAAGTTCTTGAAGCAGCCCCGGCTGCCAGCGAATACGATGAGGTTGACCTCGAAGGCGCCAAGACGCTGATGGAAGAGGCCGGCAAAACCGAGCCCGTTGACGTCCGTATGCTGTTCTCCGCAGCCAGCCAGGTGCGCGCGGACATCACTGCCCTGATCAAGGATTCCTGCGACCAGGCCGGTTTCAACATCATTGCTTCCCCTGATGCCGAGTGGACCACCAAGCTCGATGAGCTCGGCTCCTGGGACGCAGCAGTCTTCGGTTGGGCCGGTTCAGGCCTGGTTGCCAGCGCACAGTCGATCTACGACTCCGAGGGCGTCCAGAACTACGGCAAGTTCAAGAGCGAAAAGGTCGACGACCTGTGGGACGAAGTTGCCCGGACCACTGACGCTGACCGCGTACTGGAACTGAAGAAGGAACTCGAAGAAGAACTGGCCAAGGACGTCTACAACGTCGTTCTCTACACTCAGGCCGACATTGTGGCCCACAACTCCGGCATGGAAGAAGTGGTATACAACCCCACCCAGAGCGGCGTCACCTGGAACGCCTTCAAGTGGACCAAGAAGGCCTAGCCAAGGCATCACGCCTAAACGGTTAGAAAGCGGGATGGGCAGACCCAAGTGTCTGCCCATCCCAAACTTTTGTCCCGCAAACGGCTTTCCGTACCATCCCCATAGGAGCCTTCGGTGTTCTTCTTTATCTTCAAAAGAGCGGTGACCTCGTTCTTCATCCTTCTCGCCGCCACAGTGCTGATGTTCATCCTTGCCATCAACTCGGGCGATCCCCTTGCTGACCTCGTCGAACTCCAAAGCGCCGAACGCGAATCGCGCATTGCCCAGCGAACGGCAGCACTGCACCTCGACCAGCCCGTCGCAGCCCGCTACCTCCTGTGGCTGCAGGAAGTGGGCCGCTGCCTGATCCCCGGCGGTGCCGAATGCACGCTTGGACTCAACCGCGCAGGCAGCCCCGTGATCGACCAGCTGCAGACAGCGATCGGTTCCACCTTCCGACTCGTCGTCGTGGCCACCGTCATCGCCATCGTCCTGGGAGTCGCGGTTGGCCTGGTCACCGCCCTCCGCCAGTACAGCACCTTTGATTACTCCATTACCTTCGTTTCCTTCCTGCTCTTCTCCATGCCGCTGTTCTGGCTCTCCACCCTGCTTAAGCAGTACCTGGCGATTGATCTGAACACCTGGCTGGCCGATCCCCAAATGTCCTATCTGGGCATAGCGGCCGTGGGGCTCATAACAGGTGTCGTCGCGGCGATAGCCGTCGGCGGCGACAGGAACCGCCGCCTCCGTGTCTTCGCCATTGCCGCCGTTGCCACCTCGCTTACGTTCTACCTGCTGCTGGTCAGCAACTGGTTCAAGACCCCGGGTCTGGGCCCGATTGGCCTCCTCATCACAGCGTTCGGGCTTGCACTTGGGCTCACAGCCCTGCTGGCAGGCTTCCGCCGCCGCCGGATTGTGTACGCCGCTCTCGCCACCGCAGCTGTGGGATTCGTTGCTTACTTGGTGACCCAGCCCCTCATGCAGGATCCCAACTGGGGCATCATTGCAGGGCTCGCTGTCCTCACTCTGCTCGTATCACTGGCCATCGGGCATTTTGTCGGCGGCCCCTATGCCAAGCAGACCCGCAACCTGACAGCGGTCATTGGAATCGCCATTGGCTTCTTCGTCTTTATGGACGCCCTGTTGGGCGCCTATCCGTCACTCGCACGCAAAAACGGCGGCCGTCCAATTCCGACCACCGGATCGTCGACTCCGAACCTGCAGGGCTCCTTCTGGGAAATCAATCTGGACTACGCCCTGTATCTGGTCCTGCCAACCATGGCGATCATGCTGATCTCCTTTGCCACGTATACCCGTTATACCCGGGCCAGCATGCTCGAAGTCATGAACCAGGATTATGTCCGGACGGCACGGGCCAAGGGACTGAGCGAGCGGACGGTGGTTGTCAAGCACGCCTTCCGAAATGCGATGATCCCCATCACCACACTGATGGCCTTCGACTTTGCCGGCGTCCTTGGCGGAGCCGTTATTACCGAGGCGGTGTTCGGCTGGAGCGGCATGGGCAAGATGTTCACCGACGGCCTGACCAATGTGGACCCCAACGTGATCATGGCCTTCTTCCTGGTGACAGGCGTGGCCGCAGTGACCTTCAACATGCTGGCCGACATCGCGTACGCGTTCCTCGACCCGCGCATTAGCCTGAACTGATAGGCGGAAGACATGACTGAAAAAATACCGTCCGGAACCCAGGGCAGCAGCCCGGAACTGACGAGCATGACTCTGGAGAGCCAGAGAACTGACATTGCAGATGCGCCCGCAACCCGGGCGGTCACTGCAGATCCGCAGATCACCGCCGCAAAAAGCCAGGCTCAACTGGTCCGGGAACGGTTCTTCCGCCACAAAGGAGCCTTGGCCGGCCTGAGCGGGCTGGTGTTCATTGTGCTGCTGGCCTTCACCTCCATCGGGCTTTCAATTGGCCCGCTGCGCATCCCCGGCTGGTGGCCGCACACGTTTTCCACGGTAATGGAGCTGGAAGACGGCGGTGCCCCCACCGTCTCCTGGAGCGGACTGGGAAACCACCCGTTCGGCCAGGACACTTTGGGCCGCGACTACTTCGCCATGACCATGCGGGGAGCCCAGATCTCCCTGACGATCGCGTTTATCGTCGGCATCGTAGGGACTGTGGTGGGAACCGTCATCGGTGCCGTTGCCGGTTATTTCCGCGGCTTCACCGAAACCGTCCTGATGCGCCTCACCGACGTCATCATCACCATCCCCCTGCTGGTGGTGGCCGCCGCACTAGCCAGCCTCGTGTCCGACTACGGAATCGTGGTGTTCGCCATCTTCCTGGGCCTGCTGACCTGGACCGGGCTGGCCCGCATCGTCCGCGGCGAATTCCTCTCCCTGCGGGAGAAAGAATTTGTGGAGGCCGCCAAGTCCGTCGGCGCCAGTTCCCGCCGCATCATCTTCAAACACATCCTGCCCAATACCGTTGGCGTCATCATTGTGTCCGCAACGCTGGCCATCTCCGGCGCCATCCTGCTGGAAACTGCCCTAAGCTTCCTGACCCTTGGCGTACAGGCGCCGGACACGTCCCTAGGAAAGCTGATCAATGAAAACCGGGCCGCCATGACCACCCGCCCATGGCTCTTCTTCTGGCCCGGCATCTTCATTGTCGCCATCGCGCTGACCGTAAACTTCATCGGCGACGGCCTCCGGGACGCGTTTGATCCCCGACAGACAAGGAACAAACAATGAGTTCGGCACCCTTGTACAGCGACATAACCTCAACAGCTGGCACGGCTCCGATTCTGGAAGTATCGGGCCTCGGCGTCGATTTCAGCGTGGACAACAAGTGGGTCATGGCGGCGGAGGACGTTTCCTTCACCGTATCCCCTGGCGAGATCCTGGCCATCGTTGGTGAATCCGGTTCCGGAAAGAGCATGTCCTCCATGGCACTGCTGGGACTCCTCCCCGGCAACGGACGGTCCAAGGGCAGTGCCAAGCTCCAGGGCAAGGAGCTCATCGGGGCTCCGCAGTCGGCACTGCGGAGAATCCGCGGCAATGACATTGCCATGATTTTCCAGGAGCCTATGACCGCGCTCAACCCTGTGCTCACCGTGGGCGAGCAGATCAAGGAGATCATCGAACAGCACACCGATGCTTCTCCGGCCCAGGCAAAGAAACGCGCCATCGAGTTACTCCGGATGGTGGAAATCCCGGAGCCGGAGAGGCGGTACGATTCCTATCCGCACCAGTTCTCCGGCGGCCAGCGCCAGCGGGCCATGATCGCCATCGCCATCGCAAATGACCCCATCCTGCTGGTGGCTGATGAGCCGACCACTGCCCTGGATGTCACGGTCCAGGCTGAAGTCCTGGAACTGCTCCGGAACCTCAATAAGCGTCTGAACAGTGCGGTCCTGCTCATCACCCATGACATGGGTGTAGTGGCGGACCTCGCTGACAAGGTGGTGGTCATGGAGAAGGGCCGGATTGTTGAAGCCGCTCCGGTGGCTGAGCTTTTCAGCAACGCGCAGGAGGAGTACACCCGCCAACTGCTGGCCGCGGTTCCGCATCTGGGTTCGATAGTCGGCGGAGTGCTTTCGGCCGTCGAGGTGGAGGATGACGGCTCGCTCCAGATATCCGAGGCCCCCCGGGCTGTCCTCCGGGACTCAGCCGATCTTGCCACTCCGGACGCGGGCGTGGTCCCTGCCCTGCAGCTGACCGGTGTCTCCATTGAATATCCCGGCCGTTTCCGGCAGCCCGGATTCAAGGCAGTGTCCGATGTTTCCTTCATCATCAATCCCGGTGAAGTCATGGGTTTGGTCGGCGAATCCGGCTCCGGAAAGTCGACCATCGCCCGTGCAGTGACGGGCCTGCTGCCGGTCAGTGCCGGCAGCGTGGACATCAACGGCACCAACATTGCCGGCTTGTCCCCCAAGAAGATGCTGCCTCTGCGCAGGAAATTCGCCATTGTGTTCCAGGACCCGGCGGCTTCCCTCAATCCGCGCATGTCCATCGGTGAATCCATCGGCGAACCGCTGTTCCTGCATGAAAAGCTCTCGCGGAAGGATCTGGACCACCGGGTGGAGGGCCTGCTGGATGATGTACAGCTGCCCACCAGTTTCCGCAACCGGTATCCGCATGAGCTTTCCGGCGGCCAGCGGCAGCGGGTGGGAATTGCCCGGGCACTCTCGCTGCGGCCCTCGCTGCTGGTCGCGGATGAGCCAACCTCCGCCCTTGACGTTTCGGTTCAGGCCAGGGTGCTGGCCCTCCTGCAGGACCTGCAGCAGCAGTACGGTTTTGCCTGCCTGTTCGTCAGCCACGACCTGGCGGTGGTGGAAATCCTGGCAAGCCACATCGCAGTGCTGAACAAGGGAATCATGGTGGAACAGGGGTCCACAGAGCAGGTGCTGCGCTATCCACAGGATGCGTATACCCGCCGTCTGCTGGCCGCCGCACCGGTCCCGGACCCCGCCGAACAGGCGCTGCGCCGGGAACAGCGTAACGCCCTCATGGCAGCAGGCAGCTCAGCTGAGTAGCCCTACCGGCACCGCGGCCGGCCCGTGCCGCGGTTTAGGTTGTCGGGCTCACTTTGTGGGACACTGGAGGGCAGAACTTTCAGCAAATCGAAGGAGGCAGCTATGAGCAAGCGTGCACGCAAGCGTCGTGACCGTAAGCGCGGCGGCGCCAATCACGGTAAGCGTCCCAACACTTAAGTCTTGGACTCACCGTGTGGCCCATCGCCACTAAAAAGAACCCCCGGAGCCTCTTGGCCCCGGGGGTTCTTTTTGATCACAGACTTTGACGGCTAGTGGTCAGCAGTCTGAATCTGGCTGATCCTGGCCAGGATGCTGGCTTTGAGCGTCTCCGGGGCAGCCTCCGTGCAGGAGCGCTTCACCACCGATCGGATGACGCACTCCAAGTCGTGTTCCTCGGCGCACTCGGGACAACCGTCCAGATGCTCCTTAATTTCCACGATGTCCTCGTGGGAGAGGGCACCGTCAAGGTACTCGTACAGCCGTTCGATGCGGGTATCCTCGCAATCGCCCAGGCTTTGGCAATCGCTCATAGCGTGTTCCCCTGTTTCTTGTTCTGGTGCGCTCCCGCAGCGGCAGGTGCTGCCTTACCGCGGATACCGCGCTCTTGTGCATATTCGGCCAACAATTCGCGGAGCATTTTGCGGCCACGGTGCAGGCGCGACATTACGGTTCCGATGGGCGTGTTCATGATTTCCGAGATTTCCTTGTACGCAAAACCCTCCACATCGGAGAAATACACGGCCAACCGGAATTCCTCCGGAATAGCTTGCAGTGCATCCTTCACGTCGGAATCGGGAAGATGGTCCAGGGCAACCGCTTCGGCGGAGCGCAGTCCGGTGGAGCTGTGCTCCGCGGCACGGGCCAGCTGCCAGTCCTCAACGCCGTCGGAATTCGCCTGCAACGGTTCGCGCTGCCGCTTGCGGTACAGGTTGATGTACGTGTTCGTCAGGATCCGGTACAGCCAAGCCTTCAGATTGGTCCCCGGCCGGTACTGGTGAAACGCGGAGAAGGCCTTGGTGTAGGCCTCCTGCACCAAGTCCTCAGCGTCGGAGGGATTGCGGGCCATGCGCATGGCTGCAGAGTAGAGCTGATCCACATACTGCATGGCATCGCGCTCAAAGCGAATCTTGCGGGCCTCTTCCGATTCGGAAGCGACATCCAGTTCGGAGTCTTCCACTTGGGGGCTGCCTTCCGGCGCATCAGTTCTCATCACTCCCAAGTCTACGGTGCGAGGGCCAGGAGCCACCCGCAGCTGCAGTCCGGACACCCCAGCCTCTGGCTGTGCGTCCGTGGTCACCAGGCCAGCACTCACGTTTGCTCTCCTCACTGCGTTCGTGGACTGCGCGGTCCGCGCTTCAGCGAGGAACGCATTGTTCCTCCGGCGGGCCATGATCCGGCATTCCCCAACTCTGTGAAGAATGCCTTATACCCGCCACAACGCTCCCCCTTCGCCGCTTATTCCAGCGAGAGCTCTTCGGCCCGTGAGGCCACCTAAGGTGTGCACACTGAGCAAAAGTGCCAAACTAGGAGTATTCTGCCCGATTATTCCGAGACCGGGCAGCAACCAGGAGGCCAATATGTCGATTGTCCGTTTGCTCGCCCGCCCGCTCCTAGCCACAGGTTTTATCGCAGCCGGTGTCGACCGCCTGCGCGATTCTGATCAAACTGCGGAGCAGCTGCGTCCCACCTTGGAGCGTGCCGGTGCACTGGTTCCCTCCGCTGCCGCGGTGACCGGAAACCCCCAGCTGGTTGCCAAGGTGCTTGGCGCCACCCAGGTGGGTGCCGGCGCGCTGCTGGCCCTGGGCAAGCTGCCCCGGCTGTCCGGCCTGCTGCTGACCGGTACCGCTGTACTGAACGCGGTGGTCGAATACAAAAATGCGGATACCGACACTTCAGACGAGCGCAAGGCCCGCCGTGCGGCCCTTTTGAAGAACCTTTCGCTGATTGGCGCCGTCCTGCTGGTGGCTGTCGATACCAACGGCCGCCCCGGGCTGGCCTGGCGTGCCGGCCATCTGGCAGACGACACCCGCCGCAGCGTTGCATCTCTGGGCAAGGATGCCGGCCGCAAGTCGCGTTCCGTTAAAAAGGACGCAGCCAAGCAGCTCAAGAAGGCCAACCGGGCCGTCCGCACCACCGCAGCCGGCATCTCGGGTTCCTAGCCCCATGTCCTCCCCCGCCGCACCGCAGACAGTCTCCCCCTGGCCCGCTCCCCGGGCTTCCGCTCCATTGGATGCCCAGGTCCGCGTCCCCGGTTCCAAGTCCCTGACCAACAGGTATCTGGTCCTGGCTGCGCTGGCCGACGGTCCCAGCCGGCTCCGGGCACCGCTCCATTCCCGGGACACCGCCCTGATGATCCAGTCCCTCCGGGCCCTGGGCACCACCATCACGGAGGTCGACGGCGAAGGTGCCTTCGGGCCAGATCTTGAGGTCCGCCCGATGGAGTCCGGAAGCGGCTCGGCGGCGGATATTGACTGCGGTTTGGCGGGGACGGTTATGCGGTTTGTGCCGCCCCTGGCTGCATTGAAAAACGGCAGCACCCACTTTGACGGCGATCCACACGCGCGCCTGCGCCCCATGTCAGCGATCATCGACGCACTGCGGGGCCTGGGAGTGGCGGTGCACGACAGCGGTGCCGGTGCCCTTCCCTTCACTGTCGCCGGGACCGGGGCGGTAACCGGCGGACGGCTGGAAATTGATGCCGGTGCTTCCTCGCAATTCGTCTCTGCCCTGCTATTGGCCGGGGCACGGTTCACCGACGGACTGCATCTGGTTCACACAGGGTCCGCAGTGCCGAGCCCCGATCACATAGCGATGACGGTGCGCCTCCTACGCGGGGCAGGTGTCCATGTGGACGATTCCATTCCCAATGAATGGCGGGTTGCTCCCGGGCCCATCCGGGCCTTCGACGTCACCATCGAACCGGACCTCTCCAACGCCGGGCCTTTCCTGGCTGCGGCCCTTGTGGCCGGTGGAACGGTCCGCCTGACCGGATGGCCCCATCACACCACACAGGTGGGCGACCGTTGGCGGGAAATCCTCCCGCGCCTGGGTGGAACAGTCACCCTCTCCGGGGACACCTTGACCGTGACCGGCACCGGTCGCATCACTGGAGCAGAACTGGCTGACACCAGCGAGCTGGCGCCCACCGTGGCCGCCCTGTGTGCCCTGGCCGACACTCCCTCAGTCCTCACCGGCATTGCCCACTTGCGCGGGCACGAGACTGACCGGCTGGCCGCCCTGGTGGCCGAGATCAACCGGCTGGGAGGCGACGCCGAAGAGACCGCTGACGGCCTGGTCATCAGGCCATCCCCGCTGCACGGCGGAACCTTTGAAACCTATGCCGATCATCGGATGGCAACAGCCGGTGCCCTTATCGGTCTGGCTGTCCCCGGTGTGCTCGTGCAGGACATTGGCACCACTGCCAAAACGCTGCCGGAATTCCCGCAGCTGTGGCAGGAGCTTGTTGCCTCGGGAGCTGCCCCCGCAGCCGACTCAAACCGGAACGGAGGCCACCGCTGATGCCCCGTTCCACCGGCAGCTGGGACGAATCGGATGTCCGGATCCGCCCCAACAAAAAAGGCTCTCGCCCCCGCACCAAAGACCGGCCGGCCTATGACGAGGCCGTCACCGGCCGCATCATCACTGTTGACCGCGGGCGCTACACCGCCGTCGTGGACGAAGACACCCCCACCGAACGCATCGTGATCGCGGCCCGGGCCCGTGAACTCCGCCGAAACCCGGTGGTTGCCGGTGATTTGGTGTCGCTGGTGGGAGATGTCTCCGGCGGGCCCGATACCCTCGCCCGCCTGGTGCGGATCCAGGACCGCCGCACACTGCTCCGCCGCAGCGCCGATGACACGGATCCGGTGGAACGTGCCGTTGTTGCCAACGCAGACCAGTTGGTAATCGTGGTGGCCGCGGCAAATCCGGAGCCCCGCACCGGGTTCATCGACCGCGCCCTGGTCGCAGCCTACGACGCCGGTATTTCGCCGCTGCTGTGCATCACCAAGGCGGATATCAAGGATCCCGCCGACCTGCTCGCCAATTACGAACACCTTGATTTGGACGTCATCATCAGCCGCACGGCCGCGGATGATGCCTCCGGCATTGACGCACGTTCCGATGACGGACTCTCCGCCCGGCTCCAAGGAGACGCGGTGCAGCAGCTGCATCACCATCTAGAGGGCAAGGTGTCGGTCCTCGTGGGCCATTCCGGCGTCGGCAAATCCACCCTTGTCAATGCGCTGACCGGTTCCGACCGCGCCACCGGCGGCGTGAACGCGGTAACCGGCCGCGGCCGCCACACCTCGTCCTCGGCCTTGGCACTGAAGGTCCTTGAGGCACCGGCGGGCAGCTGGATCATTGACACGCCCGGCATCCGCTCCTTCGGGCTTGCCCATGTGGACCCCGACCGGATCCTGCAGGCGTTCCCCGACCTGGCGCCGGGCACCGAAGCCTGCGAACGCGGGTGCCGGCACGATGACCAGGCCAAGAACTGCGGCCTGGATCCGTGGGTGGATTCCGGACAAGCGGGAGCAGCCGGCCCGGCGAGGCTGGCCTCCCTGCGCCGGCTGCTGGGCTCCGGCACCCGGACCGAAAACCGGGCCTCCGCCAAGGAGCTCGGCGCGCAGTGACGCGTGCCGGGATCATTTCAGCGGGCCGGTGCTCCCCAGCGACGGCGCCACGGCAGGTCCCGCGCCGTGTGATCGTGGGCAGCGCCCACCGAATAAGGATAAGTTGAACAGTATGCCGTTCGCTCAGAACTACAACGATGACCTGCGACTCGCCCATGTAATGGCCGATTCAGTGGATGACCAGACAATGTCGCGCTTCAAGGCCCTGGACCTGAAGATCGAAACCAAGCCGGACCTGACCCCCGTCACTGACGCGGACAAGGCTGCAGAGGACGCCATCCGCGGGCAGCTCTCCCGGGCCCGGCCACGGGACGCCGTCCTGGGTGAGGAGTTTGGCTCCACCGGGTCCGGACCGCGGCGCTGGGTTGTTGATCCAATCGACGGAACCAAGAACTTCATTCGCGGCGTGCCCGTGTGGGCAACCCTCATTTCGCTGGTCGACGACGGTGTTCCCGTCCTGGGCGTGGTGAGCGCTCCGGCGCTGGGCAAACGCTGGTGGGCTGCCACCGGCACCGGTGCCTACATGGGCCGTTCCCTCGCTTCCGCCACCAGGCTGCGGGTTTCCAATGTGTCCCAGCTTTCAGATGCCTCGCTGTCCTATTCCAGCCTCGGCGGATGGAAGGAACGCGGAAACTTTGACGAATTCATTGGGCTGACCGAATCGGTATGGCGCACCCGGGCATACGGGGATTTCTGGTCCTACTGCATGGTCGCCGAAGGCGCCGTGGACATCGCCTGCGAACCGGAGCTGAACCTGTACGACATGGCGGCGCTGGTGCCGATCATTACCGAGGCCGGCGGACGGTTCACATCCCTGGAAGGCGAAGACGGCCCGTTCGGCGGCAACGCCCTGGCCACCAACGGGACACTGCACAGTGATGTGCTCCGCCGACTGAACCCCGCCCTGGACGACCTGCTCTGACCGTGGCACATCCAACGTCGGGGCCGCGTCTGGAAGCCCTGCGCCGCCGGGAACTGGCACGCAGCTACGAGGACGGCGGCGAACACTACGACCGCATCCGTCCCGGATATCCTGCCGAAGCCATCCAGTGGTTGTTTGCCGGGGTTCGAGGTCCGGCCGGTCACCCGGGCGCCCGGGTGGCCGATGTGGGTGCCGGCACCGGCAAGTACACACGTACCCTGGCCGCCGCCGGCTACCAGGCCACCGCCGTCGACCCCTCCACCGATATGCTCCGCCAGCTGCAGCAGACGCTGCCCGGGATTCCCGTCCTGCAGGGCACTGCCGAGGACACCGGCCTTCCTGATGCCTCAATGGACGCAGCCACCGTGGCGCAGGCCTGGCACTGGTGTGATCCCCTCGCCGCCAGCACCGAGCTGGCCCGCGTCCTGCGCCCCGGCGGCATCCTTGGACTCATCTGGAACCAGCTCGACGTCAGTGTTCCCTGGGTGCACCGCTATTCCCGTATCATCCACGCCGGTGACGTGCTGCGGCCCGGATTCCGCCCCGTGGTTGGCCCGGAATTTACGCCCGAGGCCTCTCACACCACGCGCTGGTTCCAGCAGATGACCCCCGAGAACCTGATGGAACTCGCAAAGTCAAGATCCTATTACCTCTCGGCCACTGAACCGGTGCGGGAAAAGGTGATGGCGAATCTGTCCTGGTACCTGTTCGAACATTTGGGCTATCATCCGGGAGAACAGCTGGAACTGCCCTATCTCACGCTCTCCTGGCGGATGCTCTCAGCCTGAAGTCCCGCGGAGAAATATACCTGTCCCCGGACACCCCTTGCCCTGTAGTCTGATGCTTCGGCTCCCGAGGGGCGCCGCATCCATCCAGGCACATACTCTGCTGCGGAACAGGGGCACACCAGGTGGTCACCTTCGGAATCGAAGAAGAATTCCTGCTGACGGATTTAGACAGCGCCCTACCCAGCGCCCGGGCCGAGGAAATAATCACAGCGCTGATTCCCGGTGACATCAGCAGCTATACCAGCTCCACTGAACTCCTTGCCTGTCAGGTGGAGAGCTCCACGCCCATCTGTACTGAACCGAACCAAGCCCTTGCGGCCCTGCTGGATTTCCGCACGCGCCTTGCCGATGCCGCCGCGGAAGCCGGAGTCGCCGTCGCCCCCACCGGAGCGGCGCCGTCCATCGCGGCTGCCCCGGCCGTGGTCAGCGCGACCCGGCGCTATCAGGACATGGGGGAAATGACCGGAGCAGTCGCGGATGAGCACTATGTCAACGGAACCCACGTTCATGTGGCCATCCCCAGCCGCGAAGAGGGCGTCAAAGTCCTGAACCGCCTGCGCCCATGGCTGGCCACACTGGGTGCCATCAGCACCAACTCCCCGTACTGGCACGGCAGGGACAGCAGGTTCGCCAGCTGGCGGCTCATCCAGTACCGCCGCTGGTCAGTACAGGGCTGCCCACCGTATTTCCACGACGCTGCGGACTACGACTCCCGGATTGCCATGCTCACGGCTACGGACGTTGTCATGGACACGGGCCACGTTGGCTGGATTGCCCGGCTGTCAGACAACTTCCCCACCGTCGAAATCCGGGTGGCCGATACCCAGCTGGAGGCAAGGGACGCCGTGCTCCTGGCCTTGATGACCCGGGGCCTGGTCACTACGGCCCTGGCAGAGGAAGGCGCCAATGTGGAAGGCAGCCCGGATACGCTGGCTGATCCGGAAATCCTGGACGCGGGACTGTGGCAGGCTGCCCGGTTTGGCCTCAGCGGAAACCTGCTCGACCACGGGTCCGCCGGCGGCACTCTTGCCCGCGCAGCAGGCACCCAGGTGGGTGCCCTGCTGGACTATATCCGGCCGGCGCTGGAGGAATCCGGGGACTATCCTTATGTCCGTGCCGGCATGGCCCACATCCTGGATGTGGGAACCGGTGCACAACGGCAGCGCGAAGTGGTACGCGGCGGCGGTTTTGCGGCTCTCAAACCCCTCTTTGAGAGGTCCCTGACCGCATCATGAGCCGGTTCTTAGCGTTTGGCTGACCGGCGTCCGGCGCGACGCGCTGGAGACTCGACCGCAGGGTAACCGGAAGCCAGATCCCAGATCAGGTTCCCGACGGCCGCGGCGGCCATCAGGACGGCCGCTGGCACCAGCCCGCTGATCATCAGGGCTCCGGCGCCGGCTAGGAAGGCTCCGCCTGCCACCAGGGGAAGGGCCGGCCAGGGCAGCCGGTTTTTGGCGCGAGGGGCCAGGAAGAGTCCCCACAGAAGAACAGCGAGGCCCAAGGCTCCTGCTGCGGCGATGACCCGCTGCGAAGGGAAGGCAGCGATGGCCCAATAGGCAGCGGCAAACAGAAGAGCCGTTTCGAGGGCGAAGGCCAGCAGCTGCCGGGCGATCCGCGTCCCCCGTTGAGGGCGCGAGTGGGCGACTACAGCCGCACTTGCGATCCTTGATATCTCATCCTCTGTCACAGAAGTAACTTTAGCCCCAGGGGTTCCAAATTCAGCTACCCGTCCTCGTAGGTCGAAATGTCAAGGATTCGAGACTCCCACGGACGCAGCCAGTGGGGCTCACCCGGTTGGGCGTAATTGCCCAGAATCAGTTCCCCGGCTCCGAGATCAGACGGTAGTTCCAGGGCCTCGCCCGAAACGTTGCACTCGACCAGTAGCTGCTGGTCTCCGCGGCGGCGGCGGAAGGCGTACAGCACGGGATGCTCAGGATCGAGAAGATGAAAGTCGCCAAGCGCAACAACCGCCGATTCGTGCCGCAACTTGATGAGCTTTTGGTAGTAACGGTAGACAGACCGGTCGGAGCCCAAATCCGCCTCAGCATTTATTTCGGAAAAGTTCGAGTTCACCGGAATCCACGGTGTTCCGGTGGTGAATCCCGCGTTCCTCCCACTGTTCCACTGCATGGGTGTGCGGGCGTTGTCGCGGCTCATCGCGGCCAGCGCCTGCAGAGCTGCGGCCGGTCCTGAGCCGCGGCCTAGGGCATCGGCGTAGAAGTTCAGGGATTCGACGTCGCGGTACTGGTCAATGGCGGTAAACCCCGCGTTGGTCATGCCCAGCTCTTCACCCTGGTAGACGTAGGGTGTCCCGCGGTGCATGTGTAGCAGGGTCGCCCAGAGGGTCGCCGACTCGTAACGGTACTGCGCATCGTCCCCAAACCGGGAGACCTGCCGCGGCTGGTCATGGTTTCCCAGGTAAAGGCTGTTCCAGCCCGTTGCCGCTAGCCCCCGTTGCCATCTGTTCCAGCTCGTCTTGAGGTCCCTGAGGTCCAAGTCCCGGTACTCCCACTTGTTCCCCGGGCTCTGGTCCAGGCTGACGTGCTCAAACTGAAACACCATATCCAGTTCGCCTCGGTGCGGATCGGTGTACAGCAGGGCTTGGTCCACCGTTGCCCCAGGTGTCTCCCCCACTGTCAGGTACTCGCCGCTGCGGTCCGCAAATACGGCGCGCTGCATCTCCTGCAGGAATTCGTGGATCCGGGGTCCGGAAGTGAAATATGGCGACCCGTCGCCCCAGACGCCCCCGGGCTCCACCACGCCGTCGGGCAGCGCCGGATCCTTGGAAATGAAATTGATGACATCCATACGGAAACCATCTACGCCCCGGTCGACCCACCAATTCATCACGTCATGAACATCCGCCCTCACCCGGGGGTTTTCCCAATTCAGGTCCGGTTGCTGCGGTGTGAAGAGGTGCAGATAATACTGTTGGGTTAACGGATCATAGGTCCACGCCGATCCGCCGAAATGCGAGCCCCAGTTGTTGGGTTCGGCTCCGGGCTCCCCCGGGTCAAAGCCCGCCCTCGGATCCCGCCACCAGTAAGTATCCCGCTCAGCATTGTCCCGGGAGCGTTCGGATTCGCGAAAGGAAGGATGCTCGCTGGAGGTGTGGTTTACCACTAGGTCCATAATGAGCTTCATGCCCCGTGCATGGATCCCTTCCAACAGTTCGTCAAAATCGGTCTCGGTACCGAACATGGCATCAATCCGCCGGTAGTCGCTGATGTCATAGCCGTTGTCATATTGGGGCGACTGGTGGACCGGAGACAACCAGATCACATTCACGCCAAGTTCGGCAATGTAGTCCAGTTTTCCGGTAATTCCGGCCAAGTCGCCGGTTCCATTCCCGGTGCTGTCAGCGAAGCTGCGCGGATAGATTTGATAGACGACGGCGTTGGTCCACCAGGCCGGCCGGTCAGGATCCCTCATGATGACGCCTTTCGCTCAGCCCGGCTGGATGCCGGCGGCCCGCTGCCGCCTGCGGCCGCGGGACTGGAATGGGAGAATTTTACGTCGAAGGTCTTCTACAGGACAGAGGTGCCGGGTTCAGTGGTTCCGTCCCTGCCGGACCGTCCCCTTTTCCTTGCCATCAACTTTTCTGCGTCGTTAGTGTGGGCGCTACTTCGCCAGATCGGTCCCATATCAGGTGGACGTTTTCTGGATCCCGATCGTTTGGAGACACTGCCATGGCAACATTGACCGTTTGGAAATTCCCGGATTCAGGCGCGGCTGAACAAGCAACCGAGACCCTCTCCTCCCTGCAGTCGCAGGGATTGATCAACGTCCAAGATGAGGCCTACGTCACCTGGCCGCAGGATAAGAAAAAGCCCCGGACGGTCCAGGAACACAATTTGGTGGGGGCAGGAGCCCTGGGCGGCGGATTCTGGGGTCTGCTGTTTGGGCTGATTTTCTTTGTCCCACTCGTGGGCCTGGTGGTAGGGGCTGCAGTTGGTGCGTTGTCAGGATCCATGGTGGACGTGGGGATCGACGATAACTTCATCAAGCAGGTTCGCGCCGAAGTAACACCGGGGACATCGGCTTTGTTTGTTCTCTCCTCAGACGCGGTGGAAGACCGTGTCCTGGAAGCCTTTCGTAGCAGCTTCCCTGACGCGAAGCTGATCTACACCAACCTCTCCAAGGAGCAGGAAGCCAATCTGCGGCAGGCATTCGCCGACTAGTTTCCCCTTGCCGCTGCCGGCCTGCCGGCAACCCCATAACCGGCAACATCTGGGGCCGGACCGTCCGCGTCGATGGTCCGGCCTCCGTTGCGGGCGGTCCGGCAGAACCCATGGCGCGGGTGTGGCCCGTGCTGTCCCGTATCGTTGATGGGGATGATTACCAGACGCCAGGCCGCACTTGCCTTAGATATCCCCGTTGAAATGGCTACCCGCCACGGAATTCCCGCCCGCCTCACTGAGGACGAGCTTGACCAGCTGCAGTCGGCCCCGCCGGCATGGCTGGTCCAGTCCAGGGCAAACCGGACCGGAAAACGGCCGGTGTGGGTAGAGCTGGAGTGCGCAGCCTGCGGATACCGCGAAAAAGCGCGTCCCAAAAAGTGGTGGCCGGACTTCGCCTTCCTGGCGTGCGCGGACCACGACGACTCCGAGCTTCCCGAGGCGCCGGCCGGGCATGTCCGTGGTGAGTATGACGGCATCGGGAGCCGCTTCATGGGCTTTGTAGACGTCCCTGCCGAACAGGTTCCGGGCCGCTCACCAGCCTCGGACGGGCACTGAAGCCACCCCTTAGACGCTCCGGGCACTAAGAGACTCGAGACACCAAAAGACCAGGCGTGCTGCAGAGCACGCCTGGTCTTTTAGTGTTTATGCTGCCTAGCTGCCGGGAATGGCCAACCCGGTGCGCGCCATCGCGTCCTTGTAGGCGATCCGCATGGTCGCCAGGCCTTCTTCCTGCCGCTCGGCGGTGGCACCAAAGGCACGGCCGTCAACGGAACGCGCCTTGTAAATCTTGAAGCTGCGCCGGTAGATCATTCTGTTCTCAGTCTTGAGGAATGCTGCGCACAACCGCTGCGCCTCAGTGCCGTGGGCGACAATTGCCGAGGCCCGGGGCACCAGGGCCAGGAACCGCAGAAGCGGCTTCAGCCCCTCCTGGATCTGTTCCTTGGTCAGCTTCCCGTTCGGTTCCCCGGGAACGTACCACGGGTAGGTGTTCCACGGCATGACGTACTCCGGGCGCAGGCCCACCTGCCAGTGGACTCCCAGGAGCCGGGCAACGGCGTCGTCGTCACCCGCGGTGATAAAGCCCGACTTATGGGCAGTGCCGATGTTGGAGAACAGGCTCACAATGCGGGTCTCTCCCACGTCGTGCATGGGATCAACGTAGGGCACCTCGGTGCCGGGCTTCAGCGCCTTAAGCGAATCGCAGAGCTGATTGACTTCAGCGACGTTGTCATCGTAGCGACGGTTCCAGAGTTCTTCGGATTGTGTTCCATGGTCCAGGCTTTGCATAAAGTGGTGCGTCTCCTACAGGGTCGTATCGACCGGTTATAGCTCATGTGCCCGGACGGAGCACGTACGGGCGGATGCTGCCGAACCCGCGGCGCCGGTACGCGGCGGTATTCACGGACCCGCCTACAGCGGAGGGCCGGATGCGGTTCCTGACAACAGGTTTCCGGCTCCTGCCAGTCTAGCAATTCCTACCGCCCCTCCTCCCCCGCTCCATGGAAAGAGAGCCGAAAAGCCGGGACCGTGTGACCAACAACTCCCCGCCCAATGCCTGCGGTGAGGCCAAAGGCGCTTAGGTGCAGGAAGAGCGTTAAAGCAAAAAGCAGGAAAGACGCCCGAAAGGGTCTTTCCTGCTTTTTACTTTTATGGGTGGAGATGGGGGGAATTGAACCCCCGTCCGATGTCGTGTTGTCAGGGCTTCTCCGGGCGCAGTCTGCGGTGGATTTTCTTGGCCCCAGCTGTCATGCAGACAAGCAGCTGATCCGGGCCCAGCCGTCTAAGAGTCCCGAACACGCCAACGGCGAGCATGTTCAGCAGTGGCCCTCTAAATGACGCCAGGATCCGGGACGAGAGCATTCCCGGGCTGACGGACTATGCCCGCTGCTTAGGCAGCGAGAGCGAAGTCAGTGCGCTTTGAATCGGCACTTATTGTTTTACAAGGAGCGTTAACGAGATAACCCTGTATCCTCGGCCCGCTTCACCTGTCTCGACTAACACCGTCGAAACCTGTCATCCCCATTGTGTATGTACTTATCAAAATCCGGCACGCAAGCCGCACCGGTTGGTTAAGTGTAGCCCATCTCCACCGCTGCTGCGCAGGGCAACCCGGCTGCAGGCTGGTCCGCTAGAAGTGCAGGCCGAGGACGATGACGGGCATCTCCCACAGTTTGAGGACCACCCAGGAGATCACCACGAAGAAGACTCCAAGAATACTCACCGCGGTTTTTCCCGGCGCCCGGTGCCGCAGCGCCCACCCGAAGAGCGCCACATTGGCGCCCAGCAGGACCGGCGCCACCCACACCAGCAGAGATGCCAGATACACGTAATAGACGAAGAAGAACGGTACAACCACAAGGATCACCACCGGAATCACCGCCAGCACAATCAACAGATCGATGACGGTGACAACCCAGGCCCACACGGGAGCCCTCACTTTGTCTTCCGGAACGCTGTCCTCAGCCTGTAGCTCCCAGAAGGTGCCGCTCATCAGGCGCCCCGGTTTTTCTCCCGCATGTCCCGCAGGGCTTCCCTGTTGTCCTGCTTTTCACGCAGCGTCTGGCGCTTGTCGTAGTCGCGCTTACCCCGGGCCACGGCGATCTCCACCTTGGCGCGCCCATCCAGGAAGTAGAGCTGGAGGGGAACGATGGTGAAGCCGGTTTCCCGGGTTTTCTGCATGATTTTGTCCAGCTGCTCGCGGTGCAGCAGGAGCTTGCGGCGTCGTCTGGCCGAGTGATTGGTCCAGCTGCCGTTGAGGTACTCAGGGATGTAGGCGGCCTCGAGCCACAGTTCATCGTTGTAGAAGGTTCCAAATCCGTCCACCAGAGACGCCCGGCCCTCCCGCAGGGACTTGACCTCGGTTCCCATCAAAACCATGCCGGCTTCATAGGTGTCGAGGATCTCGTAATTGTGCCGGGCCTTGCGGTTGGTGGCCACAACCTTACGGCCACTTTCTTTGGGCACGGGGCAACTCCTTTACGACGAAGGGAAAACTCTATTGTAGGCCTACAGCAAGCCCATGGGGTCAACCAGGGCGCCGTTCAGCACCGTCTCAAAGTGCAGGTGGCAGCCGGTGGAATTACCGGTGGTTCCGACGTAACCGATGAGCTGGCCCGCATTGACCCACTGGCCAACTGAGACCACAAAGCTGGTCAGGTGATAGTAGTTCGTCGCAAGGGCAGCGTTGCCGACGACGCCGTGGTCGAGCACCACGCGGTTGCCGGTGCCGATCATGCCGTCGGGCTGACCCTGATCGGCACGATAGACCTCGCCGGAGGCCGGCGCGTAGACCGGAGCCCCACAGCCGGGAGCAAAGTCGATGCCTGAGTGCAGATAGCCGCCGGTGCCGAAGAAATCGATGGTGCCCGGCGGCGTCGCACGCCACCCGAACCCGGAAGAAATGGGGGCCTGCACGGGCAGGCTCAACCCGAAGGCAGACGGATTTGTGGGCGTGACCGACGGAACCTCCGGCACAGGAGCCGGCTTGTTGTTACGTGCTGCTTCTTCCGCGGCGCGGCGGTTCGCCTCGGCGATCCGGGCTTCCTCTTCCTTGCGTGCCTTCTCAAGGAGGGCGCGCTGGCGTTCAGCGATATCGGCCGTTGCCTTGGCTTTCGCTGTTTCCAGGGACGCAAGCTGGGCCTGAATGACTGGTTTCTTCGCTTCAAGGGCAGCGTTTGCGGCCGCAGTCTGCTCGATCAGGGAATCGACCTTGGCCTTCTCCGCCGCCGCCGAGTCGCGGGCTGCCTGTTCCAGTTTCAGGGCATCCTCAGCCTGGGCCTTGAGGTTGGAGATTTCTTCTTCCACCGCAGCCAGCCGTGCTTCGGAATTCACATTGGTGGCACTCTGCTGGGAGAGCTGCTGCATGGCTGCATTCTGGCCGCGCAGGACCTGCTCCGCCAGCCCCATGGAATCCGTGAGACTGTCGGCCCCGTCAGCGCCGAGGATCAATGAAAAGCTGGAGGGCACTCCACCGCTCTTATAGGCCTGCGCCGCGATCTGGCCGATGACTTCCTGCGTGTCATCCATGGCCGCCTGGTCCTGCTCAATCTGAGCGGAAATGGTGTTGCGGGTTTCCTGCGCGAGCGCCACCCGGTCAGTCAGCGCACTCACTTTTCCTGCCGCTGCTGAGACACGTCCTTCGGCATCCGCCAGGGCCTGCTGGGCACCGGGAAGCTGCTGCTGGTAGACCGCCAGCTCGGCAACCTTCCGGCTGGATTCGGCGTCGAGATACTCGTAGTTTTCCTGGACCTTCTGCTGCTCCGACTCGATGGCCGCTTTGCGGTCATCGAGTTCATCGGCAGAAGCTGTGCCGCTGAAAGCCAGCGTCAGGGCGAGCATGGCGGAGGCAACCACGCCGACCGTGGTTTTGCGCAGGGCAGGCCGCGAAGCCTCCTGCGAACCGGCGCTAAGCATTGATGTAACCATCCATGGGGTCTTTCAGCTTTCTCTCCAGAGTGAGCACACTCTAAACCTTTAAGTACCGTCGAAGCGTCAGCAGGGACGATACGCCTGCCAGCAAAGCCCCAACAATGAGTAGAACAGGGCTAAGGACCAGTACCTGCTGAGCCGAAATGAACGCTGTTGCAGGGTAAGCCTTGGCCAGGGCACCGATGAAGAAGTGTGCCACTGCCCACAGCGTACCCGATGCCAGCACCGCACCAATGACCGCGGCTATCACGCCTTCCAGAACGAAGGGCAGCTGGATCACAGCCTTGGACGCTCCCACCAGGCGCATAATACCGGTCTCACGGCGGCGGCTAAAGGCCGATAGCCGGATAGTCGTGGCAATCAGCAGGATGGCGCAGACCAGCATCACCCCGGCGATAATCAGGGCAATCAGCGACGCCATGTTCATGAAGGAGAAGACCTTCTCCAGAAGTTCACGCTGGTCGCTCACGGTTTCCACGCCGGGCATGGAGGAGAACGCCTCATGGATGACCTCGTATTTTTCCGGATCCACCAGGGACACACGGAAGGATTCCGGCAGCTGGTCTGCGGTCACGGAGTCCACCAGCGGGGAGTTGGCAAACTGCTCGCGGAAGTGGTTCAGCGCCGTCGCCTGATCCTCATAGTCCACTGAGGCAACGTACTGGGAGAAGGCCGGGGACTGAAGCTGCTGTTCAATGGAATCCCGCTGTTCAGCGGTGACCGGTCCGGAAGCACAGGAGGCTGTGGTTGAGGAATCCACGCACAGGAACACCGCCACCTGCACCTTGTCATACCAATAGCCCTTCATCTGCCCGATCTGCAGCTGCAGGAGCCCGGCCGCCCCCACGAAGGTCAGCGAGACAAAGGTCACCAGGATGACCGAGACGACCATCGAGAGGTTTCGCCGGATGCCTGATCCGATCTCGCCCAGGACAAATGCCAGCCTCATCCGGCGGCCCCCGCTCCGGTGGAGCCCGGTGAGCGGACTGCGTCGGCGGACTTGATAACGTTTTCCTGCGCGATCACTGCCCCCTGCTGTGTCTGGGGCGCGCCCAGATAGATGCCTTCGCGCTCGTCGCGCACTATCTTGCCGTGGTGCAGTTCCACCACGCGCTTGCGCATCGCGTTGACGATGTCGTCGTCGTGCGTGGCCATGACCACGGTGGTGCCGTTCTGGTTGATTCGGTCCAGGACCTTCATGATGCCCAGCGACGTGGTGGGATCAAGGTTTCCGGTGGGCTCGTCAGCCAGGAGGATTCCGGGCTTGTTCACGATGGCACGGGCAATGGCCACGCGCTGCTGCTCGCCGCCGGAGAGCTCATGCGGCAGCCGGTTGTCCTTGCCCTCCAGCCCCACGGTCTTCAGGACCTCGGGAACTGAATCGCGGATGACGGCCCGGCTGCGTCCGATCACCTGCATGGCAAAGGCCACATTGGCAAAAACGGTTTTATTCGGCAGCAGGCGGAAGTCCTGGAAGACGACGCCGATTCCCCGGCGCAGGCGCGGCACGCGCCAACTGGGAATCTTCGCTACGTTGGATCCCGCTACGTACACGGTCCCGCGGGACGCGTGCTCCTCCTTGAGGATTAGCCGGATGAAGGTCGACTTGCCCGATCCTGAGGCCCCGACCAGGAACACGAACTCGCCGCGGTCCACTTCGAGGTTCACGGAGTTCAGGGCCGGCCTGGAGTTGCGGTCATAGACCTTGGTGACGTTGTCGAAAGTGATCATGTCTGCTTAGCGCCCATCAATCGGCCGGGACACGGGCCTTGGTTTGGGAAAAGGGCGCCGGCTGTTCGACTATATCGACGGTTCCACCTGCAGCGGGAGATTCCTGCCGGTGTGTCGGAATCCGCTGCGGTTCCTACCGGCCGCTGGTTCCCCTGGTGCTACTTGCGGGCGGACACGCTGCCATGGGCGCGCCAGCGGATGCCGGCGTCAATGAAGTCGTCAATCTCGCCGTCGAACACCGCTGAGGTGTTGCCCACTTCATGCTCGGTACGCAGGTCCTTGACCATCTGGTACGGGTTCAGCACATAGGAGCGCATCTGATCGCCCCAGGACGCCTTCACGTCACCGGCGAACGCCTTCTTCTCGGCGTCTTCCTGTTCCTTCTTGAGCAGCAGCAGACGGGATTGCAGCACGCGCATGGCCGCAGCACGGTTCTGCAGCTGCGACTTCTCATTCTGCATGGACACTACCGTGCCGGTGGGAAGGTGGGTGAGCCGGACGGCGGAGTCGGTGGTATTCACTGACTGCCCGCCGGGGCCGGAAGAACGGAAGACATCCACGCGGATCTCGTTGTCCGGGATCTCGATGTGGTCGGTCGGCTCGATCAGGGGAATGACCTCAACAGCCGCAAACGAGGTTTGCCGGCGGCCCTGGTTGTCAAACGGGCTGATGCGGACCAGCCGGTGCGTACCGGCCTCCACCACCAGCGTGCCGAAGGCGTACGGTGCCTTGACCTCAAAGGTGGCGGACTTCAGTCCCGCTTCCTCCGCGTAGGAGGTGTCCAGGACAGTGGTGGGATAGCCGTGCCGCTCTGCCCAGCGCAGGTACATACGCAGCAGCATTTCGGCAAAGTCCGCTGCATCCACTCCCCCGGCACCGGAACGAATAGTCACCACGGCTTCGCGTGCGTCGTACTCGCCGGACAGCAGGGTGACCACCTCCAGCTGGGACAGTGACTTCCGCAGGGACGCCAGTTCCGTCACGGCCTCTGCTTTGGAATCGGCGTCTGCCTCGTCCTGGGCCAGTTCCACCAGGACCTCAAGGTCATCAATGCGGGACTGGATTTTCTCGAGCCGTTCCAGTTCCGACTGCCGGTGCGAGAGCTTTGAGGTGATCTTCTGCGCTTCGGCAGGGTCATCCCAAAGATCTGGAACCCCCGCCATTTCGCTGAGCTCTTCGATGTCCTCTTTGATCTTCGCTACATCGGAGACCTCCTCGATGGAAGCAAAAGTGGACCTGAGGGCGCGGATCTCCGCGGGAAAATCAATTTCAGCCATGGTGATTACAGCCTACGCCATGTGCCCGCGCCGCCGCTTTCCGGAGTTTTGGCCCCACTACTTACCCTCTGCCCCAGGCTGACGGTGCCGGGCCGCAGCACCGGATGCTGCCGGCCCGGACACAGCCGGAACGGGATTTTCCGGCACAGAAGTTTCCGGCGCAGAAGCAGTCTGCTTCTCCGGGGTCGGGGAGGGCGCCCCGGCGTCCTCGGCCGTCGTCACAAGAGGCTGGGATGCAGGCTGGAAAAGTGCCCGGTAGGCCAGGACGGCGCCGGCTGCCAGGACCAGGAAATACAGCGTGCCGAGCACCTGCCAGGTGAAGGGTGGCTGCCAGACACTTTCCTCCAGCATGCCCGGCCACCGAATAGTCTCCTCCAGCCCCACGGTATAGCGGCGAAGCACATACAGAAAGGCGTACAGATGGGCAGCAGCTGCGCCGGCGAGCAGCCAGCGGCCCGCTCTGCGGGCCACATCACCCGTGGGGAAAGCCACCTCCCGGAAAGCCACGCCGCAGGCCAGGAGCAGCAGCACGATGACGGCCAGCAGATAACGTCCCTGCCAGATCCAGCCGAGTTGCTGGATCACCTGTCCCTGCAGAATCGGCGGCAGCGCAAGGGCAGCAGCGATCAGAAGCAGTACTGCCAGCCGGTCACGCAGCTTCGGCGCTGCCAGGCCCATCAGTACAACTGCTCCCATAGCGGCATGCCAGAAGATGTAGACGCCCATGGGAAGGGGCGTGTCCAACCAGCCCATATAGCCGATATACCCGGACACGTAGTTGAAGCTTCGGTCCAGCATGATTTGTGCCGCGTCCAGCCGGCTTATGTCGACGGGCCGACCGGTCAGGCTCTTAAGGCTGTCCGCCTGCAGCACCCAGAGCAGGCCCAGCACACACCCGACGCCGATCACCGCGGTCATGGCCAGTCCCAGCCGGTTCTTGAGAACGGTGAGCAGCGGTTTGAAGCCATACATCATCAGCGGAACCAGTACGGCCATGGCCAGCCAGACCAGTGACAGCGACCGCGTGTTTGCCAGCACGGCCCCTGAAAGCCCCACCAGAACAATGTTGGTCCGCACTGACTTCAGCGCCGTCGTGTTCTCGAAGACAACACAAAGATTCAGGAAGAGCGCAGCCGTGGTGACGATCTCCAGTGCGTTGGGATTGATCGACCCGTTCAGGAACAGCACCATGGGAGTCAGCGAGACGATCGCCGCGGCCACCGGCCACCGGGGGCGGCGGAGACGGGCCGCAGCCCCTAGGGAAACAGCCAGGAAAGCCGCCCCGATGAGTCCGCTCACAATCCGCATCGCGTAGACGGCGGGCGCCCCGGACATGAACAGTGAAGGCCACCCCACCAGGAAGTAGTACATCGGGTTGTAATTGCCCGCGCTCGTCTCGGCGGCGGTCAACGCCGTGTCATCGGCGTCGACTACCGGGGCGCAATCGGCCGTGATGCTCCCGTCGTACGCGTGGCAGGCCTGCGCCGGGAGGTCAGCGATGTATCCGGGCACCTGAACGGTGGCACGGTCCCCTTGCTCGCCGCCGGACACGCCCAGGAGTTCACCGCGAACCACTGAAGCCGCCTTGATGGCATGGGCCGGCTCATCCGGCACTGCCATCAGCGGGGAAGCCAAGGCCCACAGCGTAGACAGCGCGGCGAGGACCAGGAAGGTCAGGGGAAGGAACAGCCGTCCGGCAAAGGACCGCGGGCGGACGCGGCGGTGCAGCACATTCATTCGTCGGTGTCCTACTCGTTTAATGGTCCGGTCGACTCCAGCTGCGCGGAGCCGACGCCTTGACGGTGACCAGTCTACTTGGCAGACAGAGGAACCCTTAGTTCAGCAAAATTCCGGTCAGGCGTTAGTCTTAGTGCACTCTTGGGGTCTGCCTGCCGGTCCGCCGGAGGCGGCAGATCCGGTTCAGCGACTAAGAAAAGATGCAATGGCTCTAAGCAGAATGGACAACGCGAAGGCTGCGGCGACCGCGTTCCTGGAACGCCGCGTGGTGAGATTTCTAGTTGTCGGAGGACTCTCCTTCGCCATCGATCTTGGCCTCCTGATGATCCTGCACGAGGTTGCAGGGGTTGCGTTGTGGATCGCCACGCCCGTGGCCTTCGTTACCAGTCTGGTGTTCAACTTCCTGATGCAGCGCCTCTACACCTTCAAAGCCACGAACAAGGGCCACGTCAGTGCCTTCAAATACGGGGCTCTCGTGGTGTTCAATATCGTCGCTACTGACGCCATTGTGCTGCTCTTCGCCGAGAGCGGGCTCACCTACGCCGCCGGCAAGGTGGTCTCTACGGCGCTCACCATGGTGTGGAATTTTTACATCTACAAGTATTGGATCTTTCCGGCAGCGGCCCCGGGTGCTGCTGCTTCAGCGGCAGTTTCCACTGCCCCTGTGGAATCGGGTGCGCAAGAGCAGTCCGGAAGCGAACCCGGACGGCTCCCCTGATGCCACTGGTCCATCCCGCGCCTAGCGTCTGACACACCGCTGGCCTTTCGGGGAATGCCCGTGCCCCGCAGTAGATTAAAAATGTCAGCACATGCCGAAGGAGCCGAATGTGAGCAACCGGAAAGCCACTGAAGAAGCTACTGAACCAACCACTGGAGCCGCGTCCGCTCTGCCTGTCCGCCACCCCGAATCGGGCCGCCGCTACTCCTTGGAAGAGCTCGAGCTGCTCGTAGGAGAGGGCGATCCCTGGGCCCTGGCGAAGATGGACGAGTGGAATGTTGATTTCTCCAATGAGTACAAAGGGCCGTTGAAGGACCGTTGCCCCGACCCGGAGTGTGACCAGTACGGTGAACCGGTCACACTCTGTTACGACGCTCGCGGCGAACTGCTGGAGATTGACCACGGAGGCCGGGGCCACGCACCCGCCGTCCAGACACAGGCGAAGGCGTCCTAGCCCGTCCCGCGCCTACTGGCTCAGGCGTGCCCGTGCCTCGCTGACGACTGTGATCGGTATCCCGTCCGGCACCAGGAAATTCACCAGCGGGGGATGAACGACGCCGGTCAGCACCACTTTGGCGGTCCGTCCGTCCATGGTTCCGGTTTCGCTGTCAACGGCGAGTCCCGGCAGGCGGTCGGCCGCGTTGGTCTGGGCCAAATAGCGGTTCACCTCCGCCTGGACCGCTGCCGGAGCTAACACGGCTTCCGGTCCTGCCCCTGAAACCGGCGCCGGTCCCAGGGAAAAGGTGTCAGCGGCGGCAAGGGCGGCGCCGTCCGCAGCGGAGAGCAGCTTCTTGTGGCCTAGATAGAGAGCCGAGGCGCCCATAACCACGGAGACCACCAATAGGCTCACCAGCACGTAGCCAATAATCAGGACTCCGATTTGACCCTCCTCACCGCCAGGACGAGATCGGGTCCGGACCCGCACATATGCGGCACTGTTCGGTGGGCTCATCCGTAACGCTCAACAATCTGGGTGGACGACGAGTCAACGCTCACCGGGGCAAAATCCATACCCGGAAGACCGGGATTCAGCGGCAGGGGGACATCGAAGCTCACCAGGGCCGTCACGGTGGACCCGGGTGACAGGCATTGCGCAGAACAGGAAATATCCAGCAGCATTTCTTCCGGCTGGAAGCCAAAATCAGTGAAAGCCAGTTCCGCCGCCACCCTGGCCCGCCGTTCGCCGGCCTCCGGGTCTTCTGCATCCGCATACACTTTCGCTGCCGATTCAGCGGCACCGACGGCGGCAAACGCCGCGCCCTGCACCTGCCCGGCCGTGACGATGAGGTACACCACGGGAACCAGCAACACGAGGCCGAGGAAGATGAATTCCACCAGGGCGCTGCCTTCTTCCCCTGGGCCTGTTCCGGCGTCAGCCGCCCGCAGCTGCATCCTGTCCCCAGAATCCATGACCGGTCACCTCCAATCCGTCGCTTGGTCCCAGGAAACCGATCATGGGAAGCGGTGCCCTCACGGTGACCTGCAGCATCCTCACACCGCTGACCGTTGTCTCTTCGAACGTCACGTCTTCGGCCAGCGAGTCATTCAGCGCAAGACGGATCAGCTCAGCAGTGCGCTGCACGCCGTCGGCCGGTGTGCGGTCAGCCAGCGTTCCGTAGCGCGCCCCTGACGCAGCCGCATCGATCAGCGTGTTCCTGACATGCAGGACCAGCGCGAGTTGGACAATCGACATGAACAACAGGGTTACCAGCGCGCCGACCATAACAAAGTCAACGACCGCCGACCCCGTTTCACCGCGCCCGCGGGAGCGCAGAGTGCTCAGGGATTGTTGACCTTGTCCATTGCTGCCTTGAACATGGTGGTCAGTGCCTCTTCTGCCATAAAGAGGATCACGGCTACCAACGTGGCTGACATGAGAGTGATCATCACCCACCCGGGGACGTCGCCGCGTTCGTGGTCCCCGCTTCTGAGGGTCTGACCGCCGCGGACGAGCAGCGAGGTGCCGAGCAGGAGCAGGAGCCGGGGTGCATGGATGGTGCGCATGGGGTGTTCCTTTCATTGGGTGTCCTAGAGTCCAATTCCCAGCAGGGAAAGACCGGGGAAAATCGAGAAGAGCACTGTCAGCGGAAGAACGCCAAAAACCAGAGGAACCATCATGGCAATCTCCTTCTTTCCAGCGCTTTCCATCAGGTCGCGTTTGGCCAGGTCCCGCACATCCTGGGACTGGGCGCGCATGACATCAGCGAGCGGGGTGCCGCGTTCAATGGCCACGGTGAGGCCGTCTACGAACCGGGACAGCGGAGCAAGCCGGACACGGTCAGAAAAGTGCTGCAAGGCACTGGTCAGCGGCACTCCGGATCGGGTTTCGGACAGGATCCGGGCGAATTCCCCCGCCAGCTCGCCGTGGGCGGTGCGCGCTATGCGTTCCAGGGCACCGTTGGCGCTCTCGCCGGCACCGACCGCGAGCGCCATCATTTCCGCCAGACTGGGGAACTCGGCGAGCATCCGGGTCTCCCGATTCCTGATTTGAGAGCTGAGGCGGTAGTCCCGAAGGACAAACCCCAGCACTGCTCCCATCACGGTGACGGCAACAACCCCTGGTATTCCCACCCGGCCCAGGCTGGCCAGCCACACAGCAATGACGCCGCCGGAGAGGAAACCGCCGCCGGTCCACAGGACCTGTTCGGCCCGGAAATCCAGGACCGTCAGTCCCTGTCCGGCTCGATCCAGGCGGCGTTCCAGGTCACGGGTGACCGGATTGAGGCGGTTCAGGCGGCGAACAGCCAGGTGCAGGGCCGGATGCAGGATCCGTTCCAGCGGGCCGAAGGGAGTGAGGTCCCCTGCCGGCTCAAGCAGCAGGCGCGAGCCGTGGCCCCCGGTGCGCAGCTGGGGCGCGATCCGGGTGGTGAACGTGACGGGCCGCAGCCAGGGCAGCCGCAGAGCTGCGAACCAAAGGGACGAGCCCAGGGCAATGCCGCAGAAAACAGCGAGGAACCACGGCGCCCTCACCGCAGCACCCGTTCTTCCTCCGGAAGGGCACCGATCCTGAGCATCAGCCGGTAGCAGACCACCGACACCACGATTCCGGTGGCCAGTACCGAAGCTCCTGCGGCCGAGTTGTAGGCGGCGATGGCTTCAGGACGGCTTGCTAAGAGCATGAGGACAATCCACGGGGCGGCAACGGCCAGGCGCGCAGCATTGACCGTCCAGGACTGCCGGGCCAGCAGCTCGCTCCGGGTCCTGGCGTTATCCCGCAGGAACTCATTAAGCGTGCCGAGCAACCGGCCTAAATCGGAGCCTCCCACTTCGCGGGTCAGGCGCAGTGCCTCCACAATCCGGTCAGCCACGGGATCCGCGAGGTTCGCTTTCAGCCTCGTGAGGGAATGGTCAAACGCTCCCCCGGATCTGTAGTCGGCTGCAAAGTCCCGGAAGGGCTGCCGCAGTTCCTGGGGCCCATTGTCCCCCAGCTGGATCAGCGCTTCCGGCAGGGACAGCCCGGCCCTGATAGCTGACCGCAGGTGATCCACGGCGTCCGGCCAGAGTTCTGCCCGGGAGCGTCGCTGCTTGCGGGCCTGCCAGCGGACCAGGAACAGCGGAACGCCTGACCCGAAGAGACCAAAACACGCAGCAATGGGAATGGCTCCGGTTCCGGCAAGCACCAGCAGGGCCACCAGCAATCCAGCTGCAATGCTGCTGGCGACAACTGCGCGGGGTGTCACCCGCTGGATTCCCGCCTGGAGCAGCTCATCTTCCAGCTTGCTGCTGCGGCGCGGGCGGGCCGGTCTAACCGGCACGACCCAGCAGGACCGCCACACCAGGAACAGTCCCAGCCCCAGCAACAGCCCTGCCGCGGCGCTCATGGCCGCACCTCCAGAAGTTCAGCCACATTGAACCCGGCACGGGCAAATTTTTCCGGTGCGGGCATGGACGCGGCGGTCACTTCCAGCCGGCCGTCGGTTCGCTGGAAAATGGAGGAGGATTCGATCACGCCGTTTCCACTCTGGTGCCCAGCGCCATAATCTCCATGACCTGGCGCTTGCCGGCGCCATTGCGGGCGCAGTGAACAACAAGGTCGATGCAGGAGGCAACGGTGGGAACCACGAAGGAACTGGAAATGTTCTCTCCGGCCAGCAGCGGGAGGGTGCAGATTTTGGTGATCGCGTCATGGGCGCTGTTGGCGTGCACGCTGCACATGCCGGGAAGCCCGGAATTCAACGCGATGAGCATGTCAAGGCTCTCCGCCTCCCGCACTTCTCCAACGATCAGGCGGTCCGGCCGCATCCGCAGGGCCTCCTTGACGAGCCTCCGCAGCGGAATCTCCCCCACGCCTTCCAAATTTGATTGCCGGCACTGCAACCCCACGACGTCCCGCAGCGGTAGTTGCAGTTCAAAGATCTCCTCCACCGTAACGACGCGCTCCCGCGGGCCAATGGAGGCACCCAGACAGTTCAGCATGGTGGTTTTGCCGGCCTGGGTTGCTCCGGAAACCAGAACGTTTAGTCCGCTGGCAACCGCCGCGCCAAGAAAGCGAGCCGCCTGCGGGGTCAAAGTCCCCAGCTCCACCAAGTGCTCAAGCCGGCTGGCCCGGGCAATGAATTTGCGGATGTTGACGGCCCAGTGGCGCCGGGTAATGTCCGGGATGACCACATGCAGGCGCGAGCCATCCGGCAGCGAGGCGTCGACAAACGGCGAGGAGAGGTCCAGCCGCCGTCCCGAGCTCTTAAGCATCCGCTCCACCAGGTCCCGCACCTGGTCCGCTGAGAGAGCCAGGGAGGTCAGCTCCGAGCGGCCGTCGCGGGCCGCGTAGATTTCCGTGGGCGAGTTGATCCAGACTTCCTCCACCGTGGGGTCATCCAAAAGCGGCTGCAGGGCCCCAAAACCGGCCACGGCATCAAACACACGGCGGCGGGCGGGCTCCAGCGCACCCAGCGGGGGCAGCGATCCGAGGAGGGACCGCTCGTCGTAGTCTGTGACGGCATCCTCCACAAGGCGCCGAACCTCAGCCAGTTGGCTGGCCGGGTCCAGACCGCGCAGACGGATCAGTTCCCGAACTTCGTCCTCCACTATTGCAACGGCGTCCACTGAGTTTCCCCCGGATTCAGCACGGAAAGGACGGGTGCGTTTGACCTTGCCGCGAGACTGGTGCGGCCGTGTGCGGCCACGGTGGTCAGATTAGGAGACCTTCGGCGCAGAAACGAGGGTGTTTCCCGGATCTGTGGATAAGCAGGTAATTCCGCTCCCTGCACCCGCCGGCGAACGGGGACCGTTGTAGGCATCTGAGCCCGGCCCTAGCCTTGTATCACCCGCTGAGCTTCGGTGAGGGAAGGAAGTCCCGCTGAGATGTACGCCGTCGATATTCTGCTGCCCTATTACGGTGATGTGGACCTGATGAAGGCCGCGGCCCGCAGCGTGTTTGCGCAGACCCGCAAGGACTGGCACCTGACCGTCCTGGACGATGCCTACCCGGACCCCGAACCGAGGCGCTGGTTCGAGTCGTTGGAAGATCCTCGCGTCACCTACCTGCGTAACAGCACCAACCTTGGAGCCAATGGAAACTACCGCAGGGCCCTGGAACTTGCCCAGGCCCCGGCCGTGGTGATCATGGGCGCCGATGACATCATGCTGCCGTCCTATCTTGAGCACGTCCTGGGCCTGCTCGCGGACTATCCGGAAGCGTCAGTGGTGCAGCCCGGAGTCGAGATCATCGATGGAACCGGGCAGCGCGCGAAAACCCTCACCGATGCGGTGAAGACCCTGACCGCTCCGTCCGGGCCGTATCCCGCAGTACTCGGCGGAGAGCCGATGGCCGCCAGTCTACTGAGGGCCGGCTGGCATTACTTCCCCGCCCTCGCCTGGCGCACGGAAGCGATTCTTCGATTCGGCTTTCGCCCGGAGTTCGACGTCGTCCAGGACCTCGCCCTCCTGATGGACATTGCTGCCGCCGGCGGATCCATCGTGGTGGACGGGCCGGTTTCGTTCCAGTATCGGCGCCATGCGGCGTCGGACTCTTCCGTGCGGGCAGCGGACGGACGCCGCTTCAACGAAGAGCGCAGCTACTTCCGGGAACAGGCCGGCCGGTTCCGGAAACAGGGCTGGCGACGAGCTGAACGTGCTGCGCGGCTGCACTGGACGTCCAGGCTTAATGCGCTCTCCGTGCTCCTGTCATCCCTGCGGCATCCCTCCCTGCACACGACGCGGACCATGGCCCGCCACGTGCTTGGCTGACCCCGCAGGGCTACCTACTATTCGCTTGGATAGTCCGGCGCGGAGGGCAGGCCGAAGTACTCCTCCAGCGCCGCGCCCGATTCATGCATTCCACCAGCTGTCTGCGTGCCCACAAAGCGCAGGTGCCACGGCTCGTAGGCATAACCGGTGACGGCGGAGGCTTCGGCGGGGTAGCGGATGATGAAACCGAAGCGGTGGGCATTTTCCGCTGCCCAGGCCCCCGCTGCTGTGTCTTCGAAACAGGCCTGCAGGGCGCAGCGCCCATCCGGTGAGCCGATGTCCACCGCCAGCCCGGTCTGGTGCTCGCTGTAACCGGGCCTGGCGGAGATCGTATCCGCCTGCGCCGGCCCGTACAGCGAGGTGTAGCCGCTGTACAGCTCCGACTGGTGGGAATAGGGGCGGTAGCCGCTGATGGCGAGGACGGCCACCCCCTCGGCGGCAGCAGCCTGCTTCAGGTCACTGAGCGCTTCGGCTGCCTCAGCGCGAAGGAGCTGACCATCAACGTCGGAAAGATCGTTGGGGGCATATTCCGCCGGGGCCAGCGGGCGCACCTTGTTCACTACGACGGCGACGCTGTCAGGGTCATCGATGTCCAGGCTCAGCGTGGTTCCTTCAGCGGGATGCCAGGAAATGGTTCCCCGCTGGAACGGCTGGGTGCACCCGCCGCCGTCGCAAGCCGGTGCCGCAACCGGGTAGCCCAGGGGACCCTTTTCATAGGATGAAGCGGCCCAGGCCTCGCGGATGGCACCCCAGGACGGCTGGGCCCCCGTGTCCGGGGTCCAGACAATGCCGCCGTGCTCGTAGTTGCGGTAACAGCCTCCGTCCCGCAGGCCACAGTTCTCCGCTCCCACCGGCTTGCCGATACCGCTGTCGGCTCCACCCAGCTGCGTGTAAGCATGGTCGATGGCGGTTACCTCACCGCCGCCCGTTTTCATGCCGGTGGCAGCCACGGCTGCGGGTGCTCCGGCCACCGCGAGTGCCAGGACACACATCAGGGCAGCGAGGACCGCGCGTGAAAACCGGTTCATGGCCCTCCCTGGCTTCTTTTGGGGACGCTCCGTCCCGCCGCTACGGAAAAGGAACGAATGAATCGTCACCTCAGGGTAGGAGACGGGTGCTGGGATGTCAGCCGTGACGGGTCCGCTACAGGCCATCGTCGTGCCTGGGCGCCGGCGAGGTCCCGCCGGGTTCAGTGAGCTGATCAGAAGGAGCACCTGGAGCGTTTGCGGCATCTTGGGCGTCAACGCGCGCTTTGAGCTTGTCCAGCGCGGCCCGCAGGATTGCTGCCTCTTCTGCCAGCGCCCGTGTCTCGTCCTCGACGACTGAGATCTCCAGGGACAGATGCAGGCAGACCCCCAGAACAAGGAAAATGGCCAGGGTAAAGAGGAGGTTGGAGGGAACGGCGAAACCCGCCAGGTCGGAGGCCCATCCCAACAGTTGCGGGAACCCGGCCAGGACAACGATCAGCAGGCCGACAAGGACCCACAGGACCGCGTATTTCTCCTTCAGTTTGCGCTGCCTCAACAGCAGGACCACCCAGCAAACCACTGCGAGGGCGAGGATGAAGGGCAAAAGAGTTGTGGTCATTTCGCGGTGCTCCGGTCGGTTCCCACGCTGGTTTTCTTGCGTGACATGGCAATAAGCAGGGCGAAGCCGCTGCGCCCCAGATAGATCGCAGCCTTGGCCGGGTTGTGACTGGGCTGACCGCCCTGGCGCGGGCGCATTTCCACCGGCACCTGGGTGACTGTCAGCCCCGAGCGGACAGCGACAACCAGGGAATCAATCGTGTCACCCAGATACTCCGCCGGATAGTGCTCACAGTACTGGTCGATGGCGCGCGCATTTCCGGCACGGAACCCGGAGGTGACGTCCGTCAGGCGGGTTTTTGCGATCTTGGAGATGGACCAGCCCAGAAATGACATGGCCCATTTACGCGGGCCGCGCACTTCATAGCTGCCCTTGTCTGCAAAGCGGGCGCCAATGGAAATGTCCGCATGCTCGAGCCCGTCAACAACGTTGATCAGGTCTTTGGGGTCATGCTGGCCATCCGCGTCCACCTGGATGACGCGCATATAACCATGGCGTTTGGCATATTTAAAGCCCGCCCGCATGGCTCCGCCCACACCGAGGTTGAACGGCAGGCGCAGCACGGTGGCACCGGCGGCCTCGGCAATGTTCGCCGTGTCATCTGCCGAACCGTCGTCAACGACAAGCACGTCGGCGTTGGGGACGGCGCCCAGGACTTCCGTCACTGTGTTGCCGACGGACTCTGACTCGTTCCAAGCCGGCATGATGACCAGGATTCGGTCTTCACCTGCCGGCACGAGGAGCCCGTCCATGGCGCTATCGTGCTTATTCTGCCCGCTCAGTGGTTCCAACTCCTAGTGCTGAAAGCGTGGTAATTCCCGCTGGGTTCCGGGAAATTCTTGGCGTCCCCTACTAAAGTATCTCAGGCCCGCAGCCGCCATGCATCGCGACGCCCCGCTGGAGCGTGCCGTTCGCGCACCGGCGGGAGCCGCTGCATCGCTGAGCGGACCCACTTGACTTCCGGTGCCCCAGCACCTGCAATGCCGGGATTCTCCGGGGCAAAGGCTAGAATTGGTCGCGGCCCTATGGCCACCGTCTACGCCCCGGAGGCTTTTACATGGACTGGCTGAGCGCCGCACCCGCACTGATGATCACTTTGTTGATCCTGGTCATCCCCGGAATTGCCGTGGGGCTGGTTCTTCGCATCCGAGCCTTTGACGCCCTGGCACTCGCGCCGTTGATCTCGGTTACCTTGATTAGTGTTTCCGCCATTGTAGCCTCCATCACCGGAGTCGGCTGGAACGTTGGAGTTCTCGCGGCAGCCACGATTGTGGCCCTGGTGATCGCCGGGCTTTTCCGAGTCGCGGAACAGCGGTTCCTCCCGCGGGCCCTCCCCCGCCAACACACGCCGTTCTCCCGGGAACTGCTTTATGCCGGAGCGGCCCTGATTGCGTTCCTGCTGATTGGCCGGCAAGTGGCCCGCGTCATCGGCGCTCCGGATAACTTCTCCCAGACATTCGACAACATTTTCCACTTGAACGCCGTGCGCTACGTGCTCGCGACTGCAGATGCGTCCTCCCTGACCCTGAGCTCCATGACGTCCGGCGGCGAAGCACCCACGTTTTACCCCGCTGCCTGGCACGGCCTGACAGCCCTGGTCATCCAGCTGTCCGGAGCACCCCTCACCGTGGGGGTCAGCGCTGTGAGTATTGCCATAGCTGCGGCGGTGTGGCCGCTGAGCATTCTCTTTGCGGTCCGTCAACTGGTTCGTCTTGTCCCCGCGGCGGTTCTGGGCGCCGGGGTTTTGGCCGGCAGCTTTGCCGCCTTCCCCCTTCTGCTGCTGGATTTTGGCGTCCTCTACCCCAACCTGCTGTCTCTGGCGATGGTCCCGGGCGGTTTGGCGCTGGGCGCCATCGTGCTGAAACAGGCGCCGGCCGCCGTGCTCGATGCGCCGCGCGCCTGGCTGCTGGCCGTGCTGACGCTGCCGGGCATTGCCATCGCCCATCCCAACGGCATCATGACACTGATCGCCCTGGCGCTGCCCGTCCTGGTCTCGGCCTATGTCTTCCGCATCCGGGACCTGGCTGTCTGCAAAGCCTCCCCCACCCGTTACATCCTTCCCACAGTTCTGTTTGCTGCCGCCTGGGGCGTCGTCATCCTGCTGTGGAACTTTGTGCGGCCCGCTCCCGAGGATGCGTTTTGGGGCAACGTGCAGACGGTGCCTCGTGCCGTCGGCGAGGCCCTGCTTCTGGGGCCCCTGGGGGCGCCCGCCGCGTGGGCGGTCAGCATCCTGGTGGTCCTGGGGATTGTTGCCTGCTTCCGGCAGCCGCGGCTGCTGTGGGTTGCGGGGGCGTTTGCAGTTGCCGTTGCCCTCTTTGCTGTCTCTTCCGGAACTCCGATCTCAGATGTCCGTATGTTCCTGACCGGCGTTTGGTACAACGACTCACAGCGGCTCGCTGCCGTACTGCCCCTGGCAGCCGCCCCGTTGGCTGTTCTGGGCCTGAACTTTGTGCTCAAGCCGATCATGGAGTTTGTTGTAGCCGCCGCCGGCCGCAGAAGGATGACAGGGCCTGCGGCCGCCGCCACCTCCGCGGTGCTCACGCTGGTACCGGCGCTGATCCTGTTTCCCCTGACCCAGGGCAACAGCATGGAGACGGAGATTGCCAAGGCCCGCGTCAATTACATCCCCACCGACGATGCAGCGCTGCTCACCAACGATGAACTGGAAATGATCGACGAGCTGGACGAGCTCACTCCCGACGACGCGGTCATCGCCGTGAATCCCTGGACCGGTGGTGCACTGGCCTATGCACTGGGTGATCGAGAGACGACCCACAAGCACATTTTCTCCACCAGTACTCCGGATCAGACGATCATCGATGCGAGCCTGAAGGATGCCGAAGATACTCCGGGCGTCTGCGATGCAGTGGCCGCTACGGGCGTGGGATACGTCCTGGACTTCGGTGACCGGGAGGTCCACGGCGGCGACCACCCGTATCCCGGACTGGACGGCTTGGAAACCGACGATGACTTTGTCCTGGTCAGCAGCGTGGGAGACGTGCGGCTGTATCGGTTTGTGGGCTGCTAACAGTCTGCGGGCTGTTAGCAGCCCGCAGCATTGAAGCCCTCGCGGAACAACGACGGCGGCCGTCCCGGTTTCGGGTGCGGCCGCCGTCGCGGTTTGAGGTGGGGGTGCCGGGCCCAGGCCTGTCAGCTGCCGAAGGCGTGCCGCAGCAGCACGGGTACGGCGCTGATGTTCCCCGTACGCAAAGCGCCGGGAACCAGAACCAGTGCATGTGCACGGGAGGTGAGGTGCAGAAGCGCTGCCCGCCGGGTGCGGCTCCATCCTTTGTCCCCGGAAAGCGCGGCCGCAAGCCGGAAGAAGCGGCGCTCCCCCTCGAAGCGGCTGCCGTCCACGAGTTCCAGGGAAGAGGCGCTGGAGCTGTGGCGCCGGTAGCAGAAGACCGTATCCGGCAGGACAAGCAGATCCTCGCCGTCCAGGACCAGGTCCAGGATCAGGGCCAGGTCCTGAATGACGGAGAAATCATCCCGGAAGTCATGAGTCTGGACCGCATCCCGTCGGAAGGCCAGGGACGGCCAGTACAGCCAGTTCCCGTGCATCAGCCCGGCGGTTAGCCGGTCGCCGTGCAGTGTCTTGACCGGCGGCGTCCGGGGGCGGAGCATTTTCTGCTTGACGCTGTCCGCAAGTGTGACCGACGCGTTTCCGTGCTCGTCCACCACCTGGACTCCGGGCTGGATGATACCCACCCGGGGAGCGGCGCGGTGGGCGGCCATGACGGTGTCCACGTAGCCCGGCAGCAGGAAGTCGTCGCAGCCCATGACGATCAGCCGCGGCTCAGTGGCCATTTGCACGCACCGGCGGAAGTTTTCCGTGATGCCGCAGTTTTCCTCATTGCGGATATACCGGATGCGCGGTTCGTCGGCCAGGCTGGCAAAGTACTCGTCCACCGCCCGGTCCGGATGCGCGTCGTTGACGACCGTCAGCTGCCAGTGCGGACTCGTTTGACCGCGGACGCTTTCCACCGCAGTCCGCAGGTAGCCGAGATCACCCCAGAACGGAATATAAATGCCCAGCACATCCGGCTCGGTACTCATGAATCTTCCCCCAGCCGCTGAAGGTAGCTCTCCAACCGCTTCACCGCCTCCGCGGGCACAAACCCCGTACCTTCAAGTTTGCCCAAATCCAGGGTGGAGAGCAGCGGACGCGGAGCCACGCCGTCCTTGCCCGCGAAGTACTCCGCGGTGGACACACCGGTCACGGACTCCGGCGCAGCACCGCAGAGCCGGAACACCTCACGCGCAATCTCCGCCCAGGAAACCGCCGGACCGGTGTTAGTCAGGTTGTACGTTCCGTACGGGGCACCGGTTTCCAGCAGGTGCCGGATGCCGGCGGCCAGGTCCTCGGCAAAGGTCAGGCGGCCTATTTGGTCATCGACCACCGACGGAGCGATTCCCCGCGCCGCCAGCGAGGCCATGGTTTTCACGAAGTTGCTGCCCTCCCCGATGACCCAGGAGGTGCGCACAATGTAGTGCGCGGGCACAGTGAAGACCGCGGCGTCGCCGGCGGCCTTGGACTGCCCGTACACGCCCAGCGGAGACACCGGCTCGCCCTCGACATGAACCTGAGCAGTACCGTCAAAAACGTAGTCAGAGGACACCTGCACCAGGGTCAGCCGGTGTTCCACGGCGGCGCGGGCCAGCCGGGCCGCGGCCTGAGCATTAATGGCCCAGGCCGCGGCCCTGCCTTCGGGAGTTTCTGCGGCATCCACGGCCGTGTAGGCGGCCGCGTTAATGACCGCCGTGTAGTCCTTCCAGTTCCGGTCGGCGAAGGACGCCGGATCGGTGAGGTCAAAGTCCGCGCGCGACGCGAACTCAACCCTCGGATCGCCGTCGTACTCCGCACGCAGTGCCTTGCCCAGCTGCCCGTCGGCGCCCAGGACCAGGATCTTCTTCGGCGCCATCGGCACCACGTCGCCCAGCCGCGGATGAGCCTTGTCCTTGTCCGAGAGTTCAGCCTGCTCCAGCGGAATCGGCCACCGGATTGCCGCGGTCTCATCGGCCAGGTTCAGGAACGTGTACTGCCCCTGGGCACCGGCGCTCCAGTGGTCATTGACCAGGTATGTGTACGCTGTGTTGTCTTCCAGGGTCTGGAAGGCGTTGCCCACCCCGCGGGGAATGAAGATGGCCGTATCCGGTCCCATCTCGGCCGTGAACACGGTGCCGAAGGACGGGCCCTCACGCAGGTCCACCCAGGCGCCGAAGATCCGGCCGGTGGCCACGGAAATGAACTTGTCCCACGGCTCGGCATGGATGCCGCGGGTGGTGCCGGCCTTTTCGTTGAAGGAAATGTTGTTCTGCACCGGTCCGAAGTCCGGCAGGCCCAGTGCCGACATTTTGGACCGCTGCCAATTTTCCTTGAACCAGCCCCGGTTATCCCCGTGGATCGGCAGGTCGTAGAGCACGACGCCGGGAATGGAGGTGGGCCGGGCGGCAAGGGGTTTGGAGAATTCCGGGGCCATGGCGCTACTGGCCCTGGACCTTGTACTTGGCTTCGGTGGCATCCTTCTGCGGCCGCCACCAGTCTTCGTTCGCCCGGTACCAGTCGATGGTGTCCTCAATGCCCTGGTCAAAGTTGGAGAACTGCGGTTCCCAGCCGAGTTCGGTGCGCAGCCGGGTGGAATCGATGGCATAGCGCATGTCATGCCCGGGCCGGTCAATGACCTGGTCATAGGCGTCAGCGGGCTGTCCCATGTGTTTGAGGATCAGTTCAACAACATCCTTGTTGTTCTTCTCTCCGTCGGCGCCGATCAAGTAGGTCTGTCCGATCTCGCCCCTCTCGATGATCCGCAGCACGGCCGAGGAATGGTCGTTGGCGTGGATCCAGTCCCGCACGTTTTCCCCGGCACCGTAGAGTTTGGGCCGCACGCCGTCGATCACGTTGGTGATCTGGCGGGGAATGAACTTCTCCACGTGCTGGTACGGGCCGTAGTTGTTCGAGCAGTTGCTGATCGTTGCCTTCAAGCCGAAGGACCGTACCCAGGCTCGCACCAAAAGATCCGAGCCGGCCTTTGTGGAGGAATAGGGGCTGGACGGGTTGTACGGGGTGGACTCGGTGAACCGGGCCGGATCATCCAGTTCCAGGTCGCCGTAAACCTCGTCGGTGGAAATGTGGTGGAAGCGGGTGCCGTGCTTGCGGGCGGCTTCGATCAGCGTGTAGGTGCCGATGATGTTGGTATCCAGGAACGGGCGCGGGTCATGCAGGGAGTTGTCGTTGTGGGACTCCGCAGCATAATGCACGACGACGTCCGCCTGGCCCACCAGCGGATTGACGAGGGCGGCGTCGCAGATATCGCCCTCCACCAGGGTAAACCGGGCCGGGTCCAGTCCCTGCAGGGAAGCGCGGTTCCCGGCATAGGTGAGCTTGTCCAGCACCGTTACCTTGGCACCGGTGTGCTCCAGAACATAGTGGACAAAGTTCGACCCAATAAACCCGGCTCCGCCGGTCACCAGAAGTTTCTGCATGATTTAACCCTACCCGCCCGTCAGGGCGCTGTTGTCCGGGCCTGAACGGGCTCGTTGCCCGTCGGTTCAGGAGGCCGGTGTGCTTCGTTGAGTGCCGCCGGTTGCCGAAGCCGACGGCGATGAGCGGATGATGACAAGCAAATGCACCGCAATGCCGCACAGGGGTCCGGCAGCAAGGCTGATGATCGTGCGTGTCTCGATATCCAGCGGCAGCCACAGCATGGCAAAAGACACCAGGCAGGCGGTAATCCATCCCAGTGAATAGGCGCGGTGCCGGTTGGAGGCTATGGTCAGTGCCCCGGTCAGGGTCAGCAGCGCCAAGAATCCGGCGTCGAATGTCAGGGCCGCCAGCACGGCTCCGGACATGTTGTAATGATCGCCGAAGAAGGCCACCATGAGCCAGGGGCCAAGAAGCCAGGCTGCAGCGGCCCCCAACGCGGCTACCCCGATCACCAGCCCAAAAATCGGAGCGACAGCCTTCAGCCCCTCCGAACGCCGGGACATGAAATGCGTAATGGCTACGCCCTGGTAGGCCTGCAGCGGGATCATCAGCGGGGCCCGGGTCAGTGACAGTGCCATTAGGAGGGCAGCCGATTCCAAGTAGACCGCGTCGGAAGTGGTCAGGCGCAGCAGGACGGGGAATCCAACCACCAGGGAGGCGCTGGCTGCTGCGGCCATGCAGGCATGCCACACGGTCCGCAGGTACGGCCGCAGCCCTGTATCGGCCCGAAAGAGGAAGGCCCGGCGGCTTTGGGGCGACAGCAGCATGAAGAGCAGCCAGGCAGCGGTGCCCGCTGCCGTTGCCCAGGCCAGGCCTGCCACCGTTGCGCCGATGAGCACCACCGCTACCAGGACGGCGAGGCGGACCGCGGACTCGGAGGCAATCAGCCGCGAATAGGTACCCCAGCGCCCGATCCCGCCGAACTGGCCCATCATGACCGCGTGGCCAGCATAGAAGACCGCAGTCACGCAGACCACCGGCACCAGCGCGGACGCGTAAGAGCCGAAAATGGGCGGCGCCCACAGCGGCGACGCTGCCGCCAGCAGAACACCTGTGGCCAGTCCCACGGCCAGGGCAACCCATCCCATGCGCGGCCGACGTCCGGCCCCGGGCGTACCTGCGTCTGCGGGAGCGGAGGCCTCAAGGCTGCGCGAGGTCCTGGCTGCACGGGTGGTCTCAACGGCGATGCCGCCCAGCACCCCGATGACCAGGAACACCACGGACCAGAAGGTGAGGAACGCCGCGTTGTCCTGTTTGTCCAGCGTTCGTGCCGCCACCACAATCACTATGTAGCCCACGGCAGCGGAGGCCAGCGAGGCGGCTCCCACACCGGCGGCCGACGCCTGCCCCATGCCTTTTTCGGGTGCTTCCGTCCCGGAAACCTTCTCCGGTTTACCTAACTTGAACCTAATTGCTTTTCACCTCGTATCGGCGGCACCTTCCGGCCCGGGTTGGGACGGAGGCAACTATGCGCAGGAGCCCGGCCCGGAATGCCGCCGCGGACACCAAACTCCCACCGGTCAACCTTACCGGAGCCGCACCCCGGGCACACTGCGCCCGGCGCCTCCCCGGCTCACGAAACACCGGCGCCGGGCGGCGTCGTACAATTTTGCGCGCGCCAAGGGCTGGGAGAAGATGAAGGCATGCGCGGAATAATACTGGCGGGCGGCACGGGATCCCGGCTGCACCCCATCACTCACGGCATCAGCAAGCAGCTTGTTCCCGTCTATGACAAACCCATGATCTACTACCCGCTTTCCACTCTGATCCTCAGCGGCATCCGCGACATCCTCATCATCACCACCCCGTATGACGCCGACCAGTTCCAACGGCTGCTCGGGGACGGCAGCCAGTTCGGCGTGAACATCACGTACGCCCAGCAGGCCTCCCCCGACGGGCTGGCCCAGGCGTTCATCCTGGGCGAGGAACACATTGGCAGCGAGTCAGTAGCCCTGGTTCTTGGCGACAACATCTTCTACGGCCATGGGATGGGCACCCAGCTCCGCCGGTTCGAGAACGTGGACGGCGGCGCCATCTTTGGCTACTGGGTCCAGGACCCCAGCGCATACGGCGTGGTGGAATTCGACGAAGCCGGCAAGGCACTCTCCCTGGAGGAGAAGCCTGCACATCCTAAGAGCAACTATGCCGTTCCCGGCCTTTACTTCTATGACAACGACGTCGTGGAGATCGCCAAGGCACTCAAGCCCTCCCCCCGCGGGGAACTGGAAATCACCGATGTCAACAGGTTCTATCTGGAACGCGGCAAGCTGCGCGTGGACATCCTCCCCCGCGGAACGGCGTGGCTGGACACCGGCACGTTCGATTCGCTCAATGATGCCTCCAACTTCATCCGCACGGTGGAGAGCCGGCAGGGCCTGAAGATCGGCTCTCCGGAGGAGGTCGCCTGGAGGCTGGGGTTCCTCTCCGACGACGACCTGCGCAAGCGGGCGGAGCCACTGGTCAAGAGCGGCTACGGAGACTATCTGCTCTCGCTGCTCGAGTCCGGGAAGAAGTAGGGCGACGTAAGGCTCAGACAGGTAGTCAGCAAAAAAAGGCGGACCCCGCGGGGTCCGCCCTTTTTTGCACCTTACGGGTGCCCGCGCCCTTCCGGCCGCTAGCCCTCGCCGCGCAGACGGGCGACGACGTCGATCACCGGTCCGTCCATGACCACCTGGCCGTGCTCAAGCAGTACCCCGCGCTCACAGATCTTGGACACCAGGTCCAGGTCATGGCTAACGACGACAAGGGTTTTACCTTCCTCGGCAAGCTCGCGGATCTTGGCAAGGCACTTCTTCTGGAACGGTTCGTCCCCCACGGCGAGGATCTCATCGACAAGGAAGACCTCGGGATTGGTGTGCACCGCCACCGAGAATGCCAGCCGGAGGTACATTCCCGAGGAATAGAACTTCACCTCCGTGTCGATGAACTGGCCGATCTCAGAGAACTCAACAATGGAGTCGAACTTCTCGTCGATCTCATCCTCGGTCATGCCCAGGATGGCACCGTTCAGGTAGACGTTGTCCCGGCCGCTGAGGTCGTGATGGAAGCCTGCCCCCACCTCAATCAGCCCGGCTACCCGCCCTCTGGTTCCCACAGTTCCGGAATCGGGGCGCATAACGCCGGAGATGTGTTTGAGCAGCGTGGACTTACCGGAACCGTTCAGGCCCAGCAGTGCAACCGTCTCGCCCTGCTCAATGTCGAGGCTGACGCCCTTGAGAGCATGGAACTTCTCGGATAGGTCGCCCTTGCGGCCTTTGACCAGCCAGACAAACGCTTCTTTCATAGAGCGCGTGTGCCGCAGGACAAACTGCTTGTTGATATTGCGTACTTCAATGGCATTTGCCACGGTTCACAGCTCCTGCGCGAAACGGCCTTCAAGGCGACGGAAGACGAGCTGGCCGAGCAGCAGTACAGCTGCAGAAATGGCCAGACCGACGGGAATCCACAGGGACAGCAGGTGCGGCGGAATTGCCTCGGCGCCGTCCGTCGTGGGAAGCCAGAACGCATAGTGGAACGTTTCCACACCCACGGTAATCGGGTTGAGCTGGTAGAGATTGAAGAACGTCTCCCCCATCTTCTCCCGGACCATGATCCAGGAATACAGCACCGGCGATGCCCAGGTGGCAATCATCAGCAGCATGTCCACGAGATTCTCTGCATCGCGGAAGTAAACATTTACCGCCCCGAAAAGCAGTCCGAGTCCCGTGGCCAGCAGTGTCACAATCAGGAACCCGGCCGCGGCCGCTGCCAATTGAAGCAGCGAGGGACGCCAGCCGTTGAACAGGCAGGCCACCACCAGAATGAGGATCTGCGGCACAAAGTGCACACCCGAGACCCACACCGAAGCCATCGGGAAAAGCTGCCGAGGCAGGTAGATCTTCTTGATCAGCCCGCCGTTGCCCACGATGGAGCGTGAGGCATTCCCCAGCGCTTCCGTGAAGAAGTTGATCAGGACAATTCCGGAGAACAGGTAGATCGCGTAGTTCGGCAGCCCGCCGGGATTGCGGTCACTCCGTTCCAGTCCCAGAAAGACGCCAAGGGCGATGTAGAAGACAATGAACTGCACACCCGGCTTCACATAGGACCACAGCAGTCCCAGCACCGAGCCCCGGTAACGGACCTTCAGCTCCTTGGAAACTAGCAGCTTGAGCAGGAAGCGGGACCGGAAGATATCCGCCAGTCCTGCTCCCCGCCCCGGAGTTTCGAGCGCGTCGGTGGACAAGCTTACTTACTCTCTTCCGAGTGCTTTTCGAAGGTCGCTTTCCAGGCCTCCATGGACGTGATCTCCGGAAGCGCCTTACGGTACTTCTGGCTCAGCTTGTGCCAGTCCTTCAGGATTTCCGCGTTGAGGCGCGCGCCTTCCGATAACAAGGCACGAAGCTTCTTTGGATCCCGCTGGTACCAGGAGGCTGCGGTGCCGTCTGCGTTCGTGACCACGGCACTGTCGTACTGGGACATGCGCCACCACCGGTTGTCGATATGGGCAACACGGGCCTGTGGACGCTCTATGCTGGACTTCGCCACGGGCTTGGTCAGCTGGCGGACAATGGTCTTAGCTGCCCACGGTACGAGTGTGACGTAGGAGGGGGCCTTGAAACCCTGTCCGTGACGCGGCGGCTTAACCATGCCAGGACGGGGGAACGCCTCCGGGTCGGCCTCGAACTGCGCTTCAGAGTACTCATTGCGCATCGCCTGGATGGCCGGCAGACGGCTAGGCAGGATGTCGTGGAGGTGCTCCGGACCTGCAATCAAATCCTTCAGCGCCATGACACGCCCCTGCGCCGTGAAGTACTGCATGGAGATCAGGTGCTTGATGTCAATGAAGCTGCCCTCGCGCACCACCCGTCCGCCACGCGGATAAGGGCTGTGCAGCAGGGCGGTGATGATGCGGTTCCGGCTGTGGAAATACGCCTGCCAGTCGACGGCGTCGTCCTTGTCTGCCCAGGTGATGTGCCAGACGGCGGCACCGGGCAGGGACACCGTGTTGTAGCCGGCAGCCTTCGCCCGCAAGCCGTATTCGGCATCGTCCCACTTGATGAACACCGGCAGGGAAAGCCCAATGTTGCGGATGACCTCGGTGGGGATCATGCACATCCACCAGCCGTTGTAGTCGACGTCGACCCGGCGGTGCATCCAGGAAGTGGTGCGCAGGTTGGTGCGCGCGAAGTCGTGGCCGAGCACCTGTTCCTTGAAGGGGTGGTCCGGCTGGAAGCGGAAAACATTCACGGTCTCGCCGAAGGTATGCAGGACCGAGCGGTTGTAAAGGTCGAACATGTGCGCACCGACGATGGTGGGCGTTTTGCAGTGGTCGGCAAAAGTCAGCATCCTGGTGATGCTCTCCGGCTCCATGACAATGTCGTCATCCAGCAGCAGCACATAATCGCTGCCGTTTTCCACCGCTTCATACATGCCCCGGGCAAAGCCGCCGGAACCGCCCAGGTTGCCCTGGTGGATCATCCGAAGCTTGCCGCCAAGCGCCGCTTCCGCTTCCGCGAAGCCCTCGGCGTCGACCAGCTTCTTGGTTCCCTGGTCAACGATCAGCACCTCGGAGACGTTTTCCAGTGCCTCGGGGTTGTCCGCCAAAATCTGAAGGTTGTTCAGGCAGAATTCGTTCTTGTTCAGCGTGGTAATTTCCAGCGTGATGGAGCCCGGCTTCTTCGCCTCTCCCGCAGCAAGCCAATTGGCTTCGACCAGTGCCATGGAGTCGGCACCCGCCACCAGGTCAAACCAGTACCAGCCGCCGTCGCCAAAGGGCTTGAGCGTCAGGTCAAAGTTGGAGACCGTGTCGCCGTCCACCCGCCGGGTCTCGACGTGCTGCAGCGATCCGCGGGCGTTGGACTTGTAGACGCTGACAGCGCCGGCACCCTTGGTTTCCACGTGCAGACGGACACTCTCAACGGTGGTCCAGCGGCGCCAATAGCTTGCCGGGAACGCGTTGAAGTAGGTGCCGAAGGACAGCCGCTGCCCGGGCCGGGCAATGGTACCGGTGCGGGAGAGGAAGTCCTCAACGTGCACTTCGCCGCCCGACGCAGACGCCTCAGTGCTCTGCGTCTTCGTGGACTTCATCATGGAACCGTCCATGGTGTTGAACTGCGCACCCATGGCGGAACCGCTGTCGACGTACAGCAGAGCCGTATCCATCTGGCTGCGGTCCGGGAAAATAATCCGCTGCAGCGTATGCCACTGCTTCGTTTCCCCGGTAGTGCCCTGCTTCTCTTCAGTCTTCAGCTGGCTCACGCGTCAACTCCTCCGCTTTCGAGCTTTGCCCCGCCGGTGAAGTGGGGCTTGATCTTATTGTCGTACATCGACAATGCCGATCCGATCGCCATGTGCATGTCCAGATACTTGTAGGTGCCCAGACGGCCGCCGAAGAGGACTTCCTTTTCGCCCTTCGCAAGGTCGCGGTAGGCCAGGAGCTTGGCCCGGTCCTCCGCCGTGTTGACGGGGTAGTACGGCTCATCGCCCTTTTCCGCGAACCGGGAGTACTCACGCATGATGACCGTGGCGTCCTTGGTGTATTCGCGCTCCGGGTGGAAGTGACGGAACTCATGAATCCGGGTGTAGGGAACATCCTCATCCGGGTAATTCATGACCGAGGTGCCCTGGAAGTCCTCTATGGGCAGGACCTCTTCTTCGAGGTCGATGGTCCGCCAGGAGAGGTCTCCCTCGGCGTAGTCAAAGTAACGATCCACGGCACCGGTATAGACGACGGGCACCTGGCCCCGGGTAGCGTCGCGGGAGAACTCATGACCGTCGTCGAAGAAATCGGTCTTCAGATGCACCTGGATATTGGGGTGGTCTGCCATCCGCTCAATCCAGGCGGTGTAGCCGTCTACGGGCAGACCTTCGTACTTGTCGTTGAAGTACCGGTTGTCGTAGTTGTACCGCACCGGGAGGCGGCTGATGATCTCGGCAGGAAGGTCCTTGGGATCGGTCTGCCACTGCTTGCCGGTGTAATGCTTGATAAACGCTTCATACAGCGGGCGGCCGATCAGCTGGATACCCTTGTCATTGAGGTTGGCCGGATCAGTTCCGGCAAGCTCGCCCGCCTGCTCCTGGATCATGGCCTTCGCTTCGGCCGGGCCCATGGAGGATCGGAAGAACTGGTTGATCGTACCCAGGTTGATGGGCATGGAGTACACCTCGCCCTTGTGGCTGGTGTAGACCTTGTGAACGTAGTTGGTGAACTCAGTGAACCGGTTGACGTACTCCCAGACGCGCTCATTGGAAGTGTGGAAGAGATGCGCTCCGTACCGGTGCACCTCAATGCCGGTCTGCGCTTCCTTTTCGCTGTAGGCGTTGCCGCCAATGTGGTGGCGGCGATCCAGGACAGCGACCTTCAGGCCCAGTTCCTTTGCAGCGCGCTCGGCTACGGTCAGACCGAAAAAGCCCGATCCGACGACGACGAGGTCAACGTTCACTTGTTTCTCCTGTTTGTTACGGTACGGCCTATGCGGGCACGGACCCGACGGTCTAGGTTATCCGAGAATCGGCACACCGGCACTTTTTCGCAACACGGCTCACCTGCTACCAGTTCACGGCTGCGTGGAAGCGGCGCTCGAATTCGTCAATCATTGAGGCGGTATAGGTGGTCGTGAGGTGGTTGTCGTCCATGTAGACGTAGACGTTGCCAACGGTCGGCACGCAGGTGCCGTCCGGGCAGATGAGGTCCGTCATGTCCATCAGCTCAACTCCCGGGAGGGCCGCGAAGTAGGAGGCCACCATTATGGGATCCGAGAGTTTCCCGCTCACATCGGCGCTGCACTCTTCGGACTGGGGGCCATTGGACTCGGCACACCGGATCATGTCGAACTCATACCGCGGATTGTCCCGGACGCCCACCACCGGGATTCCCGCCTGCCGCAGCGTCTCCGACGCCTCCGGGAGCCCGTCAACCGGACGGTCTGCGGGTTCCACCGGATGGGCGGCCGTTACCACTGTAAAGACGGCATCGGGTTGCAGCTCCAGGGCGTAGTCCAGCGCTGCCTGGTTGAAATCGTTGCAGCCGGCCTCTCGGCCGTCGGAGTAGCCGCCAAAGGAACAGCCGCCCAGCAGCAGGGAAACCACTTGGTAGTTGTTCTGCTTTGCCAGCGGTTCCAGCGCCCCCAGCCACTGTTCCGCGTGGGAGTCGCCGAGGACCAGAATGGTTTTCTCTGGTTCCGCCGGCGGTACCGAGGCCATGCAGGACTGTTCCAGCAGGGAATCTGTCGGTTGCGTGTCCAGGTTCGAGCAATCTGATTCCAGGGTGCCCCATTCCTTGCCCAGCGAGCTCAGGGTGGGGATCAACTGCGCGCCCGGACTGCTGAAGTCCTGGTAATCGGCCAGTAGTACCCGCGCCCCCGGGTTTTCCCTGAGTGCCTCGGCTGCCAGCTTCTCAGCCTGCACCTTCAGCCCCTGTTGCCAGCCGGCAACCGGAGCCGCCACGGCGGCGATGCACAGGACAATCACCAAAGCAGCGCGCCGCGAGTTGCGGTTGATCCACACGGAGGAGCGCAGCGGCCGCTCCACCAGTTTGGTGGTCAGGTAGGCCAAGACCAGTGACAGTGCAATGATGGCGGTTCCGCCAACCGGTCCCACTTCCTGGCGGTCCCGCCAGATCAGGTAAATCACCAGCACGGGCCAGTGCCACAGGTACAGGGCATAGGAAATGTCGCCCAGCCGCATCAGCGGTTTCCAGGACAGCAGGCGGTCCGCCCCGAACCGGCTTCCTGTCTGTCCGGCAATAATCACCAGCGACGCCGCCACCAACGGCCAGAGTGCTACGTAGCCGGGGAACTGGCCCTGTACATCCAGCAGGAATCCCACACTCAGCATGGCTGCCAAGCCCAGCCATCCGGCCACAACCCTGAGGCTTCGGGGAAGCTTCAGATACGGCAGTGCAAGGGCAAGCAAGGTGCCCAAGGCAAATTCCCACAGCCTGGTGCGGGTGTCGAAGTACGCGTGCGCCTGGTTTCCATAGGTTTCGATGACGGAAAAGCCCAGAGAGACGGCAAAGACCGCGCCAAAAACAACCAGCACCACCTTGCGGAAGCGGACCCGGAGGGCCTTCGCCAAAAGTGCCGACGCCGCCAGCAGCAGCGGCCAGAGAATGAAGACCTGGCCCTGGATGGACAGTGACCAGAAGTGCTGCAGCGGGCTTGCGGTGCTGTGGTCCCCGGCGTAGTAGTCCACTGATTCAGCGGCCAGCAGCCAGTTCTGGAAGTAGAGGAGGGAAGCCCAGCTCTGCGACAGGATTTCAGACCATCGGCTCTGGGGAACAAACAGCGCCGTTGCCGTCAATGTCCCGATCAGAACCACGACCACCGGAGGCAGTAGCCGCTTGAACTGGTGCAGCCAGTAACGGCTCAGTTCAAGGGCGCGTCCGCCCTCCACCTTGCGAATGAAGGAGAGTGTCAGAAGGAACGCGGAGATCAGGAGGAAGACGTCCACCCCGCCCGAAACACGCCCAAACCAGATGTGATAGGTGACAACCATCAGCACGGCAAGGGCCCTCAGGCCTTGCACCTCGGGCCGGTAAGTGGGTTTTCCTCCCGACGCTATGGTGGTGTCAGCGGAGACCGGTTGGGCTTCCGTTTCAAGCTTCGACACAAAGACCTCTCGTCGGTACAGGCAATTCAGCCATAGACTTTACCCCTCGAACATGGGGGCGTCCGGTCACTACCGTCGACGCGGCACGTTCTTTGGGCCCCGATGTCACCCATTCTAAGGCGATTCCCCATCCGGCCTGAAAGCCACGCCCGGGTCTCTTGGCCGCCACTACCTGCGTGTTTTGGCCCGTTCGGAAACGCACGACGCCGGGCAGGAGCTGCGCTGCGGGGCTGACCGCGGGGTTGGGCTCGCTGTGGCCGATTACACTGCCGGTCAGGACCCGTCACAAGGCCTTTGGCTCACCGGAGACCCTGTTAGTGTGCTGAACCACCGGCTTGCTGAACAACAGCAGCAGTACAGCAGCGGGTGGCAGCAGCAGGAACAGCCCGGCAACAATAACCCCGCCCTGCAGCGTCGGAACGGCAATAACGATGGCGAACAGCTGGAAGACCAGCACCCCGGCCCGGGTCCAGCGGAAGCCGCGGAAGAAGAAGTGACCGAGGATCAGCAGCCATACGCCGGCGGCGGCGAGCAGGACCGTGGTAAACACTGCACCGCCCATTGATGCTGGGGTCGCGGTAAAAAGGTTGTAAACAAACCAGCCCGCCAGCACCAGAAGGGCGGCAGCTTCCAGAATGAGTACGGCGGAAATGGCGATGACTGCCGGTGGAACGGATGCCGGGCGACCGGCCTGCGGCTGCGGATTCTGAGGTCTTGACACACTGGCACACTACCGGACATAGTCAGAGAGCGTCCGGGCTGACGGCTCAAAGGTAAAGCCTTGTAGTGGCTGCGTCCGTTCACTATCTGCCTGTAGGTGACACATCATCTGCCTGTATGTGACACATCGCTGTGATGCATCCCTCATGGTTTCGGGCTGATTGGGAGCTCATTAACCCTTGTTTGCGTTTCCTTTACATGGAATCCTAGTAACTGGGGAAATTTGGGGCCGGAGCTGGCCCCTTTCGTTTGCAGTTGCTCGTGAATGTTTTCACAAACACGTGGGAGTCAACTATTTTGAGGAGATTGTGATTAGCATGGATTGGCGGAGCCGCGCAGCATGTCTGGACAAAGATCCGGAGCTGTTCTTCCCTGTGGGCAACACCGGCCCGGCTCTTCTTCAGATTGAAGAGGCCAAGAGTGTGTGCCGCCGATGCCCGGTAATGGATACCTGCCTTCAGTGGGCTATCGAAACCGGCCAGGACGCAGGCGTCTGGGGCGGCATGAGCGAAGACGAGCGCCGCGCCCTGAAGCGCCGTGCCGCACGCGCACGACGCGCGTCCTAATTAGTCGTATGTGACGGGATGTAGTCCCAGGAGACTTCACAGTCCCAAAAGACTTTGCAGTCCCAGAAGACTTCAGAAGGGCCGCTGCCCAGAGCAGCGGCCCTTCCTGTCTTAACCCTGTTTAGCTTCTGCGGGATTCGTTGTCCAAACCCATTTCGATCCGGACTTCGGTCCCGCCGCCCGGCCTTGAGGACCACTCGATGGTGCCGTCCAGCTCGCTCTGCACCAGGGTGCGGACAATCTGCAGTCCCAGACCCTCTCGGCGCGGCCCCGGCGGCAGCCCGGCACCGTCGTCGGCCACTGTGACCGTGAGGATTTCCTCCGCGTAGGCGCCCCGCTGCCGTGCGGCGCTGAGCCACACCGTTCCCTTGCGGTCGGAGAGCCCGTGCTCGACGGCGTTGGTCACCAACTCGTTGATCACCAGTGCCAGCGGAGTCGCAAAATCACTGGGAAGCTCTCCGAAAGAGCCCTCCTTCTCCGTGCTCACCTGCTGCGTTGGAGAAGCCACCTCGGCCGCCAGCCGGAACTGCCGGTCGATGAGCTCGTCAAAGTTCACGTTCTGCGTGAGCCCCTGGGACAGTGTCTCGTGGACCAGCGCAATGGTGGCCACCCGCCGCATGGCCTGCGCAAGCCCCTGTTTGCCCTCTTCGCTCTCCATCCGCCTCGACTGCATCCGCAGCAGCGCTGCCACCGTCTGTAGATTGTTCTTCACCCGGTGGTGGATCTCACGGATCGTGGCGTCCTTAGATACCAGCTCCATCTCCCGGCGGCGCAGCTCGGAGACATCCCGGCACAGCACCAGGGCACCGAACCGTTCCTTCTCGTCACGCAGCGGGATGGCCCGCAGGGACAGGCTAACGCCACGGGATTCAATCTCCGTGCGCCATGGCATGCGCCCGGTCACCACCAGCGGCAGTGTTTCGTCCACCATGCGGCGGTCCTTGAGCAGTGCGGTGGTGATTTCAGCCAGCGCACGCCCTTCCAAGCTCTCCATCTCCCCCAGCCGGCGGAAGGCGGAAACGCCATTGGGTGAGGCATACTGCACGACGCCGTCGGCATCCATCCGGATTAATCCGTCACCGACACGCGGCGCACCCCGCCGGGAACCCGTGGGCGTAGCGAAATCCGGCCACAGGCCCAGGGTTCCCATCCGCAACAGGTCGTAGGCACATTGCCGGTAGGTCAGTTCCAGCCGGGACGGCATGCGGGAAGAGGACAGATCCATGTGGCTGGTGACCACTGCCAGGGTCCGTCCGTTGCGGACAAAGGGGATGGCCTCCACCCGCATGGCCGTCTCAGCAGTCCAGTTCGTTTCGGCGGAGCGCTCGATGACCTGGCTGGACCAGGCACTGTCTACCAGCGGCTGGAGATCGGCACGGATCCGCTCCCCGACGAAGTCACTGTGGAACACAGTGTGCGACGTCGAGGGGCGGGCGTGTGCCAAAGCCACGTAGCTGCCGTCCGGCAGCGGAAACCAGAGCGCCAGGTCAGCGAACGCCAGGTCGGCGACCAGTTGCCAGTCGCCGACCAAAAGGTGCAGCCATTCCGCGTCCCCCGGTCCAAAATCGGCATGGTCCTTGATGGGATCGGTAAATATGGCCACAGTCTCTTCTTCTTCTCGTGTCTAACGTCGAACGATGGAGCGCAGCAGTCGCAGGGCAACCGAGAGTGATGCCATGTCATCGTGCTCGAGCTTGTTCACATCTTCGAACATCACCCGGGCCCGCTCCAAATTATCGGCGTTCTGCTTTTCCCACGCTTCGACCCGCTTCAGCGGGTCCTCCCCCGCCTGCCCGGCGGTGGCTGTCAGGGCCGCCACCGTCATGTCAGCCACGGTGGAGTACAGATCGTCCCGCAGCGCTGCTCGTGCCAGGGCCTGCCAGCGGTCACCGCGCGGCAGCTTGGTGATGCGTTCAAGAAGGTCATCAACCCCGAACCGCTCGTAGATGGCAAAGTACACGCCCGCCACGTTGGCGGCCGGCTCGTCCACCCGCTTCCCGGTCAGCAGCGCAATGTCCAGCAGGCCAAAGCTCTCGAACAGTTCGGCCCAGTAGGTACCCAGCCCCTCGGGCACCTGCCATTCGCGCGAGCGTTCCAGTGCTGTCTGGAAGCGTTCCAGATCACCGCCGCGCAGGTAATCGAGGATGTCGGCGCGCAGCGGGCCAACAATCGGCTTGAACGCTTCAATGTCCTCGTGGATGGAGCTTCCGCGGCCCACATGGTTGACGAACCAGCGCACGGCCCGGTCCAGCAGCCTGCGCATATCCAGGTGGATGGTTGTCCAGTTTTCCGTGGGGAAGCTGGCCGGCAGGTCGTTCAGTTCTGCCACGACGCCGTCGATCTCGTAGATCTCCCGCAGCGCAGTGAACGCCCGCGCCACCATGGATTCCGTAGCCGAAGTTTCCTCAATCACACGGAAGGCAAAGGTGATCCCGCCAATGTTGATGATGTCGTTGGCCACCATGGTGGAGATGATTTCCCGGCGCAGCGGATGGGTATCCAGCTGATCCGCAAACCGCTCCACGAGCTGCTTCGGGAAGTACCGGCGCAGGGTGTCGCTGAAGTAGGGATCGTCGGCGAGATCGGACTTCGTCAGCGCCTTGGTCAGCTCGATCTTGGCGTAGGCGGCCAGCACCGAAAGTTCCGGAGATGTCAGCCCTTCGCCAGCCGCCACCCTGGCGCGCAGTTCCTCGTTGGTGGGCAGCGCCTCCAACTCGCGGTTCAGATCAGCGTGCTTTTCAAGCCAGTCCATCAGCCGCTCAAAGCTGGGGCTCCACTCGATGACGTGCCGGCGGTCGTTGAGCAGGAGCATGTTCTGGTCCTTGTTGTCCTGCAGGACCAGACGGCCAACCTCGTCAGTCATGGAGTGCAGGAACTCGGCACGCTCCTCCGGATCCAGCCTGCCGGCAGCAACCATCCGGTCAACAAAGATCTTGATGTTGACTTCATGGTCCGAACAGTCAACGCCCGCGGAGTTGTCGATGGCGTCGGTGTTGAGGATGACGCCGGCACGGGCGGCTTCGATGCGGCCGCGCTGGGTCATGCCCAGGTTTCCGCCTTCACCGATGACTTTGACCCGCAGGTCCCGGCCGTCCACCCGAATGGCGTCGTTCGCCTTGTCGCCCACCGCGGTGTGGGTCTCCGTGGAGGCCTTCACATAAGTGCCGATACCGCCGTTGTACAGCAGGTCGGCCGGTGCCTTCAGAATCGCACGGAGCAGGTCCGGAGGGCTCATCTTGGTCACTGTTTCGTCCAGCCCGAGCACCTTGCGCACCTGCGGACTCAGCGGAATGCTCTTGGACTGGCGCGGGAAGACCCCGCCGCCTTCACTGATCAGCGAGGCATCGTAGTCTGCCCAGGAGGAGCGGGGCAGTTCGAAGAGCCTCCGCCGTTCGGCGTAGGAGGCCGCCGGGTCCGGGTTCGGATCCAGGAAGATATGGCGGTGATCGAAGGCCGCCACCAGTTTGACCTGCTCGGACAGGAGCATGCCGTTGCCAAAGACGTCGCCGCTCATGTCGCCAACTCCGACGGCGGTGAAGGGTTCGGTCTGGGTGTCCACACCCAGCTCGCTAAAGTGCCGTTTGACGGATTCCCAGGCACCGCGGGCAGTGATACCCATGGCCTTGTGGTCATAGCCAACGGAGCCGCCGGAGGCGAAGGCGTCACCCAGCCAGAAGCCGTAGTCGGCGGACAGGGCATTGGCAATGTCGGAGAAGGACGCAGTGCCCTTGTCCGCTGCCACCACGAGGTAGCTGTCGTCACCGTCATGGCGGACAACACGCTGGGGAGGAACTACCTGTTCTTCGCCGTTTTCAGAGACCACCAGGTTGTCGGTAATATCCAGCAGCGCACGGATAAAGGTCCGGTAGCTTTCCTTGCCCTCCTCCATCCAGGCGGCGCGGTCCACCGTGGGATCCGGCAACTGTTTGGCGTAGAAGCCGCCCTTGGCCCCGGTCGGCACGATGACCGCGTTCTTCACCGTCTGCGCCTTGACCAGGCCGAGGATTTCGGTGCGGAAGTCTTCGCGCCGATCGGACCAGCGCAGCCCGCCGCGGGCAACCTCGCCGAAGCGCAGGTGCACGCCTTCCACGCGCGGAGAGTAGACCCACACCTCGTATTTGGGGCGCGGGAACGGAGCACCCTCAATGGCCGCTGTGTTCAGCTTGAAACTGACGTACGGCTTGTCCTGGTAGAAATTGGTGCGCAGGGTGGAGTTGATCAGGTTGGCGACGGTGCGCAGAACCCGATCAGCGTCCAGGGTGGGAACCTGCTCCAGGCCGGAATCCAGCGCTGCACGCGCCGACTCTTCGGCGGCCGTGCGGTCATCCTCGGAGAGGTCCGGATCAAACCGTGCTTCGAACAGGGCAACAAGTGCGCGTGCCACGTCCGGATTGCGGCGCAGCGTGCCGGCAACAAATCCGTACGAATTGGTGTTGCCCAACTGGCGCATGTACTTGGCGTAGCTGCGCAGAATGACCACTTGGCGCCAGGAAAGTCCCTGCTCAAGGATCAACCGGTCAAAGTAGTCTGACTCGCTGGCTCCGGACATTCCGGCACGGAAAGCCTCTGCCAGCAGTGAGCCGGTCTTCACCGGGTCCAGTCCTGCCGGATACTTCAACCCCAGATCGTAGAGGTACAGCGAGATGCCGTCTCCCCTGCGGATTTCGTAGGGACGTTCGTCCAGCACTTCCAGGCCCAGGTTGTGCAGGGTCGGCAGCAGCTGCGTCAGCGACCGCGGCTCCAAAAGGTACAGCTTCAGGCGCGCGTCTTCGCCGTCGGCGCCAGCGCGCTCGGGGACGTAAACGAACAGCTCGGGGGCCGATTCGGGCGAGGCCAGACGCGCCTCGAAGCGGTCGATGTCCTCCAGAGCGTCCTCGACCTCATAGCCGACACGGTAGTTTTCGGGGAAAGCTTCGGCCCATACCTCCGCCAGGCGTTCGGCCTCACCCCGGCTGTACTTGGCCCGGACAACTTCACTGATGCCTTCGCTCCAGGAACGGGCGGCCTTGACCAGCCGCTGTTCCAGCGCGGCCGGATCGATGTCCTTGATTTCGACGCCGCGCGGCAACCGGATACGGAAGAAGATACGGGCCAGCGCCGACTCGGTCAGCCGAGTTTCGAAGTCGATGGAGTCAGCGTTGAAGCTGGAGCGCAGTTCATCCTGGATGCGCAGGCGGACAGAGGTGTTGTACCGGTCCCTCGGAAGGAAGACCAGAGCGGACATAAACCTGCCGTACACGTCCGGACGCAGGAACAGCCGGGTGCGGCGCCGTTCCTGCAGCCTCAGGATGCTCTGGGCCGTCTCCTGCAGCGTCTCCACGTCAATCTGGAAGAGCTCGTCACGCGGGTAGGTCTCCAAAATGGAGAGCAGGTCCTTGCCGGAGTGTGAGTCGGCAGGAAAGCCTGCACGGCGCATGACTTCGCGGACCTTGTCCCGGACGATCGGCACGTTGCGCACCGAGCCGGTGTAGGCGCCGGTGGAGAAAAGACCGATGAACCGGCGCTCGCCGTTGACGTTGCCCTGTGCATCGAATCGCTTGATGCCGATGTAGTCCAGGTAGGCCGCCCGGTGGACGGTTGAACGGGAATTGGCCTTGGTGATCACCAGGGCGCGCCTTTCCCGGGCTTTGGCCCGGCCGGCGCTGGTCAGGTGTTGGACGCGGCGGGCGCCCGAGGCGCGGCTCAGCAGGCCCAGGCCCGTGTCCTCGCTGACGCGCAGCAGATCCTCGCCGTCTTCGGTGATGAGGTCGTATTCGCGGTAGCCCAAAAAGGTGAAGTTGCCGTTGTCCAGCCAGGAGAGCAGCTCGCGCGCCTGCTGGAGATCAGGGATATCGCCGACATTTGCGGCGTTCTCCAATGACCGGGAAACCTCATGGACCTTCGCCCGCATGGCCGGCCAGTCAGCGACGGCCAGGCGCACGTCTTCAAGGACCTTGCGCAGTCCCTCAACAAGCTCAGTGCGCTGCGCCTCGTCGGTCAGGCGTCCGATTTCGATGGCGATCCAGGACTCCACGCGGGTGGTCTCATGCTGGTTTCCCAGCAGGCTGGAGAGATTGGGCAGGGCGGCGGTGTCTCCGCTGGAAACGCCTGCCGAAGCGGGTACCCGGTGCACCGACTGCAGCTCGCCGGTTTCCCGGTCACGGCTGGCCAGGAAGGTGGGGTGCACCACGAGCCTGATGGCTGCGTTGCGACGCACAACTTCAGCGGTCACCGAATCGACGAGGAACGGCATGTCGTCCGTGACGATCAAGATGATGCTGGCATCGCCCTGATCGAAGAGATCGACTGCGGCGTGCCCCTCGGGCCGCACCATGCCCAGAACGCGATGACGCTCAGCCCTTTCATGCAGGGCCGACGGCGGATAACCGTCTGCGTCTTCCTCCGCCAGATGCTCGTAGTAGTTCCCTATGAAATCATCCAGGGAATCGTCAGTACCTGTGAGATCCGGAATACGGGATCCAGACGACATTTAATACGCCTCCGTTGTTGCCTTCTTTGCGACCCGCTTCTTTGCGGGTGGCTTTACTTGAGCCTATCCCGCAAGGATGAAAAGGTCACTTTGCAACAGACGCGACCCGCCTTACGCGCCGCCGGGTGGGGACCCGCACATTTGCCAGTGCCGCTATTGCGTGGCGTAACGGCGATGAGGGCGCCGTTTCCAGCAGGGCGGACCCGGCCAACAGCGCTGCATCAACGGTGGAAAACTCAGCCGGCAGGAAGGCCGTTACTGGCAGTCCCGGGCCAAAGCGTTCCCATGCGTCGCGCAGCTGGCGCTCCGGGGAACGCCCCACTGACGATGAGCGGACTTTGTTCAGCACCACCTTTGGTGCCGCCCCGGGGACAGCGGCCTGCAGCTCGGTGAGGGCGCGGACGAGGCGGGGAACCCCCACAGAATCAGCCGCCCCTACGGCAAAGACGGTATCGGCCAGTTCAAGGGCCCGCAGCGTGGCCCCGTTTCGCCGCGGTGCCATGGTGTCGAAGCTCAGTTCTTCGTCTGCCTCGAGACTGAAACCGCAGTCGATAATGATCAGGTCCGCTGCCTTCCGCGCCTGCTCTACCACCAGGCCCAAAGCTGTGGGCCGCAGCTCGATCCAGCGGTCCGACCGGGTAATCCCGGTGAGCACCAGCAGCCGCTGGCCGTTCATGGACACATTAAGAGTGCTGCGGATCAGCGACTCGCTGTCCAGGAGGCCTTGGTCCGCGAGCCGGCAGGCTTGTGCCACGCCTGCCGATTCATCAAGCAGCCCCAAATATGCGGCAACGGAAGATCCGTAGGTGTCAGCGTCAATCAGGAGCACGGTTTTCCCTGCCGCCGCCGCTTCAGCGGCAAGATTGACGGCGAGCATGGTCCGTCCGGGGGCACCAGCCGGTCCCCATACGGCTATGACGGACCCGTCCGCACGGGCCGGACCGGTTCCGATTTCCTCCCCTTCGTCAGTATTGGGCCGTTCCGGGCTGTCCGGCGGTGTGCCTGGACGGCCAGGTGACCTGCTGTCAGCTTCGAGGGACCAGGTGCGCAGCGCTCCTGCCGGATCGGCGAGGAAGGCAGAGCCGGAGTGCCCGTCCATCCGGTCCACCGCATCGGTAACCAAACCGGAAAGGAGTTCCGGTGTTGATGCCCGGGAGGCGTGAAGAATGCCCAGTGCGTCAAGGCGCCGCTGCGCCCCGTCCTCATCAGCCAGCACAAGCAGCGCCACGCCCGAAGCGGCAAGCCGTTCCGCCAGCGCCGCTGTCACCTCGCCGGCGTCGTCCGTCATGATGGCTGCGCGCGCGATACCGCTCTGGCATGCGGCTATGAGCTCGGGCATCTCGGCGCAGCGGCGCACCACGGTGACGGGACCATGCAGGCGCTCCAAGTCCTGAACGAGGGTCCCTACCCCGCTGCCCACGGTCACAACGGGGATATTCATGATCCCGCGGACGGGTTGAGGACCACCGCTATCTTGGCGCCGTTGGACTGGGCGCTGAGCAGGGTCGGGAGGTCCTCGTCTTCCACCAGGACAAGGATCTGTGTGGCCCGGTTGGCTCCGAGGACTGACTCATCGATGCTGAGCTCGGAGATTTCCGCTCCCGTCAGAATCTGTTTCGGTTCTTTGAAGCCGTTGCGCTCATCCGGCATGGCCGACCACACGTCCACGCGTGATCCGGCCTGTGTTCCGGTCGGCAGCGGGTCATCGACGCGCAGCCCCACCGGTTTGCGGTCCAGCTCATCGGCTCTGCCCAGATCGCTGCGGGACAGGAGCTCGCCTTTCCTCAACAGTGACGACGCAACTGCGCTCTCCGGAATGCCGCCGGCGACGGGGAGGTAGGAGCCTTCAACGTCGCCGAGGCGTACCGACACCACGGCAAAATCCTCTGATGTGACGGGGGTCCCCAGCGGAATAGCCTCGTCAACCGCAAAGACCTCTGTGGTCTGATCCGCTGAGCCGACGAGTGCGACTACACCTGCAGTGGAGGCGAGCACCAGCAGGACTCCCAGCAAAAGGCGCGGATCTTTCCATGACGGCTTTTTCAAACGAGGCGCGGGCGCCTGCATGCTTGATGCGAGACTCATTCTTCCCCCTGATTTTCCCCCTGGCGGCACCGATGTCCTGGACCGCAGGGTCCAGGACGGGCAATCGCTGCCATTGTTGACTACAAATCGATGGAAAGAAACGGTGATTTTCGGAAAACTTCAAAGTGTGGATAACCTGACGTGCGCAGCAGGAGGGATGGGAGACTGTATGCGAGAACGCAGCCGAAGAATGTGCAGCAGAGGGATACAGAGGTGGATACGTGGCTGAGAAGAGGTTCCTGACGCTGGCAGATGTCGGAGAGGTGCTGAACATATCCTCGTCCCAAACGTATGCCTTGGTGAGGTCAGGAGAACTCCCGGCCATACAGATCGGCGGGCGAGGTCAATGGCGGGTGGAATCACGCGTATTGGAGGAGTTCATTGCCGACGCCTACCGCCGTTCCGCCTCCGTTCAGCGCGAAGAAACGTCCCAGGGCGTTCTGCCTGAGCCGTAGGGCCAAGGAGCAGGGCAGCCCCCTCTGAACATTTTCCGGGGGAATGCCCGGGAACAATGAGGTCCCTCAGCGGACAGAGCAGACTGCCGCCACCGCATGCAGCGGCAGCGCATAGACGCCGAGGACATTCTGCTGGCGGCGGGGTTCGCCGCGGAGAATGAGCGAAAGCTCAAAAAAGTCCTTTCCCACCCGGTCCACGCTGCCGTCCAGGGCTGCGGCCGGCGGAGCCCCGGCCGGATACACCCGAACGGACGCCCGGTCGCGCGAAAGCCCCCGCAATGCTGATCCGAGGCCCAGCCTGGCCACGGGGGCATCCGCTGAGGAAAAGCGGTCCATTCCGGCGATGAACTGAACATGCCCCAGCGCGATGACGGACGAGCGCCCGCTTCCTTCCAGGGCTATCCATCCCCGGCCCACATGGCTGAGCACTCCCTCAAAGGCTCCAGGCAGTCCCATATCCACCTTCAGGAGCCTGCCGGTCTGGCTGTGCAGTCTCCCAGCCAACTCCATGGCCGCAAAGTCCGTCCTGAGCCGTTCGGAAACCTCCGAATCCTGGACCGCTTCCCGGGCGGAAGCCAGTTGAGCCTCCATGTCAGCAAAAAGAGCATCCCATCGCATGTGCACAGGCTAACGGCTGCCACAGGTGTCAGCTACGGACGGTCGCCTCAAACAATCTCAAAATCACCCTAGACACTGCCATGCCCGGCATGTAGACAAGTCTCACCAAACACGCTTCAACACGGCAAACAGCATTGAACAAAGTTAAATCGCATCAAATGACATCAAACAGACCAAAAACCTGGAATCGGCCACCCGGCCGGGCGAGAAAGGGGCAGACCTGTGAGGCATCTTCTACGGGATCTGCTGACGTTGGCTGCGTGCGCCGCTGCGGCCGCCATACTGGTGTGGGCCGGATTGGCAACCCGGCCGAACTTTGCAACTCTCCTCCACGGCACGGTTTCTTCGCTGCAGCAACTCGCCGGTTTTGCCGCCGCGGCGGCCGGAGTCGCTCTCGCCCTGTGGTGGTGCACCGCACTGATTCTGGCTCTCGCATCAGCGGCCCTGCAAAAAGCCGGGCATGCTGCTGCGGCAGCTGCTGCCGGAGCACTGGCCCCCGCGTTTATGAAAAGAATCGCTGCCACCATTATCGGTCTGAACCTCGTCACCGGCATCGGAGCAGCGCAGGCAGCGGAGACGTTCCCGGCCGCGGGCCCGCCGCAGAGCCTGTCCGTGCTGCAACAGCCCACGGACGCCGTCGTCCATCCGCAGTGGGAGCCCACGGACACACTGCGAACGCCGGGGAACCCGCTCCCGGAGATCCCGGGTATGTCCGGTGCCGGAGCGGAGCAGGCCGCCGACCCCCCTAGCCCACAGTGGAAGCCGCGGGCGCAGCAATCCGCAGACAACGTGTTTATTCGTCCGGGACGGTCCGACGCCGTCTCCCAGAGAGCGGTGCGCGAAGGCGATTCGCTGTGGAGCCTGGCAGCCGAGCAGCTGGGACCGCAGGCGTCGGACGCGGAGATCGCTGCTCAGTGGCCCCGCTGGTACGAACGGAACCGTGCGGTGATCGGCGACCAGCCGAACCTGATCCTGCCCGGACAGGTCCTTGAGATACCCGAGGTTCCCGAAGTACCCCGGCAATGACCTGACATTTCTTCCGGCCTGGGCCCACACGGCTCCCGCCCACATCCCAGTAACCGCCGCTCTGCCAGAGCCGGCACGCAGGAAAGGACAGCCACCATGACCACAGTGATCACCTTCCCCGTTCAAGGAGAAGCAGATGAGCTTGCCACGGCCTCGGGGGCTCCACGTCCCTGGACCGTGCGCCGCATCCCCGTTACCGGTTATGCCCTGACCGGCGCTCCCCCCGTCAAGCTCCGTCCGCGTCCTGCGCCGGTTCCCGCCGACTCCGAGACCGCACCCGGTCCCGGGACTCTGGATCCTCCGCGGTGGCACAGCGATCCTGCCGATGATTCCCGGGTGGACGCCATCGCCAGATCCGTCACCCAGGCGGCACTTGAGGTGCTGGGCGGAACCCGACCGTTGCAGCAGATGGTCCGCTGGTTGGATCCGGCCAGCTTCGAGCGTCTGCAGCTGCGGGCAAACCTCGTCCGAAGCAGGGCCGTGCCGGGCGCCGGAGGACGCGCGAACAGCCCTCGGGTCCCGGCTCCCACCCCCGCGCGCCTGCACCGCCAGGTACTGATCCGCTGCTGCCGGATCTGTCCCGTCTCGGAAGGCGTTTACGAGGCGTCGGTGGTGGCTGCGGAACAAAACAGAGTCCGCGCTGCGGCTCTGAGAATAGAGCTGCGGCGCGGACTCTGGAAAATCACGGCTTTGGAAATCGGCTAAGCCGCACTATGGCCGCCGCTGACGCTACTTGCGGCGCTTGGTCTTCTTCGAAGCAGGCTGAGCTGCCTTTCGCGGCTTGCCTGCTGATGACCCCGCTGCGCCGGCCTTCGCCGGCTTATCCGAGGCCGCGCGTTCCACGCGGGTTTCCACTCCGCCTTCACTGTTCGGAGCCGAGAACTGCAGGCTGGCAGGGCGCTGCGGCGCATCCAGGCCCGCAGCTGTGATCGTCGGCTGGCCCAGAGCGCCTCGTCCGTCCTTGAGTCCGGCAAGCGCAGGCGGAACATCCGCTGAGGGCTGGTTGACCTTCACCTCGGCGTTGAACAGGTAGCCGATGCTTTCCTCGCGGATGGCTTCGGTCATCGTCTGGAACATGACAAACCCTTCGCGCTGGTATTCCACCAGAGGGTCACGCTGGGCCATGGCGCGCAGCCCGATACCTTCCTTGAGGTAATCCATCTCGTAGAGGTGTTCCTGCCACTTGCGTCCGATCACCGAAAGCACCACCCGGCGCTCCAATTCACGCATGGCGGGAGCGCCCAGCGCTTCCTCACGTGCCTTGTAGGCGAGCTTCGCATCGGACAGGATTTCTTCCTGCAGGAATTCCCGGGTCACCTTGGACCGTCCACCGGCTTCCTCGACCACCTCATCGATGGTCAGCCCCACCGGGTAAAGGGTCTTGAGGTTAGTCCAGAGCTGCTCGTAATCCCAGTCATCGCCGTGGCCCTCAGCTGTTGCCTCGTTGACGATCGAGGTGACGACGTCTTCGAGGAAGAAGCCGATCTTTTCCTGGAGGTCATCTCCTTCCAGGATCCGGCGGCGGTCGCCGTAGATGGCCTCACGCTGGCGGTTCAGGACGTCGTCGTACTTCAGGACGTTCTTGCGCTGCTCGGCGTTCCTGCCCTCAACCTGTCCCTGTGCGTTCTGGATGGCTTTGGAGACCAGCTTCGATTCCAGTGCAACGTCGTCCGGCATCGAGGAGCTGTTCATGATCCGTTCTGCGGCACCGGAGTTGAACAGGCGCATCAGGTCATCGGTGAGCGAAAGGTAGAAGCGTGACTCACCGGGATCGCCCTGACGGCCGGAACGCCCGCGCAGCTGGTTGTCGATGCGGCGTGATTCGTGCCGCTCGGTGCCCAGTACGTAAAGGCCTCCGAGTTCAATGACTTCCTGCTGCTCGGCTGCCACGGCTTCGCGTGCCTTCTCAAGGGCATCCGGCCAGGCGGCTTCATACTCGTCCGGATTCTCATTCGGATCCAGGCCGCGCCGTTCCAGCTCTGCGATGGCATTAAACTCGGCGTTTCCGCCGAGCATGATGTCCGTACCTCGCCCGGCCATGTTGGTCGCTACGGTGACGGCACCCTTGCGTCCTGCCTGGGCCACGATGGCCGCCTCACGCGCGTGGTTCTTGGCGTTAAGGACCTCGTGGCGAATTCCGGCCTTGGCCAACTGCTTGGAGAGGTACTCGCTCTTTTCCACGCTGGTGGTTCCCACCAGGATCGGCTGCCCGGCGGCATGGCGCTCGGCAATGTCCTGGACAACGGCGTCGAACTTGGCAATTTCGTTCTTATAGATCAGATCGGACTGGTCGATCCGAGCCATCGGCTTGTTCGTGGGGATGGGCACCACGCCCAGCTTGTAGGTGCTCATGAATTCCGCGGCTTCGGTCTCGGCGGTACCGGTCATGCCGGCGAGCTTTTCGTAGAGCCGGAAGTAGTTCTGCAGGGTGACCGTTGCCAGCGTCTGGTTTTCGGCCTTGATGGTCACGCCTTCTTTGGCCTCGATGGCCTGGTGCATGCCCTCGTTGTAGCGGCGCCCGGCGAGGATTCGTCCGGTGTGCTCATCAACGATCATGACCTCGCCGTTGAGGACCACGTAGTCCTTGTCGCGCTTGAAGAGTTCCTTCGCCTTGATGGCGTTGTTCAGGAAGCCGATCAGCGGCGTGTTGGCGGCCTCGTAGAGATTAGAGATGCCGAGGTAGTCCTCGACCTTTTCGATGCCTGCCTCCAGGACACCTACGGTGCGCTTCTTCTCATCCACCTCATAGTCAGTGTCCAGCTTCAGCCGCTGCACCACCTTGGAGAACTCGGTGTACCAGCGGTTGACGTCGCCGCTCGCGGCTCCGGAGATGATCAACGGTGTGCGGGCCTCGTCAATGAGGATCGAGTCCACTTCATCAACGATGGCGAAGTGGTGGCCGCGCTGGACCAGCTCGGCGGCGCTCCACGCCATGTTGTCGCGCAGGTAATCGAAGCCAAACTCATTGTTGGTTCCGTAGGTGATGTCCGCGTTGTACTGCTCGCGGCGGGTGGCGGGGTCCTGGTTGGACAGGATGCAGCCGCTGGTCATTCCCAGGAAGCGGAAGACACGGCCCATCAGGTCCGACTGGTATTCAGCAAGGTAGTCGTTGACCGTCACGATGTGGACCCCGCGCCCGGTCAGGGCGTTGAGGTAAGCCGGCGCAGTCGCAACGAGGGTCTTGCCCTCACCGGTTTTCATTTCCGCGATGTTGCCGAGGTGCAGCGCAGCGCCGCCCATCATCTGGACGTCGAAGTGACGCATTCCCAGGGTGCGTCCCGCTGCTTCGCGGACTGCCGCAAATGCCTCGGGCAAAAGATCATCCAGGCTCTCGCCGTCGGCGTAGCGCTCCTTGAACCGGTCTGTCTCCCCCCGAAGCTCGGCGTCCGACATGCCCCGGTACTCATCCTCGAGCACGTTGATCGCATCGGCGTAGTTGCGCAGTGTCTTCAGCGTCTTCTTATCGCCTGTACGAAGAACCCGTTCGAGTAGTGATGCCACTGATTTGCTCCCAATCTAGTGTTGCCTAATTCTGGCGTCCCCAGTCTACGTGAGAGACGTTTGGCGGAGTGCCGATGTTCCCGCAGCGGGGCTATTCCCGGGATACTGCCAGTTTTAGTTCCTGGGCCAAATCCCCCGATGGTTTTACGATAACGCCGTCAAGCCCCAGCCAATCTGCCATCATACGTAGTTCCGCGGCAAGCTCAACGGCTGTATGGATCGGGGCGCCTTCTTCGCGGTGAGCGGCCTGCACCAACAGGGCTCCGTTGGGGCGGTCCGCTTTCAGGTCCACCCGGGCCGCAAACCCTTCGCCCAACAGGAAAGGCAGCACGTAGTAGCCGTAGCAGCGCTGATCCGGCGGGGTATAGATTTCTATCCGATACCGGAAGCCGAAGAGCGCCTCGAGCCGCTTCCGTTCAAAGACCAGGGAATCAAACGGGCTCAAGAGAGCCCGTGCGGTGGATTTGCGTGGAATAACAGCCTCTGCATGCAGATATGCCGGAGACTTCCAGCCCTTCACCACCACCTCGCGGAGCTGGCCTGTCCGGACAAGTTCCGCTGCTGCGACGGCAGTCTCGCGGTGAGGGAGCCGGAAGTAGTCCGCAAGACACCGGACGGTTCCCAGTCCGTGGGCACGGGCAGCTAGTTCCGTCAGACGCAGCATTGCTTCCTGCGGTTCGGATGGTTCCAGGGCCGCTTCCCCCGCCGGGTGAACAGAAGCCGTAGGCGCATACAACCGTTCAAACTGCGGCGTGCGTCCTGCTGAGCTGAGGAGTCCGGTGGCAAAAAGGTCTTCGAGAACCCGCTTTGACGCGCTCCAGTTCCAGCCCCAGTTGCTGGAGTCTTTGGGCGCCGCACCATCGAGCCTGGCTGATATTTCCCGAGCTGTCAGCGCAGGCCCATCCCCGAGAAGCCCCAGGATCTGTTCGCTGAGCCGATGCTTCAATTCCGGCGGCAGCGAGTGTGCCGTCATCCAGACGCGGCGCTGGACAGTGCGCAGATCTGCGAAAAGCTCGGGCCGGATGTAGCTGGCCTCATGGGCCCAGTACTCAACCATCTTTCGTGGCGCTTTGGACGCGAGCTTGTCGGGTATAGCGGTGTCGTAGGGCCCGAGCCGCGAAAAGAGCGGCAGATAATGACTTCGGGAGAGCACGTTCACTGAGTCGATTTGCAGGAGCTGAAGACGCTGAACCGTTCGCTCCACTGACCTCCCGTTCAGCTTCTCAGGCCGCCCCCGCACGAGTCCTTGGGCACCCAGCGCAGTCAGCCGCGCCTGCCGGGGCGAGAGAATCAGGGTCATATCGCCATCCTAGGTGCCCTACAGGAGGTTTTTTGACAGTGCCCGATCCGTGGCCAGTGAAGCGCGACGACGGGCTCCCGGCAATTGGGCTGATCCCATCGGTGTTGGCTGGAAGTTACGTTGGACGGGAGAAGGGCTGGCCGGACGGGAGCAGAGCTGGCAAGACGCGACCTAACGGCGGCGGGGCGTGCGAAGTGGAAATTTAGAAGGGCGGTGGATCATCGCCGTAATCGTCAGGGTTTGAGTCCCGGGTGCCTGCGGCAGGCACTTCTCCGGACTCCCGGTTTCGCTGTGCCTGGCCCGGAGCGAGACTGAGGTGGGGTTCGGTACGGTAGATCCTCCCGCCCGGCGAGGTCCACTCAATCACCCCGGGCCTGCTCTGCCATGCTTTCCAAAACCCCCGAGT
>NZ_JBEPPM010000016.1:0-115539 GCF_040547315.1 Arthrobacter sp. UYP6
CATCCGAAATACTCGGAAAAACAATTGAATGTCTTTCTTTTCTCTTCGCTGCAGTGTTTCTTTATTCTATTTCATCCGGACTGTTTTAGCAATTCCGCGATATTCGCGAAATTCGGCTGAAACAATCGGATGAGCCCGCCACAAAGCATCGGATGAAATCCGCTGCTGTGTTTTTGGGCTGTTGCCGGATCCGGGAGTCTTGCCTGCAGACCATGTCCGCCATGCACTCACCGGAGCAACTCACTAAACTTTACACAGAGTTCCCGGTCCTTGCAAACCGCGGGAGTGTGACCTCCTGCACCCTGCCGGGCCGGCTCCTGTGCAAAGCCTGTGCGCCGTCAAAACCAGCGATTAATAGTCTGCGCCAGGAGCTTCTCAGCCGGCAAGTTCGGCGGCGGTTGTCCTGCTCACAGCGGCGAATTCCCCCGCAGATACTGCAGCTGCGCGGCCACCGACAGTTCCGCCGCGCCCCGAACATTTGCCGGCACGTCCGAGTACACCAGGTCCGCCACGGTGGAAACAGCAGCGTCAGCGCCGGCTTCGGCCAGTGCGGAGCGAATCTGCTCCAAACGCTCCTGCCGGTGGTCCCGGTAGGTCAGAACCACGGTGCTGAGGTCCGAAAGCACCGGGCCGTGTGCCGGAAGCACGGTGGCGTGCCCCAGCTGGGACAGCCGTTCCAGACTGGCCAGGTAGTCCCCCAGCGTTCCGTCTGGAAAGTCCAGCACAGTGGTGCCGCGCCCCAGGATGGTGTCTCCGGTCAGCACCGATCCGCCCGGGCCGTCGGCCGGAAGATGGAAGCAGACCGAATCAGAGGTGTGGCCCGGCGTGGCCACCACCGTGATGTCCACTCCCCCGGCCCGCAGCTGCTCGCCGTCGGCCAGAGGTTTTCCGTCCACACAGTAGGCCGGATCCAAGGCTCGGACCGGCGCACCGGTCATTTCGGCAAACCGCACGCTGGCTTCGGTGTGGTCGGAATGCCGGTGCGTGATGAGGATCAGCTCAACGCTGCCGGCAGACGCCAGCAATGCCAGATGCCCCTCATCCAGCGGCCCCGGGTCCACCACCACCACGTGATCGGATCCTTCAGCGGCAATGACATAGCTGTTGGTCCCCTCCAAGCTCATGGGGCCGGGGTTCGGCGCCAGGGCAAAGCGGGTCAGCGGACTGCTGCGGATCAGGGTGGTGGCGGACATCGGGTTCCTTTGTTAAGCCAGTGTTAGGCCAGGCGGGTCAGCCAGCCGTGGGTATCTTCCACGGTGCCGGTCTGGACGCCCAGAAGCTGTTCGCGGATGGACATGGTGACCGGTCCGGCAACGGCGTCGGCCGATCCGATGGTCTCGGTTTCGGTCTTGAGCTCGCCCACCGGGGTGATGACGGCTGCTGTACCGCAGGCGAAGACCTCGGTGATGTCGCCGGAGGCCACACCGTCGCGCCATTCGTCCAGGGTGATCTTGCGTTCCTGAACATTCAGGCCGCGGTCACGGCCCAGCTGCAGCACGGACGAGCGGGTGATGCCGTGCAGGATGGTTCCGGACAGGGAAGGAGTGACCAGCGTGCCGTCCTTGAAGACGAAGAAGACGTTCATGCCGCCGAGTTCTTCCACGGCATTGTCATTGAACTCGTCCAGGAAGAGCACCTGCTTGCAGCCGTGCGCCTCGCCTTCCATCTGGGCGATCAGGGACGCGGCATAGTTGCCGCCGCACTTGGCTTCACCGGTGCCGCCGCGGCCTGCGCGGGCGTACTTGGTGGACAGCCAGATGGAAACGGGCTTCAGTTCGCCGCCAAAGTAGTTACCGGCCGGCGATGCGATGACGCGGTAGGAGACCTCACGGGCCGGGCGCACCCCCAGGAACGCTTCGGTGGCGATCATGAACGGGCGCAGGTACAGGGCTGCGCCGTCGCCCTCGGGGATCCAGTCCGCATCCACGGAAACCAGCCGGCGCAGCGATTCCAGGAACAGCTCCGGGGGCAGTTCCGGCAGGGCGAGCCGGCGGGCGGAGAGGTTCAGGCGGGCCGCATTGGCTTCCGGCCGGAAGCTCCAGACGGAGCCGTCCGCATGCCGGTAGGCCTTGAGGCCCTCGAAGATTTCCTGGCCGTAGTGCAGCACCGAGGCGGCGGGGTCCATGGCGATGGGGCCGTACGGTTCAATCCGGGCGTTCTGCCACACGCCGGTGCCGGTTTCATCCACCTTGTAGTCAATGACGGCGGTGTGATCCGTGAAGTAGTCGCCGAATCCGGGGTTGGCCAAGATGGCCGCACGCTCCTCGGCCGGCAACGGGCGGGTAGAGAGCTGCTGGGAGAATTCCAGAGCGCTGACAGACATTTTTCCTCCACGGTGGGCGACGCGGGCCGCCCGACGAAACGGTTATTGGTACTTCCCGAGCTTATGACACCGCTGCGGCAATCGCATTGCCAACATCCGCCGTCGTCCGCGGTTCTCCGGAACGTGCGACGACGTCGTCCTCCACTGCGCGTTCCACGCGCCCCGCTTCCGCTTCCAGGCCAAGGTGGCGCAGCAGCAGGGCCGCGGAGAGAATCGCGGCCGTGGGGTCGGCTTTCTGCTGGCCGGCAATGTCGGGGGCGGAACCGTGCACCGGCTCAAACATGGAGGGGAAGGTGCCGTCCATGTTGATGTTGCCGGACGCCGCCAACCCAATCCCGCCGGTCACCGCAGCGGCCAGATCCGTAATGATGTCGCCAAAGAGGTTGTCCGTGACAATCACGTCAAAGCGTGACGGATCCGTCACCAGGAAAATGGTGGCCGCGTCCACGTGCAGGTAGTCGTGGCTGACCTCGGGGAACTCGACGGCGACGCGCTCCACCGTCCGCTTCCACAGCCGGCCGGCGTAAACCAGCACGTTGTGCTTGTGCACCAGGGTGAGCTTTTTGCGCGGCCGGTCATTGGCGCGGCGGAAGGCATCCCGGACCACGCGCTCCACCCCGAAGGCCGTGTTCAGGGAAACCTCGGTGGCCACCTCCTGCGGGGTGCCCTCGCGGAGCACTCCCCCGTTGCCGGTGTACGGACCTTCGGTGCCCTCCCGGACCACAATAAAGTCAATGTTTCCCGGGTTGGCCAGCGGGCTGCCGACGCCGGGATAAAGCCGGGACGGGCGAAGGTTCACAAAGTGGTCCAGGCTAAACCGCAGCTTTAACAGCATTTCCCGTTCGATCAGGCCGGAGGGAATGCTCGTGTCCCCCGGAGCTGCCCCGACGGCGCCGAACAGGATGGCGTCGTGGCCCTTGAGTGCCTCCAGTGTGTGATCCGGCAGGGTTTCGCCGGTGCCCAGCCAGTGCTCGGCGCCGAGTGGATATTCCGTCAGCTCGAACTTCACGGGACTTTCCGAGCTCACCGCCAGGAGCACCTTGACGGCTTCGGCGGTGACTTCGGGGCCAATGCCGTCACCGGGGATGACGGCCAGGGACACGGTGGAGGACTGTTCGCTCATTCGGCCATTCTAGGAAGGCAGTCCACATCCCGGGCAAACTGTCCCACATGCTGGACTAGACTTCTTCGGCTCCGCCCGGATACACGAGCGTGAGGTGGCTTGGCGCCCCGGCGTCCGGTTCGCGGCCGTCTACCCGGAACAGCTGCCCCATGTGCGGCTGCCCCTTTGAGCACTCCGCCTCCACCAGCGCCAGCGGACTCCATCCGCTGCCGGTGTCGCGGATAATCCGGATACTCTTCCACCGCCCATACGCAGCACCGGTCAGCAAATCCTCCAACAGGGTGCGCGGCTGCACCGAGCGCCAGGAACCGGTCCAATCGATCCCCAGTTTGTTCAGCTCCTCTGGACCGGCCTCATTTGGCCCGCGCAGCAGGATCCCGGCCTGCGCCAGCACCGCAGCCGCTGCTTCGTCAGCTGCTTCCGCAACCACCAGTGCCGGACGCACCGACTGATTCCTCAGCTCCCGGGCCACTTCCGGGGTGAGTCGCTCCAGATGGAGGGCTGCACGGGCAGGCTGTGGAGCAGCTACGGGAAGACCCACGGTCCGGAAAAGCACCGCCAGCGAGTGTCCGGACAGATGGGCACGGTAGACGGTTCGCATCTGGTCCCAGGCGGCAGTTTTACGAGAAACCTCGTCAGACATCCAGCGGGCAAGATGATCCCGGTAGGACAACTCGTCAGCGGAAACGGGAAAAACACCTCCGAGCGAGCTGCCAATCCCCGCCCCGTCCGCGCTGTACACCACGGTTCCGCTGGCCGCGATTTCCACCACCCGGCGCGAAAACATGGTTTCGGACCATGGGGCGGAGTTGAAGTTCAGGTGCACCGGAAATGCTTTGTAAGCGTCAAGGGTTTGCGTATAGGTCAAGCCGCCGCGGATCCGTTCCCGGAGTTCCTCCGGGTAAGCCTTGCGGGCCTCGGGATCGTTGTTGTGCCGGTCGAAGATCACCGGCCCATAGGGCTGGCTCGCCGCGAACAGCCGAAGCATCTGCCGGGACCGTTCAGGAAACCGGCTGCCGTAGTAGGTGCCGGCGTAGGCCACAGCCTTTTCCGGCGTGCCTGCTCCCGGCAGCGGGTTATGCAGGACGGGGTCCGCAAAAAATGCCAGCGAAGAATGTGTGAGGCCCTTTGCCCGCGGATTCTGCTGATAGTGCGGCAGAGATCCGTTATCCGTGGTCAGCACATGGTCAAACAGTCCGGCAACCCGGCGGAACCGGCGGTAATGGATGGGGTCTTCCTTGTTCCAAAAGACGGTGGGAATGCCGCGCGAACGGCAGGCCGCCACCAGCGCAGCAAGGTTTTCGTATCCTTTTTGGTCCGTGTAGTAGTCGGAGACTTCCCAGGCTCCGTTGTTTCCCAGCCACGCCGACTCCACGATGAGGGCATCCCACCGCTCGGTTTCCAGCTCCTGCTGCCAGCCCCCGGGTGTGACGGCGGTGGTCCGCAGAGAGTTTTCCAGCAGCCGGCCGGTGAACTCATCACTAACGACGCCGATCTGCAGTTCCTGCAGTGAACGCAACGGCGCAGTGCTGCGGCCGGGCAGAAGTTCCAACGTCACAGGATTCGCCTCGGCACCCTCATCCCCCACGGCGGAATCGGCAAGCTCCGGGACCGGTTCAAACGCAACGGGGATACCCAGTCTCCGCCCGGCCACCAGGACCGCCAAGCGGGTGGCTTTCCCGCCGTCGGCCAGCAGCACCGATGGACGGCGTAGCCGCGCCTCGCGCACAATCGCATCAGCGGCACGGTCCAGGAAATGATGCGGATTAGGCGCACGGATATCGGCGTCGGGACTGTAGACGTGGACTAGCCCGGCGGGATCGTGGGTGCGGATCCTCCGGGGATAACCAAAGGGACGGCCGGTGTCCCAGGGATAACCCGGGCGGAAAAGCACGACGACGTCTCGGCCAAGGTCCGCTGTCCTCCTGGCCGCGGTGAGACGGTCCTCCGAGTCTGCAACCACCAGGACCCGGTTGAGTTCGCGGGTGTAGGCCGGCGAAAGGGTGCGGGGCGGAACGGGGTAGCTGGCGGCAGACGCACCGTCGGGTTCCGGCATGGGCGGCGGAACCGTCGTGGACAACGGAGCAGGCGTCGAGTCCTGCCGGCCGGCAGGATTGGACCCGGCGGCTGCGACGCCAAGTTTCCGGGCCAGCGCACGGGCAACCCGGGTCACAGATGCCGGGCCGCCCGCAACAGTTTTCCGCCTAAGAGCGGCGTTTTCTTCGCGAAAAGCCTTCAGGGAACCACGGGCCTGCGCCAGTTCACGGTGTAGGTCATTTTTGGCCGTGAGCATTTCCTCGTAGTCGCGCTGATATGCGGCGGCCTGCTGCTCAGCCCAAGTGAGGCGTGAGGCCAGATAGGAGATTTCATTCTGAGCGTCGTCGGGCGCGGGGAGCGAAGGATCGGCTTGTTCGTCGCGGTGTGGCATCTATTCCTCCTCCAGTTCCAGCACGGACTCGAAGATGCGTGCGCAGTTCTCTGCGTCGCGGTGTGCAAATGTTCCCGCAGCCCGCTCGGCATACACGGAACTTGTGTGGAATCCATTCCGTTCCAGGGCCTCGAGGTTTTTCAGGAGCTCATCGACGCTGCCCGCCACGGGGCCAAAGCCGTCGCGGTGATAATCAAAGTAGCCGGGGCGGGCCGGGTGGTCGCCGCGCAGGAAGGTTGCTGCATCGAACTGGAAGTAGAGCACGTTGCGGTCGATGTACGCGGCGTCAAAGGCGGTGGAGGAATAGTCCGTGACAAACGCGGCCGATTCCAAAACCAGGTCATGCAGGCTGACACCGGGCCGGGGATACAGCTCCACGTGCTCGGGCAGGGCGTCGCCGGTGAGTTCCGCCGCCAGCGATGGATGGACAAAGAAGGCCAGCCGGAAGCCGGTGCGGCGCAGGAGGGCGAGTAGCCGGGGATCGGAGATGAAGGCCATCCACTGCCGATAGAACGCGCTCTCGCGCAGAATGGCGCGCCGCTCCGCCGCAGTGGCTGCCCGGTCCATGTCCTCGGCCACGTTCATGCGCCAAGTGGGCATGACCGTGATGGTGGTGGGGGCCGATCCCTGCCGCGCCAGCTGTTCCGCCCGCTGGTGCAGGGCGTCGAAGCGGGCCAGTCCGGTCAGCCGCACTTCGCGTTCGGTCACGGTGTAGACGCTGCCGTCCGCGGTCAGTGACGCATATTCGGCCGGAGTGCTGGTGATGAAACGGTCAAGGCGTTTGTCATTGAGCCACCGGGAGAGGTCATTCCAGATCACTCCGTGCTGCAGGAACACAAACCGGCCGGAGCCGCCGCCAAACCGCTTGCGGTCAATCGGAAAGTAGGACGGTAATGCCGTGTCGGAGGAGATCCGGTACTTTGCGTTCAGCGCCAGGAGCACCAGTTCGTCGCTGCCCCAGGGCACGAGCCGGAAGCCCTCGTCCTGCAGCCGGGACCAGTCCGGTGAATCGCTCTTGAGCACAAACCAGGCGTTGATGTCCGGCTGGTGGCAGGCGAGGTACCGGTAGAAGTGCTCGCCGTTGTCGAAACCGTGGTCCGGGCGGTCCATCACCAGCCAGGCGTCCTGATACCGGGCGCGGACTTCGGGAGTTGCGGCGCGCAGCTTCAGTTGTTCGTCCGCGGCAGCCTGCCCTTCCTCCGGGGGCGCGACGGGCGTGATGCCGAAGCGGCCGAGCTCCGGCGTCGAACCCGCCGCCGTTCCTGCGCCCGGATGGAAGGCTCGGCGCACCCGGGACTGAACCCGACGGCGGAGCCCTGCGGCGGGAATGAGGCGGGCCGCCCGCAGTGCGGTACGTTCCGGCAGCGCACTGTCCAGGCGCAGATCCGCTGACGTGTCCTTGGGCAGGTAGCGTGCCTGCGGAGGTCCCGGCCGGGACCGGATTTCGAGCGTGCTGCCGCCCAGGTCGCAGCTGGGCTCTTCGGCAGCGAGAAGATGGACCAGCCGCTGCCAGGCGAACACTTCGCCAAAGAATTCATGGGCAATCCGCTTGGAGGTGGCCGGAGTCAGCGGGGATCCGGCCGGGTCGAGGTACTGCTCGGCGGGCGCATCTCCGCGGTAGAAGTACGCATACCGGCGCACGCTGCTCTGCGGGGAGGGCGAGTCGACGTACCAGACGGCGGGGGCGTTCCCCTTGAAGCGCAGGGCCACCGCGGTGCGGATGTCGATGCTGACCGGCACCAGCGCAAAGTCCAGGATCGCCTCAACATCAATGAAGGCCAGGATGCGCTGCAGCTGCGCCAGGAAGTCCCGCCGCTGGGTTGCAGTAAGTGCGGCAATGGGGTGCCGCATGGCCCGGTCGGCCAGAAAATACCACATGATGTCGTACAGCACCGTGTTCTGAGCCCACCGCGGGACGGCGCCATGCTCGTCTGCGAGCGCGTGCAGCAGGGCCAGATAGCCGAAAGTAAGCACGGAAGTGTAGCGGTGGTCCGAGGCCCAGCCCGACTGGGCCAGCGACGTGCCCGCGGCGCGCTGCCGGTAGTAGTACCGGGCGTCGGGAACCAGTCCGATGGTCGGCCGGGGGCAGCTGTTCAGGTAGCGGACCACCAGATGGGCGTCCTCAAAGGTGGGACGGATCCGCTCGTCGAACCGCAGCCCGGCCGTGTCCAGCACTGCCTTGCGCAGGAACACGGTACCCGCGCTCAGGTGCACGTAGTGGGGTTCGCGATTCAGGTCCACTATGCGCTCGCCGGAGGAGAACTTCCAGGCCAGAGCGTGAGTATCCTGCACCTCGCCCGTGTCTTCAAAAAACTGGATCAGCCGCCCGGTTACCGCTGCCGCCCGGTCATGGCGGTCCCGGCGGATAAACTGCGCGACCCGTTCCAGATACCCGGGGTCCAGCACATCGTCGGGGTCGCAGAACGTGATCCAGGGGTTGTGGGCAAGGTCCAGTCCGCGGTTCCGGGCTGCACCGGGGCCGCCGTTGGCGCCGGTCAGGATCCGGATCTGCTGCGGATATTTGCGCTGCCAGGCTTCCATCCGCGCCAGGGAAGCGTCGGTGGAGCCGTCATCGACGAGGATGATGTCCAGCCGGGCAAACGGATAGCGCTGCTGCTCCAGGGATTCCAGAAAGGCATCCAGGTACGCCTCGGCGTTGTACACGGCGGACACGATGGAGAACAGCGTCTGCCCCTTTCCTCCCGGTCCGCTCATGCCCGGCCCGCTTCCAGCAGGTTCGTCCAGCGCGGGAGCACTGCTGCCGCGTCGTAGGTTTTGGCCAGGACCAGCGCCGCGGCACTTTCCCGTGCCAGGGCCTGCGGATTCGTTGCGGTGGCATGGATGAAGCCGGCTGCGGCGGCGGGGTCTTGGAACACCCAGCGGGCATCGAAGATGTCTGCCGCTCCAGGCCGGTCCAGCAGCACCGGCACAGCGCCCGACGCCGCACCCTCCAGGGGTGCCACATGGAACGTTTCGCGGTGGCTGGGTGAAAGACAGAACCCGATGCGCCGGAACCAGGACGCCATGTCCGGTCCGAACTGTTCGAAGGCCACGCGGGAGCGCAGCCTCGGAGCGGCCTGCAGGCGGGCGAAGAACTCCCGGTAGGCTTCCTGCTCGCCCACGCGGCCGTTCCAGAACCAGTCGTATTCCCAGGGGTAGCGGCTGCGGATGTGCAGCGAGTACCGGTCATCGTGTTCCAGCAGGGCTTCCAGAATGTCCAGTGCACGGTCCGGGCGCTTGAACCAGGGAACCATTCCTGCCAGGCCGAGCCGGAATTCGGCGCCGCTTTCCTTGGGCCGGAGGAAATCCTTGGCGTCCACCATGTTGGGAATGACGAGCGTCTTCTCGCGGGGCCATCCGGTGACGGCCAGGACCTGTTCGCGGAAGAACTCCGAGACCAGGACCACCGTGTCCACGGCGTCCATCTTGATGTCCTGCAGCCAGTCCCCCCGGATTTCAAAGCCGTGCAGGCGGATGATCAGCTGCTGATCCGGACGCACCTGCTGCGAGTACCAGACGGCGTTGCCGCCGGCCCATTCGCAGATGACAGTGTCCGCGTCCGCGAGCGCCCGCTGGGACGCAGCCTCGTCGTGGGCGTGCAGGGAAGTCCACTGGTCAATGCTGAGCGCGTACCCCGGATGTCCCTGCAGATGGTTCGCCAGCTCACCGGTGAATTTCAGGTCATGACCGGCAAGCAGTACCCGGCGGGCACCAGCACCCGGCGTAACCGGCGTAACCGAAGCTGTTGCCGGGCCGGCGTCGTCGAACACGGCAGCCCCGGCTATGCGCACCTTCCCGGCGCTGGCGGGCACAAAGGCTTCCAGCAGGCTTCGCTCATCTTCATCTGCGGCGAGCAGGAAGCGCGACCCCTGTGCAATCTCCCCCAGCTTGGTGCGCACCCCCGGGAAGGGCAGCTTGTCCTCACCGGGAGCATCGTCAACAAACGGCACAAGCCTGCCGGCAAACGCCTCATCCGAAGCCAGCGCATAGGCGAGCGAAAAGCCGTGGCAGATGACGGCGTCGTACTCCTGGGCGGAGTGCTTGGCGCGGGCCGCCGCGATCAGGGCAGCGCGCGTGCCACCGGGAACGTCTGCGGCGCGTAGTACCTCCGCCGCGGGAAAGGACGTGAGAATCCGGGCGAGGACCGGCGGCGTTTCGGAGTGCGCGGGAAGCAGTTGTTCGGAAAGGACGAGGATCCGTTCACCGGACATGTGAAGCCTCCGCCGTGGACCAGTGCTGGAGTTCAGCGAGCAAGCCGGAGCCGGCCGTCCCTTCCGGGTTCAGGTCTTCGCCCGCCAGCGGCAGAACATTGCGGCAGAGCTTTCGAAGTGTGGAAGTGTAGAACCGGTCCGGCTCGCCGGAATCCAGGAGAACGGTGGCGATGTGCAGGCCCTGGCATTGGCGAATCAGCTCGGCAAGCTCGCGGAAAAGAATGCTGCCGGCTCCCGTTTCCGCGTGCGCCCACAACCCGGTGTCCAGTGACCGGCGGTCGATGACCAGCATCCGCGGAGCACCCCGGCGGACCTGCACGGTTGCGGCCCCCGGCAGCAGCTGCGCCACCGGCCCATGGGCCTGCAACAGCTGGCTGAGTTTCGGTCCGACGATGGTGAGGATGGCCGGTCGGGAATCGGAGGACTCTGCCGGCCGTTCCAGGATCAACTCGCCCAAATAATCCCGGGGGTCTTCGGCACCGCCGCCGTTCACTGCCGCCGCGCGTCCTACGGCGGGCGCGGGCGCCGGTGGCGCCGCAGAGACAGGCATGGAGATGGGAACCTTGTTTCCGCGGAGCTTTGCCGCCAGTCCCGAGAGCTGACCCCGCAAACCAACTCTGCCGTGCTGCACCAATACCGTCCTTGCCTGCGCTGATAGTCCGTGCTCATCCTAGCCGACCCCCTCTGCCTCCCTAAGATCACCCTCTGGCATGAGGACCCGGCAGCCGCGCAGGCCCTAGAGTTGTTGTCCATGCTCGTGCACCGCCGAATCCAAGCCTGGCTGCAGGCAAATCCCTTCAAGGTAGACGCCACCCTCATGCTCTTCGGTGTCCTGATCTTTGTGCTTTCAGCGGCGGCTCTCGGCGGCCCTCATCCGGTCTTTGACGTTGTGCTCTCCCTGGGCATTGTGGTGCCGCTGGCCTGGCGCCGGACCCGGCCGGTGCTGTCCGGGTCCATCACCGCCTTCTTTTACCTGGTGCAGGTGGTCTTCAGCGGTTTCCCCCTGCCCGCGGACCTGCTGGCGCTGGCCACCGTTTTTGCACTGGCCGCCTATGCCCCGCGCTGGGCAAGCCTGGGCGGACTGGCTCTGGCCCTGGGCGGCGGGGTGCTGTTCGTCATCCGCTACTTCGGTTTCCCGTACGCAGGCTCCTCCTCCGTTGAACTGGCCATGTACGCCTTCAGCCTCATTGCCTTTGAAGCCGTGATCCTGGTGGCCTGGACCTTCGGCGATCTGGCCCGCACCCGCAGATTGGCCATCCAGGCGCTGGAGGACAGGGCCCGGCGGCTGGAAACCGAGCGCCAGCAGGAGCGCGATCTGGCCGCCGCTGACGAGCGGACCCACATCGCCCGGGAAATGCACGATATTGTGGCCCATTCCCTCTCCGTCATCATCACCCAGGCCGACGGCGCCCGGTACGCGAGCGCCCAGGATCCCCAGATCGCGGCCAAGACCCTGGCCACCATCGCGGAAACCGGCCGCGGCTCGCTGCGGGAAATGCGGCGCCTGCTTGGGGTGCTCCGCGGAGATGAGCTGGCCTCCACCCGGCCGCTGCCGTCCCTGGCCGATGTCTGTTCTCTGGTGGACGCGGTCAAGCGCGCCGGAGTGGAGGTGACGGTGACCGAAACCGGCACCATGCGCCGCCAGCTTCCCGCCGGAGCGGAGCTGACCGCCTACCGCGTCATTCAGGAAGCCCTGACCAATGTCCTCAAGCACGCCGGACCAAGCGCGCGGGCCGGCGTCGAACTTCAGTGGACGCCCCGCGGGCTGGAGATCAATGTGCACGACGACGGCCGCGGCGCCGGTGCGGACAGCCCGCCGCCCGCTCCCCCGGTGGCCGGTTCCGGCCAGGGCATCAACGGCATGACCGAGCGGGTGGCCCTCTACGATGGAAGACTGGTTGCCGCTCCCGCCGTCGGCGGAGGATTCCGCGTGACCGCATTCATCCCCTATACGGAGGCCTGAGCATGACCGGCACCCCCGCCACCCCGTCCGGCACCGAAGCCCCCGGCTCCTCCGGGTCCGCCCCCATCCGGGTAGCCCTGGTGGATGACCAGCAGCTGGTCCGCGGCGGCTTCAAGATGCTGATCAACTCGCAGCCCGACCTGACCGTGGTGGCCGAGGCCGGCAACGGCGACGAAGCCGTGCGGGTGCTCTCCTCCGTGCGCGCCGACGTCGTGCTCATGGACGTGCGCATGCCCGGGATGGACGGCATCGAGGCAACGTCACGGATTTTGGAGCGCGCCGCCGCGCAGCCCAAGGGTTCCAGCGACGCTGACCTGAAGGTGGTGGTGCTGACCACCTTTGACCTGGACGAGTACGCCCTGTCCGCGATCCGAGCCGGTGCCAGCGGTTTCCTGCTCAAGGACGCCCCGCCGGAGGAGCTGCTCGAGGCGATCCGCACCGTGTACCGCGGGGACGCAGTGATTGCGCCGTCGACCACCCGCCGACTGCTGGACCATGTGGCACCCCTGCTGCGCGAGCCCACCGCAGAGGTGAGCCGGCACGCCGCCGACGTTGACCGCCTCACGCCCCGCGAGCGCGAAGTGTTCGGGCTGATCGCGCAGGGACTGTCCAATCCCGAAATCGCGGGCCGCCTCTTCCTCTCCGACGCGACCGTGAAAACGCATGTGGGCCACATCCTGGCCAAGCTGGGCGCCCGGGACCGGGTGCAGGCTGTTGTCATCGCTTACGAAACCGGTATTGTCGCCCCATAATTCCACCACCCATCCGGAGGTGATCCGTGGCCGGTGAAGCAGATGCCCGCTCCCTGTGCCTGGCCCTGCCCGGTGTCACCGAGCGGCTCAGCTGGAAACAACCAGCTTGGTTTGCCCGGACGCTGATGGCCCGGATCTGGGCGGACGGCGTCCTCACGGTGAAGACCACGGAGCGGGACGGCCTGGCGGGGACGGCACCGGAGACGTTCTTCTGGACACCGCACCATGAGCGTTCACCCCTGCTGGTCCTGGTGCGGCTGGACCAGGTGGACCGCACTGAGCTGGAGGAACTGCTCCTGGAGTCCTACCGGCTGGCCGGCCCGCTTCCACCCACGGTATGAGAAGACACGTCCGGATCCCCGCCCCTCCTCCGATGCCCCGGCATCCCTGGGCCACATAGCTTAGGGGTATGACAACCCTTACTGAGCACTCATCCGTGCCCGGCGGCACCACGGCCGCCGCTGCCGCCTCCGCCCTGAACAAGACCTACGGCTCCGGGGACACCGCCGTCCACGCCCTGCAGAACGTGGACGTCACGTTCGAAGCAGGCACCTTCACCGCCATCATGGGCCCCTCCGGCTCCGGCAAATCCACTCTCATGCACTGCCTCGCCGGCCTGGACACCGCCGACTCCGGCCGGATCTGGATCGGAAACACCGAGATCACGGCGCTCAAGGACGCCGAGCTCACCCGGCTTCGCCGGGACAGCGTGGGCTTTGTCTTCCAGTCCTTCAACCTGGTGCCCACCCTCACCGCCGAACAGAACATCACCCTCCCTGTTGCCCTGGCCAACGGCAAGGTGGACCGGCAGTGGCTGGAAGAAATCACCGAAACCCTGGGCCTCACCGGCCGGCTCAAACACCGCCCGCATGAGCTCTCCGGCGGCCAGCAGCAGCGCGTGGCCGTGGCCCGTGCCCTGCTGACCCGCCCCCACGTGGTCTTCGGCGACGAGCCCACCGGCAACCTGGACTCCAAGTCCGGAGCAGAGGTGCTGTCCCTGCTGCGCCGGTCCACCCGGGAAATGGGCCAGAGCATCATCATGGTCACCCACGACCCGGTGGCCGCTTCCTACGCGGACCGTGTGGTGCTGATGAACGACGGCGCCCTGGTGGGCGAGTTGTCCAAGCCCACCCCGGAAACCGTGCTGGCTGCCCTGACCAAACTGGGGGCCTGAGCATGCTGCAGGTAGCGCTGGCGCAGGTGCGCCTGAACGCCCGCCGCTTCATTGCGGTATCACTGGCGGTGCTTATTGCCGTTGGGTTCCTCACCTCCACCCTGATCATCAATTCCTCCTCCAAGGCTTCCCTGACGCAGAGCGTGGGCCAGGGCTACAGGAACGCGGACCTGGTGGTCACCGCCCAAACGTCCTACACCGAGCCCCCTACCGTGATCAGCCAGCAGATGGCCGACGTTGTCCGGAACACTGACGGGATTGCCGGAACGTACGCGGTCATTTCGTCCTACGTGACCTTCGGGGAAGGGAAAAACACCTCCTTCGCCGAGTTGAGCAACACCGCGGAAGACCCCGCACTGTTTCCGGTCGACGTCGTGCAGGGCTCCCTGCCCACCTCAGACGGCGAAGTCGCCGTGGACCAGGACACCGCAGACCGTCTGGGACTCTCCCTGGGGTCTGTGCTCTCACTTACCCCAGGCGGGGAACAGGACGCTGCGGCGACCGAGCTCACCGCGAGCGCCATCGTGTCCACCTCCCGTGACCCCATGAAGATGGGCACACCGCAGCTCTACGCCTCCGCCAAAACAGTGGGACAGTTCGCCGGTGCCGAGCAGGGGTTCCGCAGTGTCCAGGCAAGCCTGGAACCCGGCGCCAATCTGGAGGCCGTCCAGGCTGCCCTGGGGCAGGCCATGAACGACGCCGGATTCGCCGGCCTGGCAGTGCGCACCGTGGCGGAACAGACCGAGGAAACAGTCTCCATGTTCACCGGCGGCGAGGACCAGCTGACAATCATCCTGCTGGCCTTCGCAGCCGTGGCTCTCCTGGTCTGTGCCCTGGTGGTTTCCAATACGTTCTCGGTGCTGGTGGCCCAGCGGACCAGGGAGCTGGCGTTGCTGCGCTGCATCGGAGCCGCCCGCTCGCAGATCCGCCGCTCGGTCATTGTGGAAGCGCTCCTGGTGGGCGTGGTTGCGTCCGTTGCCGGTGTGCTGGTGGCGGTGGCTCTGGTGGGTGCGATCGTGGCCTACCTGCAAACCATTCCGGAGAGCGGCTTCGCTACACTTTCCGTCTCTCCGCTCTCCGTCTTTGTTGGCCTGGGCGTCGGCGTGCTGATGACCGTGCTGGCCGCGCTGGTGCCGGCTCGCGCCGCCACGGCGGTGGCACCCCTGGCCGCCCTGCGGCCGGCGGACGATGTGCGTGCCGGCTCGCGCCGCGGCAAGGTCCGATTGGTCAGCGGACTGGTACTGCTGGCGGCGGGCGCTGCACTGCTGGCGGCCGGTGCGCTCCGGTCCGACCTGCTCCTGGCGCTCCCCGGCGGCATGCTCAGTTTTGTGGGCGTGCTGATGTGCGCCACCCTCTTTGTTCCTTCCCTGGTCCGTGCCGTCGGATCCCTTGCGGCTCCTCTCGGGGTGCCGGGCAAGCTGGCGGCAGTCAATGCCGTGCGCAATCCGCAGCGAACCTCGGCGACGTCGTCGGCCCTGCTGATCGGCGTAACACTGGTGGCCATGATGATGACCGGCGCAGCAACCGCCAGGGACTCCCTGAGCGGGCTCCTGTCCCAGGAGTTTCCGGTGGACGTTGCCATCAGCGGCAGCCTGGCGGACGGTTCCTCCTTTAGCGAGGGCGACACCGCTACAGCCCTTGCGGTTCCCGGCGTGACCGAGGCGGCCCTGCTGCCGGTGGCCGGCACCGCCGACATCGACGGCTGGCCGACCGAGGTCTATGCACTGGATCCCGCCGATACCTCAGTACTGCAGGACACCACCGTGGACATCGCACCGGGGAGCATCCTCATGCCACAGGGAACCATGGAAAAGACCGTCACGGTCAACGGAGCCAAGGGCAACCTGGAATTGGATGTCGTGCTGAGCGAAAGCTCCTCCATGAATCCGCTCATCACCAGCGCAACCGCTGATTCCCTGGGCGGCGCGCCGGAAATCACCAATCCCGACGTCTATCTGTCCGGACCGCAGCTGTGGCTCGCTGTGGAGGAGGGTCTGAGCACCAACGAGCTGATGGACCTGCGCGCGGATCTTGCCGAGGCGATGGGTGTGGAGGACTACATGATCTCCGGGGCGGCCATTGAACGGGCGGCCTTTGAACAGGTCATCAACGTGCTGCTGATGGTGGTGACCGGACTGCTGGGCGTGGCTGTGGTGATTGCCCTGGTGGGTGTGGCCAACACACTCTCGCTCTCCGTGCTCGAACGCACGCGGGAATCATCGCTTCTGCGGGCGCTCGGCCTGACCCGGGGGCAGCTGCGCGGAATGCTGGCGCTGGAAGCGGTGCTGATCGCCGGTGTTGCTGCCCTATTCGGTACGGTGCTCGGTGCGCTGTACGGGTGGCTCGGCGCGCAATCCGCCCTCGGCGCCTTCAGCCCCGTGGCGGCGTCCATCCCGTGGGGACAGCTCGGCCTGGTCCTGGCCGTGGCACTGCTGGCCGGCCTGGCTGCCTCGGTGCTGCCGGCCCGCCGCGCGGCCCGGCTCTCCCCTGTGGCAGGACTCGCGGCGGACTAACCTCTCGGACCATGGGACCGCGCAGGGGCACCTTCCGGCGCCGTATCCGTGCACAGGTTCCCAGTCTCTGGGGCTGGTGAGGCTCTTGGGGCCTCACCAGCCCCAGCAGGCAACACAGAGTGGGAACCCGTGTCAGGAGCAGCCGGCGGATTGGCCAATTGGGCCCGGTTGCTCGCGGCTGATACACGGATCTGACAGGATAATCAGCAAACTGATCAGCACGAGTTGAAGGAGTACGTCATGTCTGCTGCCGGAGCCGGTTGGAAACCCAAGCACGAATCCTTGTCCGCTTACCTGGACGACCATCTGCTGGGCGCGGAAACCGGTGTGCGGCTTTTCGGAGCAGCCCGCCGCACCTGGGCCGGTTCCCAGTACGAGCAGTCCTTCCTCGACTTGGAGAAGGAGATTTCCGGGGAACGCGATGAGCTGGAGCAGCTGATCCTCACCTTGGGCTACCGTCGGAGCCCGTTCAAGCAGGCTTTGGCCATGGCGGGTGCGGCGGCCGGTCGGCTGGGGCCGCTCAACCCGTTGAGCACCGGCGGCGGAACTTCAGGACAGTTTGAGCTGGAGACGCTGCAAGCCATTGTCCGAGCCAAGGAATGCCTGTGGCGGACCCTGCTGGCGCTGGCCCCGCATGACTACCGGTTCAATGTGCCCCGGTTGAAAGAAGTCCTGGAGATGGCCGGCAGGCAGCAGGACACCCTGGCCCGCATCATGGAAGAGACGGCTCCGGCACGTTTCCTCACCGGCCCGCTCCCGGCAAGATCCTGACCCCCACCCACCCTTTCGCCGAACTAACAGAAGATGCTCCTCTGAAGCTTCAGAGGAGCATCTTCTGTTAGTTCGCGGGCCCGACGGTGGGTCAGCGGGCGGGTCAGCCGGCGGGTCGGCCCGACGGCGGGAGGAGACCCCCTAGTCGGCGGGTTCCTCGTACCGGGGGAAGATCGGCGCCGGAGCCGGCAGCGGAGTGCCGGGCACCAGCGGGGTGCCGATCGCGCTGAACCGGCGGGCGGCGTCGTCGAACTGGCCCAGAACCGTGAGCAGCTTGGCCGCACTGTCCGGCATGACCGGCTGAATCAGGATGGCTACGATACGCAGCACTTCCAGGGTCACGTACAGCACGGTGTTCATGCGCTCGACGTCGGTCTTCCGCAGCACCCAGGGTGCCTGCTCGGCGAAGTACGCATTGGTGTCACCGAGGACCTTCCACGTCGCTTCAAGCGCGCCGTGGAAGTCCTGGACGTCGTAGGCCTTGCGGGAAATCTCCAGCAGCTCCCCCGCCGCGGCCAGGAGAGCCTTGTCCTCTTCGGTGAACTCGCCGGGCTGCGGGACAGCAGCCCCGCAGTTCTTGGCCACCATGGACAGGGACCGCTGGGCCAGGTTGCCCAGGTTATTGGCCAGGTCCGAGTTCATCCGGCCCACCACGGCCTCATGGCTGTAGGAGCCGTCGCCGCCGAAGGGCACCTCGCGCAACAGGAAGAACCGTACGGAATCCAGGCCGTACTGGTCCGCCCATTCCTTGGGCGCCACCACGTTGCCCAGGGACTTGGACATCTTCACGCCCTTGTTGTGCAGGAAGCCGTGGATCATCACGCGCTTGGGCAGCTCCAGCTTTGCGGACATCAGGAATGCCGGCCAGAAAATGGCGTGGAAGCGGGAGATGTCCTTGCCGATCACGTGGACATCGGCGGGCCAGTACTTCTTGAAGGCCTCGGACTCGGTATCGGGGAAGCCGACGCCGGTGAGGTAGTTGGTCAGCGCGTCCACCCAGACGTACATCACGTGCTCCGGGTTGCCCGGAACCGGCACGCCCCAGTCGAAGGTTGTGCGGGAAATGGAGAGGTCCTCAAGGCCGCCCTTGACGAAGCTGATGACCTCGTTGAATTTGGACTGCGGCGCGGCGAAGGTCGGCTGGGACTCGTAGAGCGCCAGCAGCTTGTCCTGGTAGGCGGAGAGGCGGAAGAAGTAGCTTTCCTCCTCGGTCCAGGTCACTTCGGTGTCGGTTTCCTTGGAGTACCGGATGCCGTCTTCGCGGACCTCGGTTTCGTCGTCGGAGTAGTACGCCTCGTCCCGGACCGAGTACCAGCCGGCGTACTTGGAGAGGTAAATGTCCCCGTTGGCTTCCATCCGCTTCCAGATGGCCTGCGCTGCGGCGTAGTGGTCCCTGTCCGTGGTCCGGATAAAGCGGTCATGGGAAATGTTCAGGTCCCGGCTCATCTGCGCGAAGGCCGCGGAGTTCCGGTCCGCCAGCTCCTTGGTGGTGATGCCTTCCTTGTCCGCGGACTGCTGCATCTTCAGGCCGTGCTCATCGGTGCCGGTCATGAAGAAGACGTCGTAACCGTCCAGCCGCTTGAAGCGCGCCATGGCGTCGGTGGCAATGGCCTCGTAGGCGTGGCCGATGTGGGGCACGCCGTTGGGATAGGAGATGGCCGTGGTGATGTAGAACGGGGTCTGGGAATCGGAAGAAGTCACATAAGAAAATTACCCTGTTTGGCCCGCGGTTGTCGCTTCGCGTCCATCAGGGCCGTGCCCGCCAGGCGGAGGTGCGCCTTTGTGCACGTGTGAGGTATTCGGCCGTGTCGAACCGGGAAAGGTACCCCAGGCCCAGCAGCACCGCGGTGGGGACTGCCGCCACGATGTACACCAGGAGGGCCGCCGCGGCACCCAGATCCGGAGACCAGCCCGGTCCATCGCCCACGAGCCCGAACAATGCTGAGCCGCATACCAGAACCGACAAGATGATTTCCACTAGCGTCCGCGTCCTGTGCCGCCGGTAGCTGGTGTTGAGTAGGAGAAGAAGCTGGAGCAGCGGTAGGCCCAGAAATATCTGGACCGGGAACCCCGCGAATGCCAGGAAAAACAAAATGAGGGCAGCAACATAGCCGATACCTGCGGCCACAGGAGCAGCTACGGCATACAGAAGGATATGGAGCACACCCTTCGGGAGCCCGCCGCGCACTCCGTACAGCGCAGTCCCCAGCGCCCAGGCCGGCAATAAAGCTGTGAGGATCCCGGCATAGATACCGGGCTCGGTGAATATGAGGAGGATCGTCACCAGAAGCACCGCAAACGCATAAACGCCGGCACGGAGCATCAGTGCTGAAGGACGGACCGGAACAAATACCGCAAGTCCCACCAGCGCGGCAGCAGCTGCATAGATCAATGCGGCACCCGGCTCAACCCATCCGATCACGCGCCCGTCAGCTGACGCCGAAACCATGGCAAACATGCTCAGCCATACGAGCAGCAATGCCGGGGCGAACCAGCTGAGTTCCAGCGGCGTTGCCCCGTCGTCACAGTCGGCCGGTTTCCCGGGCTCATGTTCCGCAGCGTGGTCCATGTGCATCCCCCCACCCCGGTCCGGCTGGAGGCTCTGCCCGGGCCCTTGATGTCCTCTTGTGGGCTCAGTCTAACCGGGGCTCAGGACAACCGGGGCGCAGGACCCATCAGCGCAAACAGGTGAAGCGCAATGCCCTATGCCCGGGGTCCGGAACCGGCGTCCAGTACTCCCGTCAGGACCGGGCCCGTCGCCGCGAGCCCGGCCCGCACCAGCACCACCCCGGCCGCAATCGATGCCGCCAGGAAGAGCATGGACACCGGGGCGAAGAGCACCGCGGCTCCGGTGAGGGGAAAGATCAGCAGGGCGGGCACTGCCGTAGATACAACGCTGACCAGTAGCAGGGGCTGCATCACGGCGGAGATGCGGGCGGCGTCGATGACCTCGCGCGGCATGCCCATCCGGTCCAAGCTGCGGTAGAGCTCCGCCCGGTCCAGCACCGTGGCGGCCTGGTTGATGCCGGCTGAGCAGGCGACCATCAGGAATCCGGCGATAACGGTGATCAGTACCCCCGTCATGACATCCCCGGGCAGGAAATCCTCGGGCCCCTCTGTCTGCACGCCCTGCAGCAGGGCGGCCCCGGCACCGGCAACGACGGCGGTGAAGCACACCATCGACAGCGCGCTGACCTGACGCCACGCCGCTTTCGGCGCATCCAGCACGATCCGCGCGGCAAGCAGCGCCTGCGGAGTTGCTGCCCGGCGCAGCCGACGGCGGGCGGAGACCGCCACCAGCCACGGCCCCACCAGGTTCAGGACCGCCAGCCCGGCGGCAAAGGCACCGAAAAGGACGGCCAGGGCCACCGCCGCCACAGCGATGGGCGTCATCAGGGCCAGGACACAGCCGGCGATGATGAGTACCGCGGCAATAGCCCGGCTCCCCCGCACCTTTTGCGGGACGTCACGGGTGCGGACTCCCAGCGGCGAAATGACCACCCGGCGCAGGCCGACGGCGGAGCTGACCGCGGCCAGGGCGAGAACCGCCAGTACGGTCGCGGCAACGGCTACCGGGTGCAGCCAATAGGCCGCCCCCAGCGGTGCTCCGCGGAAATGGATCAACTGAACAAACGGCGCCAGCACCAGATACCCGGCCGCGCCGGCCAGCGCGCCGGCGAGCGCCTGAGCGGTGGCCTCCACAACCGTCACCTGGCGGACTGTCTTGGCCGAGGCACCGAGCAATCGCAGTGTTGAGAGGTGCTCGTCACGGCGGCGGGCGGAGAGCCTCGCAGCCGAACCACCCAGGGTAATCAGGGGAAGCACCAGCAGGACAAGCGCAAAACAGGCGAGCAGCAGATACAGATCTCCTTCCTCATCCCCCCATTGCAGAAAGGACAGGGCACCGGCAAGGACCGTCAGCAGCAGCGTGGTCACCACGGCAAAGGACGCCGCAGGCAGCAGGGCAGCAGCACGCCCGGCGGTACCGGGGCGGTTCAGAAGCCAGGCGATACGCAGCGGAACGGCCAGCTGAGAGGAACTCACCGTGCCGACGACGGCGGAGGAGACGCCGGCGCTCATCGGAGCGTTCCTGCGGCGCCGGTGGGCTGGGCCGTGTCGGCCACAATGACGCCGTCCGCCAGGGTTATCACCCGGCCGCACCAGTCGGCGACGGCGGAATCATGGGTGACAACCACCAAAGACCGCCCGGTGTCTTCCACAGTGCCTAGCAGCAGGCGCATCACGTCAGCCGACGTCCGGGAGTCGAGCGCGCCGGTGGGTTCGTCGGCGAACAGCACCCGGGCGCCGGTGACCTGTGCCCGGGCGATGGCCACGCGCTGCGCCTGCCCTCCGGAAAGCTCACCGATCCGCCGCCCCTCCATGCCGGCTAGTCCCAGAGTAGCCAGCGCCCCCGCCGCCGCCTGCTCGGCCTGCAGGCGGCCCGTGCCGCCGAGCATCAGGGCGAGGGCCACGTTCTCCCCTGCGGTGAGCTCGGGAATCAGCAGTCCCTGCTGAAATACGAACCCGAAGTCCCGCCGGCGCAGGACCGAGCGGGCATCGTCGTTCAGCGAGGTGACCTCGATCGGTGCGCCGGCGCTGCCGAACAGCCGGACGCTGCCGCCGTCGGGCTGCACAATGCCGGCCAGGCAGTGCAGCAGGGTGGTCTTTCCGGAACCTGAGGCACCCATCACCGCCACGGCCTCGCCGGGCCGGACGGTGAGGCTGACGCCGGCCAGGGCGGGGGTGCCGTTATAGGTCTTGACGAGGTTATCCGCTTCCAGCAGGGGCATATTGGGCATGGGTGCAGTCATGCCTCCATAATTCCGCGGCGCTGGTGTCCGGGGCCTCGGAGCCCGGCATGAACTCCGCGGAGGGTGCCTCCTACCCTGGGCGGACACAGCCGCACCCAAATAAGCAGCACCCCAATAAGCAGGGACCGGCCCCGCCGAAGCCGGACCGGTCCCTTGAGCTGCGCTCGGGGTGATTAGCCCTGCAGGTCAACCTCGCGGACCACGGTGGCGCCGATTTCGGTGCGCAGCGTTTCCAGCACTTCCTGCGGCACCGAAGAATCGACGGTCAGCAGGGACAGCGCCTGGCCGCCCTCGGTGTTGCGGGCCACCTGCATGCCGGCGATGTTGATGTCCTTCTCCCCCAGGATCCGGCCCAGGGCGCCGATGACGCCGGGGCGGTCGGCGTAGATCAGCACCAGCAGGTGCTCGCTGATGGGGATCTCCAGGTCGTAGCCGTTGACGCCCACGAGCTTTTCGATCTGCTTGGGCCCGGTCAGGGTGCCGGCAACCTCCAGCTGCGTGCCGTCCGAGAGCGCACCGCGGATGGTCAGCACGTTGCGGTAGTCATCCACCTCGGAGGTCTTGAGCAGGCGCACCTCAATGCCGCGCTGCTCGGCCAGGACCGGGGCGTTCACGTAGGAGACCTGCTCGGAGACGATGTCCGTGAAGATGCCCTTGAGCGCGGCCAGTTCCAGCGCCTTGACGTCCAGGGCGGCAATTTCGCCGGCTACCTCAATGTCGATGGCGGTGACAGAGTCTGAGGAGAGCGCCGTGAAGATGCGGCCCAGCTTTTCGATCAGCGGAATGCCCGGCCGGACATCCTCGGCGATCACGCCGCCGGCAACGTTCACGGCGTCGGGCACCAGTTCGCCGGCCAGCGCCAGGCGGACGGACTTGGCCACCGAAACGCCGGCCTTCTCCTGGGCTTCCTCGGTGGAGGCGCCCAGGTGCGGGGTGACAATGACGTTGTCCAGTGACTGGAACGGCAGGTCGGTGGAGGGCTCCTTCACGAAGACGTCCACGCCGGCGCCGGCAATCTTGCCCTCTGTCAGCGCGGTGTAGAGCGCATCTTCATCCACCAGTCCGCCGCGTGCCACATTCACCACGTACGCGGTGTCCTTCATCTTCTCGAAGGCCTCGGCGCCGAGCATGCCCAGTGTTTCGGGGGTCTTGGGCATGTGGATGGTGACAAAGTCGGCCTGCTCCAGGAGCTCGTCCAGGGTCACCAGCTTCACGTTCAGCTGGGCGGCGCGGGCCGGGGTGATGTACGGGTCATAGGCGAGGATTTCGGTGCCGAAGCCCTGCAGGCGGGCGGCCACCAGCGCGCCGATGCGGCCCAGGCCGATGATGCCGATCTTCTTTTCGAACAGCTCAATGCCGGAGTACTTGGAGCGCTTCCACTCCCCGCCCTTGAGCGCAGCACTGGCCTGCGGAATGTGGCGGGCCAGGGACAGGATGTGCCCCACGGTCAGCTCCGCGGCGGAGATGATGTTCGACGTCGGGGCGTTGACCACCATGACACCGGCCTGCGTGGCGGCTTTGATGTCCACGTTGTCCAGGCCCACGCCGGCGCGGGCAATGACCTTGAGCTTCGGAGCAGCCGCAATGGCTTCGGCATCCACCTGCGTGGCGGAGCGCACCAGGATGGCATCCACATCGGCAATGGCGGAGAGCAGCTGTGCCCGGTCCGCTCCGTTGGTGGAACGGATCTCAAAATCGGGGCCCAGCGCCTCGACTGTGGCCGGGGAAAGTTCTTCCGCAATAAGTACGACGGGCTTGGTGGCTGTCACCGGTGACCTCTTTAGCTGTGGTGGATTCTGGTGGGGATCTTGGTGAAGCGTTTTTCTGCGCAAAGAGGCCGAACCCGTTGAACCGGGTCCGGCCTCTTTACCGAAACGGCTTGCTCCTTGGAGTTTAGCGTTTCGCTGTTGGGCACACTCAATCGTGTTCCCTGTATTACCGGCAGGTTACCGGCTTCCCGCAATCACAGGACGTAACTAGCGGGAGACGGAGCCCTCGGTGTAGTCGTCGTCGGACTTGATCCAGGAGAACAGCTTGCGCAGTTCGCGGCCCGTGGACTCGATCGGGTGGTCTTCGCCCTTTTTGCGCAGTTCCTTGAACTCCGGAGCACCGGCGTCCTGGTCGTCGATGAAGCGCTTGGCGAAGGCACCGTTCTGGATGTCCGCGAGGACAGCCTTCATGTTTTCCTTGACCTCGGGCGTGATGACGCGCGGGCCGGAGACGTAGTCGCCGTACTCGGCGGTGTCCGAAACACTCCAGCGCTGCTTGGCGATGCCGCCCTCAACCATCAGGTCAACAATCAGCTTGAGCTCGTGCAGCACCTCGAAGTACGCGACCTCCGGCTTGTAGCCGGCTTCGGTCAGGGTTTCGAAACCGTACTGGATCAGCTGCGAAGCGCCGCCGCAGAGCACGGCCTGCTCGCCGAAGAGGTCCGTCTCAGTCTCTTCGGTGAAGGTGGTTTCGATGACGCCGGCACGGGTGCCGCCAATGGCCTTGGCGTAGGACAGTGCCAGTTCCTTGGCCTTGCCGGACGGGTTCTGCTCGACGGCGATCAGGTCGGGAACGCCGCGGCCTGCTTCAAATTCGCGGCGCACAATGTGGCCCGGACCCTTGGGGGCAACCAGGGCAACGTCGACGTCGGCCGGCGGCTGGATGTAGCCGTAGCGGATGTTGAAGCCGTGGCCAAAGAACAGGGCGTCGCCGGCCTGCAGGTTCGGTGCAATCTCCTCGGCGTACACGAAGCGCTGGACCTGGTCCGGGGTCAGCACCATGATCAGGTCGGCTTCGGCAACGGCGTCGGCCACGTTCAGGACGCGCAGGCCTTCGGCTTCGGCCTTGGCGCGGGACTTCGAACCTTCCTTGAGGCCAACGCGGACGTCGACGCCGGAATCACGCAGGCTGAGGGCGTGGGCGTGGCCCTGGCTTCCGTAGCCGATCACCGCGACGGTGCGTCCCTGGATGATGGACAGGTCGGCGTCGTCGTCGTAATACATGTCAGTCACAGTGTTTCTCCTACTGAAGTTTCTTGGATAAAGGTTTGGTGCGGAACGGGCGTTGGAAGCCTAGGCGCTGCGCAGGGCGCGGTCGCCCATGGACTTGGCGCCGCGGCCGATGGCCAGCGTTCCGGATTGGACTATTTCGCGGATGCCAAAGGGTTCAAGCACTGCAAGGAGTGCGTTGAGCTTTTCGGCGGTGCCTGTGGCTTCAACAATCAGCGAGTCGATGGACACGTCAACCACTGAAGAGCGGAACAGCTCGGCTGCCTGGGTTACCTGCAGCCGGGTTGCGGCATCCGCGCGAACCTTGACCAAGATGTGGTCGCGTTGCACGGAAGACTCGGGAACCAGCTCAACAATCTTGATGACATTGACGAGCTTGTTCAGTTGTTTGGTGACCTGCTCCAGCAGATCGCCTTCGGCCTCGACCACCACGGTGATGCGGGAGAGTCCCGGCACCTCCGAGGGGCCAACGGCCAAAGAATTGATGTTGAATGCCCGGCGGGCAAACAGGGACGCAACCCGGGTCAGGACACCGGGAACGTCTTCAACCAGTACGGAAAGGGTGTGGCGTGCCATGGCCCTAGTCCTCCTCTTCCCAGGTGGGTGTCATGTTGCGGGCAATCTGGATCAGGTCATTGGAGACGCCGGTGGGAACCATCGGCCAGACCATGGAGTCGCGGCTGACCACAAAGTCGATCACCACGGGCCGGTCATTGATGGCCAGCGCCTGGCGGATGGTGTCATCAATGTCCTCTTCCCGTTCGCAGCGCAGCCCAACGCAGCCGTAGGCATCGGCGAGCTTCACGAAGTCCGGGATATGGACGGTGTCATGACCGGTATTCAGGTCGGTATTGGAGTAGCGGGACTCGTAGAACAGGGTCTGCCACTGCCGCACCATGCCCAGGGAGGAGTTGTTGATGATCGCCACTTTGATCGGGATCTTGTTGATCACACAGGTGGCCAGTTCCTGGTTGGTCATCTGGAAGCAGCCGTCGCCGTCGATCGACCAGACCACGCGGTCCGGGTTGCCGACCTTGGCGCCCATGGCTGCCGGCACCGAATAGCCCATGGTGCCGAGTCCGCCGGAATTCAGCCAGGCCCGGGGCCGCTCGTATTTGATGAACTGCGCGGCCCACATCTGGTGCTGGCCCACGCCCGCCACGTAGACACCCTCGGGTCCGGTGAGCGCACCGATGCGCTCAATGACCTTCTGCGGAGCAATGTGGCCGTCGTCGGGTTCGCTGTAGCCCATGGGGTAGGTCTCGCGCAGCCGGTCGATAATTTCCCACCACGGGGAAATATCGGGGCGTTCGACGGCGAATGAGGCACGGACGGCGTCGGAGAGTTCGGGCATGATCTCCTTGACCGAACCGACAATCGGGACGTCAGCCGGGCGGTTCTTGGAGATCTCGGCGGGGTCGATGTCCGCGTGGATCACCTTGGCGCCGGGAGCGAAGGACGAGAGGACACCGGTGACGCGGTCATCAAAGCGCGCACCAAGGGTGATGAGCAGGTCCGACTGCTGCAGGGCGGTGACCGCCGAGACCGAGCCGTGCATACCGGGCATACCGGCGTGCTGGCGGTGCGAATCGGGGAAGACGCCGCGGGCCTGCAGGGTGGTGACCACGGGCGCACCCACCAGTTCGGCCAGCTCCAGGAGTTCCGCCGAGGCATCGGCCTTCAACACGCCGCCGCCCACGTAGAACACCGGGCGGTGCGAGGCCGCGATCAGGCGGGCGGCTTCGCGCACCTGCTTGGAATGCCCGCGGACCACTGTCCGGTAACCGGGCAGGTCAATCTTGGGCGGCCAGGAGAACAGCGTCTTGGCCTGCTGGGCGTCCTTGGAGATGTCCACCAGCACCGGTCCGGGACGTCCCGTGGTGGCGATGTGGAAGGCTTCGGCCAGGACCCGGGGAATGTCATCAGCGTTGGTGACCAGGTAGGAGTGCTTGGTGATGGGCATGGTGATGCCCACGATGTCCGCTTCCTGAAACGCGTCAGTGCCGATGAAGGCGCTGGAGACCTGGCCGGTGATGGCCACCATGGGAACCGAGTCCATGTGGGCGTCGGCGATCGCGGTGACCAGGTTGGTGGCTCCGGGACCGGAGGTGGCGATGCAGACCCCGGCGCGGCCGGTGACCATGGCGTAGCCTTCTGCGGCATGTCCGGCACCCTGTTCGTGGCGGACCAGGATGTGCCGGAGTTTGGTGGAGTCCATGAGCGGGTCATACGTCGGAAGGATCGCGCCGCCCGGGAGGCCGAAGATGTCTTCAACGCCCAGCTCTTCCAGCGCCCGGACGATGGCCTTGGAACCGGTCATCTCGGTGGGAGGAACAATGTGGTTGGGGCCCTGAACGCGATTGTCTGCGGCTTCGGACGGCACTGAAACGGAGGACGCAACATCACGTGTCTTTGCCATGGCTGCCTTGGAAGCCGCGGCGGCTTTGTTGGCCATCAGCGACGGGCTGATTGGCGATCCCTTACTCATAAAGACTTCCTTACGGATACTGATTCATGTGATCTGTGCGGCGGCCGTCCGGACGGTTAGCCCGGGGCGGCTTTTGTGCTTTGTCTGAAGCCAATAAAAAAACCCCTCGTGCCGGGTGGCTCCGTAGGGGTTCGCGCGTGACGTTCTTGCAAGCTCGGCGGTTAGGCCACGCGCTTGATAAGGACGACGGGTACGATCTGCATACCGTTCAGTCTTCCCGCACCCTGTGACACTGTCAACTGCAACGTTCCCTGTCTCACTATATGGACACTCCGTCCAGCCAGTGGACGCGAGGTCTCCTTTGTCTCTGATCGAGTGCCGTGATGATGCCGGAATCCCCCGTCGAGTGACGCAGAGATGCCGCACAGACCGCCGGAAAACCGCATCGTTCCTACACTCGACCGGTGGAACGCAGCGCGGGGCGCTCAGGCGCCCCGCGCTTCATACGGGGTTTTCAGCCGCAGTAGGCACCGGTGGAGGCCGAGTTCACCAGCTTGGCGTACTTGCCCAGCACGCCGGTGCTGAACTTGGCCGGCAGCGGCTTCCAGCCGACCTTCCGTGCTTCGAGTTCCGCCGGGTCCACCAGCAGGTCAAAGCTGCGGGCCGCAATATCCACGCGGATCCGGTCGCCGTCCTTCACGAAGGCGATGGGACCGCCGTCGACCGCTTCCGGAGCCACGTGGCCGATGCACAGGCCGGTGGTGCCGCCGGAGAACCGGCCGTCGGTGAGCAGCAGCACGTCCTTGCCCAGACCGGCGCCCTTAATGGCGCCGGTGATGGCGAGCATCTCGCGCATGCCCGGGCCGCCCTTGGGGCCTTCATAGCGGATGACGACGACGTCGCCGGCGTGGATCGCTCCGGCGTCGAGCGCGTCCAGGGCGCCCTGCTCACGCTCGAAGACGCGGGCGGTGCCCTCGAAGACGTCGGCGTCGAAGCCGGCGCTCTTCACCACGGCACCCTCGGGAGCCATGGAACCGTGCAGGATGGTGATGCCGCCGGTCTTATGGATGGGGTTGTCCATGGCGCGCAACACCTTGCCGTCCGGATCCGGCGGGTTGATGGCGGCGAGGTTCTCGGCCACGGTCTTGCCGGTGACGGTGAGGCAGTCGCCGTGGATCAGGCCGGCGTCGAGCAGTGCCTTCATGATGACCGGCACGCCGCCGATCTTGTCCACGTCGAACATCACGTAGCGGCCGAAGGGCTTCAGATCACCCAGATGCGGGATCTTGTCGCCGATGCGGTTGAAGTCTTCCAGTGTGAGGTCCACTTCGGCCTCGCGGGCAATGGCCAGCAGGTGCAGGACGGCGTTGGTGGAGCCGCCGAAGGCCATGGTGACGGCGATGGCGTTTTCGAAGGCCTTCTTGGTCATGATGTCGCGGGCGGTGATGCCCTTGCACAGCAGGTTGACTACGGCTTCGCCGGACTTGCGGGCAAAGTCGTCGCGGCGGCGGTCTGCCGAAGGCGGCGCGGCCGAGCCGGGCAGGGACATGCCCAGGGCCTCGCCGATGCAGGCCATGGTGTTGGCGGTGTACATGCCGCCGCAGGCACCTTCACCCGGGCAGATGGCCCGTTCGATGGTGTCCAGGTCCTTGAGGCTCATCTTGCCGGCGGCGCACGCACCCACGGCTTCGAAGGCGTCAATGAGGGTGACTTCGCGCTCGGTGCCGTCCTCCATCTTGGCAAAACCGGGCATGATCGACCCGGCGTAGAGGAACACGCTGGACAGGTCCAGGCGTGCGGCAGCCATCAGCATGCCGGGAAGGGACTTGTCGCAGCCTGCCAGGAGGATCGACCCGTCCAGGCGCTCGGCCATCATCACGGTTTCCACCGAGTCGGCTATGACTTCGCGCGAAACGAGGGAGAAATGCATGCCCTCATGGCCCATGGAAATGCCGTCGGAGACGGAGATGGTGCCGAACTGCATGGGGAAGCCGCCGCCGGCGTGGACGCCTTCCTTGGCGCCCTGGGCCAGACGGTTCAGCGACAGGTTGCAGGGGGTGATTTCGTTCCAGGAACTGGCGACGCCAATCTGCGGCTTGGCGAAATCGTCGTCGCCCATGCCCACGGCGCGGAACATGCCCCGGGCCGGGGCCGCATGGATCCCGTCGGTGACTACTCGGCTTCGGGGTTTGATGTCAGGGGTATTCTCCACACTCATGTTCCGATCTTAGGACCTTCCCTCCCCTCCCCCGGGGCATGTGACGGCCGCGCGCCCCTGTTGTTACGGCGAGTGAAGGGCATGTGACAAGTACATGTCCAAACAGGTGTTGCCGCGCGGGCTTCCACCGATCGGGGCCGGTGTTCATAGACTGGGAAGATGACTTCGGCACCAGAATTCCGCAAACAGCCCTCCAGCGATGACATCAAGGCTGTGCTCCGGCATGTGTTCGAATCGCAGATTCCCAACTACGGCGACTACAACCTGGTCTGCGCCGGACCCGGCGGGGACGGGGCCGATACCTACTACGTGGTGGGTTACCGGTGGCGCCCGGCTGAGCTGGTGTTCGCCCCCTTCCACCCCGGGACGCTGGCCGGCCTGGAGGCGCCCACAGCCGTGAATTCAACCAATCTTTCACACACTGAGGAAGTGCAGCCCGGCGACTTCGAGGTGGGCACAAACACCGGCCGCATCTTCCGTTTCCAGGTGCTGGGAACTGCTCCGCTACCGGAAACCGGCGAGGGCAGCCGGATCATCGACCAGGCCGCCGACCTGGAGGACTTCAGCTCGTTCGCTGATCACTTCCTGACGCTGGCTTAACGCGCGCTACGACGGCGGGACCCCGTCGTCGTCGTTCCCTTAGGCCCAGGGGCCGCGGCGCACCAGGTTCTCGGGTTCCTCGCCGCGGGCCAGCCTGCCCACCTGCTCCTTCAGCAGCTTCCTGATCCGCGGCACGAAGGCCTCGGTGTTTCCCCCGACGTGCGGGGTGATGATCGCATGGGGCGCCCGCCACAGCGGATGGTCCGCCGGGAGGGGCTCGGGGTCAACGACGTCAAGCGCCGCGTACAACCGGCCGGAGAGCACTTCCGCGGTGAGCGCTTCGGTGTCCACGACCGGGCCGCGGGCCACGTTCACCACCAGGGCGCCGTCCGGCAGTGCAGCCAGGACCTCCCTGCCGATGAGGTGCCGCGTCTGCTTATTCAGCGGGGTGATGACCACCAGCACCTCAGCAGTGCCTGCGAGCTCCGCCAGCTCGTCGGTTCCGTGGACCGCACCGTATTCATCGGTGCGAGCCCTGCTGCCGACCCGGGTCAGCTCGACCTCAAACGGCTCAAGCCGCCGCGCGATCGCCGCACCGATTCCGCCCACCCCCACCATCAGCACCTTCCGGTCGGCCAGCCCGGGGTAACGCCGGCTGCGCCACGATCCGCTCTGCGCGTTGCGCACGGCGTCGTCCACTCCGCGCAGGCTGGCCAGCATCAGCGTCAGTGCCAGCTCGGCAGTTCCGGCGGCATGGACGCCCGCTGCGCTGACGACGGCGACGTCCGGACCGGCCAGCTCCAGCAGGCCGTCGTACCCAGTGGTTTGCGACTGGATCATCTTCAGCGCGGGCACCCGCTCCAGAGCCTGCCGCCAGTTCCCGCTGGAGGCATACGGCAGGACGACGGCGTCTATCTCACCGTATTCCAGCCCCTTGGGTTCGCCGGCCAAATCCCAAACACCGGCGCGGATCCCCTCCGGCAGCGGACTAAGCGCGGCCAGGAGATCGTCGGTGGGTACGGTAACGGTCCGGACGGGACGAAAAAGCTCAGTCATGACGGACAGCCTAGCCCGGAGCCGCTGCGCGTCGGCGCCTCTGGACACCGGCTGGGCACCGGCCGTAACGTCGAAGACCGGTCCAGTGTTGTCCCCGCCTGCCGGTTGCGGGCCCATCGGAAGGGCAGTTGTGAAACGTTCGTCCCTACTTGTTTGTGCGGCAGTCGCCTCCGTAGCCGCCCTCGGCGCCGCGGCAGAACTGCTGCGCAGGCTCGGGCGGAACGGAGTTGTGGAACAAGCCGCCAAGGGCCCCGCGGCAAGAGTCAGCTCCACGTACGGCGATACCGGCGAACTTCCGCTGGTTTCCGCAGTGCCCTCGGCTTCGGCAACATCGGCCAGCGCGCTTCCGGGATGGCGTCAGAGCCTGCCGGTCACGCCTGTCCCCCAGGATGCCGTTACGGCCACCTCAGCGGAGGCTGTCCCTGATGAGGTTGAGCCGACTCCAGGGTCCACTGAAACCACAAGCGATACGGGGTTGCCGTCGCGGACCTGGATGGTGGATAACAGTGCAGATTGGGATGGAAGCCCGCTCGAGCTTGTGGTTCCGCCGGGTACCGGCTCGCACCGGAAGCCAGGTCCCGGCGCCCCGGACCCGTGATGTAGGCACCGATTTTTCTTTTTCGGAGAAGTACTGGTAATGTTTCATGTCGTTGCGAAGGGCAAATCACGCGGAAAGCGCGGCTTGTTCGACAAAACAAAACTGCACCTCTAGCTCAATTGGCAGAGCATCTGACTCTTAATCAGAGGGTTCCGGGTTCAAGTCCCGGGGGGTGCACAAATAAAAACCCCGATTCATCGGCATCACGCGGATGAATCGGGGTTTTTTTGTTTTTTAGTTCTCCGCCCGCCCCAAGGATGCCGCCGGCTTGCAGATGACGCCGGCCCGATTCAGGCAGAAAGTAGGCGCCGGAGGGCTGTCAGCGGAACACCGGCACCCTCTATGACCTGCATCTCACCTCCGCATTTTAGGTCCACTTCGTTCGCGGTAGAGACAAAAGGCTGGTAGTGTTGCTTGTCGTTGCGGATGACAAATCGCCGGTTTAGCCGGCGCTGAGACAACGCAGCAGATGCACCTCTAGCTCAATTGGCAGAGCATCTGACTCTTAATCAGAGGGTTCCGGGTTCAAGTCCCGGGGGGTGCACAAATCAAGGAAAGCGGCTCAGCCCGGTGAAGACCGGCAGGGCCGCTCTTTCGCTGTCCCGGAGCTTTCTGTTGTTCCGAAGATTTGTTTTGCCGGATCCGGTGCCGGAGCTTGCCGGCGGCAACGGCCCCGTCGCTACAGGAAGCGGTGGAACACAGAAGGCACGCCCTCCTATGGGACGCGCCTTCCGGGTGCTTCTTGAAGGACCCTCAGGCCCGGTCTGCGGACAAAGCCTCAGGCGGTTTTCGAAGCTTTCGCCCGTTCCCCGTCTGCGGTTTCCTGGCCATCGGCGGCTTCGGCCGACGTGTCCGGCTGCGCCGCAGCGACGGCTGCGATTTCCTCCGGAGCGACAACCGGAATCGGCAGCCCCGGAACGTCCACCGCAAGCTGCCAGCGCGGGTTTCCGAGCTCCCTAATGACATTGCGCAGCTGGGCGCGCAATTCTTCGGACATCAGCTCGCCGCCGTCGACAAGCGTGCGCTCAATATCCTGCGCCTCACGCAGAGCTTCAACACCCTGCGGCGTGATGGACACCATGTGGCTGCGGCGGTCTAAGTCATTGCGAACACGGACAACGTGCCCGTGCGCTTCGAGCCGAGAGAGGGTCTTCCCCATCGTTTGCGCCTGGACGCGGACAATCTGCGCCAGATGCGCCTGTGTCATGGGCCCTTGGGAATCCAGGACTCCCAATGCGATCACTCCTGCGTGGGTCACACCAATCCGGACAAGCCTCTCATTCCAGGCGTGTTCGACCAGGCGTGCCGCTGTTGACAATAGGCGACCGGTGGGCCAGTGCTCCATATCGGGCATAAAACGGAACTCTTCCTTTCGGGGTGAGGATTCGATGGCCGATCGGATAACCTACAAATCCACCACGTACTAGGATAGCCAACAAGGCCGTGCGCTGTCGCGCTGTAACGCTGCCGGAGCCGCCATTGATACCAAGGAGAGACCTATGCCCCGCCTGTCCCCCGGAGAAACAGCCCCGGACTTCACCCTCCCGGCAACAGACTCAGCATCAGTCTCGCTTTCGGACTTCCGCGGCCGCAGCACCATCGTGTACTTCTACCCTGCAGCTGCAACTCCCGGGTGCACCAAGGAAGCCTGCGACTTCCGTGACAACCTCAACAGCCTCCAGGACGCCGGGTACGCCGTCGTCGGTGTCTCCCCCGATCCGGTAACCAAACTGGAGAAATTCGCCGAAGCGGAACATCTCAACTTTCCGCTTCTCTCCGACCCTGACCATGCCGTGGCCGGGGCTTACGGGGCCTGGGGCGAGAAGAAAAACTACGGCAAGACCTATGAAGGCCTGATCCGTTCCACCGTAGTAGTGGATCCCGAAGGTAAAGTGTCCCTGGCGCAGTACAACGTCAAGGCAACCGGCCACGTAGCCAAATTGTCCCGCGATCTCGGACTCGCCTAAACCTCGGGTACACTGGAGGCTGGTTTTACGGCTTTCCGCAATAATTGGGTCAGCAGCGTAAATCCCGGGCGCGAGTGGCGGAATTGGTAGACGCGCTGGATTTAGGTTCCAGTGTCTTCGGACGTGTGGGTTCAAGTCCCTCCTCGCGCACCCTTGTGATGAGTCGAGACATCGTTCACGGATGAGTCGCGACATAGGTAACACCCCGGTCTTCGGACCGGGGTGTTTTCTTTTGCCCTTTATGCATGCGTCCTGCCCGGGATATGCCCTGCGCGGCCCGCGGCCCTGTGACCTGGCTCAAAACTTTTTCAGCCTTGCACCCATCCGGTTCCGGAGCCGGGCCGAAGACCTTCTGAGACCTCGCACCAAGAGGTGTTCATACCAACCAGGAGGTCCCGCCGCGCGGGGCCCTCGCCAGAAGGAGAAAAACAATGGCTTTCAAGACCCGCCGGAACATGTCCATCCTCGGAATCGCCGCTGTTTCCATGCTGGGCATGGCCGCCTGCAGCACCGACTCCTCCGACACCTCCTCCGATAGCTCGTCCTCGGGAATGTCCTCAGAATCCAGCATGTCCCCCTCGGCCTCGGAGTCCATGAGCCCGGACGCCAGCGAATCCATGAGCGCTGACCCGGCTGCCAACCTGGTGGGCGGCAGCTGCGCCGACTATGCCGCTGCTGTTCCTGAAGGAGCGGGCTCCATCGAGGGAATGTCCCTTGATCCGGTAGCCACGGCTGCCTCGAACAATCCCATGCTGACCACGCTGACTGCTGCGGTTTCCGGCGAGTTGAACCCTGATGTGAACCTCGTTGACACGCTTAATGGCTCCGAGTTCACGGTTTTCGCTCCCACTGATGACGCGTTTGCCAAGCTGGATCCGGCCACCATCGAGACCCTGAAGACCGATCCGGACCTGCTCTCCAGCATCCTGACCTACCATGTGGTCCCCGGACAGGTGACTCCCGATGAGCTTCAGGGCATGTACACCACCGTCAACGGTGCCGATGTTGAGGTCACCGGTTCCGGCGACAGCCTCATGGTCAACGACTCAGCCGTAGTCTGCGGCGGCGTCCAGACCAAGAACGCCACCGTCTACCTGCTGGATACGGTGCTGATGCCCCCGATGTAATTCCATCCTCCGGTTCAGGCCGGCAGGCCGCGCCGACCTTCGCGGCCGACAATAAAAGGCGGGCGCCCCTCACGGGGCGCCCGTTTTTTTGCGTAACCAAATTGTGACCCCGCCGGGAGTCCAAATACCGCCGGATTCACAGTCACCCACTTAGGCTCTGATCCATACGTTTGTGTCACACGACACACTCCAGACATCACGCACCGCACACGGCACCCGCCACACGCACGGGTATCTCTCGCCCCAGAGGAGTAAGACCATGTCATATGCCGGCCGAACTACGAGCGGATCGCGCCCTAAACGGCGCGCCGCGGCCATCACCACAGGGATAGCCCTCAGTGCCCTGATTCTCTCGGGCTGCGCCCAGAGCGAGCGCGAAGAGGGAACGGGCGACGCCGGGGCGTCGTCGGACGTTGATGGAACCTTTGTCTTCGCAGCGTCGTCGGATCCCAAGTCGCTGGACCCCGCTTTCGCGTCCGACGGCGAATCCTTCCGTGTCAGCCGCCAGATTTTTGAGGGCCTGGTTGGCGTGGAACCCGGAACGGCTGACCCGGCTCCGCTGCTGGCCAAGTCATGGGAAACCTCCGAAGACGGCATGACCTACACCTTCGCCCTCGAAGAAGGCGTCAAGTTCCACGACGGAACCGATTTCAACGCCGAGGCCGTCTGCGCAAACTTTGACCGCTGGTACAACTTCTCCGGCATCCAGCAGGCGGAAAGCCAGGCCTACTATTACGGTTCGCTCTTCAAGGGCTTCTCCGATTCCCCGGAAACCGCCACCTACAAGTCCTGTGAGGCGCCTTCGGACGCCGAAGCAGTGATCACGCTGAACAAGCCGTTCGCCGGCTTTATCGCAGCCCTGTCGCTGCCCGCGTTCTCCATGCAGAGCCCGGACGCCATGGAGGAATTCGGTGCCAACAATTCCTCCGGCACGGAGGAAGCTCCTGAACTGACCGAGTATGCCAAGGCACATCCCACGGGCACCGGCCCGTACGCGTTCGACAAATGGGATGTGGGCAACCAGCTGACCCTCGGCCTGAACGATGACTACTGGGGCGACGACGAAGCCCAGGTCACGGACATCATTTTCCGCGTCATCGACGACCCCCAGGCCCGCCGCCAGGCACTGGAATCCGGTGACATCGACGGCTACGACCTCGTGGCTCCGGCCGATACCAAGTCGCTCGCCGACGCCGGTTTCAACGTGATTCCCCGCGACCCGTTCACCATCCTGTACCTGGGCATGAACCAGCAGGTACCGGAACTGGCTGATCTCAAGGTCCGTCAGGCCATCTCCTACGCCATTGACAAGGAGGCACTGGTGGCCCAGACCCTCCCCGATGGCACCAAGGTGGCCACCCAGTTCATCCCTGACGTGGTCAACGGGTACAACGAAGACGTCACCGCGTACGACTACGATCCGGAGAAGGCCAAGGCCCTGCTGGCCGAAGCCGGTTACCCGGACGGCTTCACGGTGGACTTCAACTACCCCACCGGCGTCTCCCGCCCGTACATGCCCACCCCGGAGCAGGTCTTCACCAACCTCACCGCACAGCTGGGCGAAGTAGGCATCAAGGTCAACCCGCAGCCGAACAAGTGGTCCCCGGACTACCTCGACCGGGTCCAGGCAAGTGACGACCACGGCCTGCACCTGCTGGGCTGGACCGGCGACTACAACGACACTGACAACTTTGTGGGCGTGTTCTTCGGCCAGGAAAAGCCGGAATTCGGCTTCAACAACCCGGAAATCTTCAAGTCTCTGGAAGATGCACGCCAGGTCTCCAAGCTCGAAGAGCAGACCCCGCTCTACGAGCAGATCAACGAAGACATCGCCGAGTTTGTGCCGGCGGTCCCGCTGGCCCACCCGGCGCCGTCGCTCGCGTTTGCGCAGCGGGTTCAGTCCTACCCGGCCAGCCCCGTGAATGACGAAGTGTTCAACCAGATCAAGCTCTCCAAGTAACGCAGCGAAGGCCGGGGACCCCAGTGGTCCCCGGCCTTCTGTGCCTCTTTCCACCCCCAGATCCAGATCCTCCAGCTCCCAGCAGCTGGGAAAGGACGCTCGTGTTACGAGTCATCGGCAAACGCCTTCTGATGCTGATCCCCACACTGATAGGGCTGTCAATCCTGCTCTTCCTGTGGGTCCGCAACCTGCCCGGCGGTCCCGCCACCGCCCTGCTTGGCGACAAGGCAACCCCCGAGGCCATAGCCAACATCAACCGGGCCTACGGTTTTGACCGTCCCCTTATTGAGCAGTACTTCACATATGTGGGCAAGCTCCTCCAGGGCGACTTCGGCACGTCCACCGTCACCGGACGCCCGGTACTTGAGGAATTCGGGACCCGCTTCCCGGCCACCCTGGAACTTGCCTTCGTGGCACTGGTTTTCGCCATCGGCATCGGCATCCCCCTCGGATATCTTGCGGCCCGGCATTACGGCCGATTCTGGGACCACTCCTCCGTGGTCCTCTCATTGGTTGGCATCACCGTTCCGGTCTTCTTCCTGGCTTTCATCCTCAAATGGATGTTTGCCATCCAGCTGAACTGGTTCCCCACCGACGGGCGTCAGGATCCGAGGATAGACGCCACCCACGTCACCGACTTTTATGTGCTGGACGGGCTGCTGACCCGGGAATGGGATGCGTCCTGGGATGCGATTATGCACCTGGTCCTGCCTGCCATTGCCCTGGGTACCATTCCGCTGGCGATCATTGTGCGCATTACCCGGGCTTCTGTCCTGGAGGTTCAGGGCGCCGACTATGTCCGGACTGCCCGGGCCAAGGGCCTGATGGAAAAGACGATCCGCAGCCGGTTTGTCCTGCGCAATGCCATGCTGCCGGTTGCCACCACCATTGGACTCCAGACCGGGCTGCTGATTTCCGGGGCGGTGCTCACCGAAACGGTGTTCGCCTTCAGCGGCATCGGCAGGTTCCTGCGGGACGCGATCTTCAGCCTCGATTATCCGGTCCTGCAAGGCTTCATCATCTTCATTGCCCTGGCATATTCACTGATCAACCTGCTGGTGGATGTGTCCTACGGCTTCATCGATCCAAGGGTGCGTGTCCAATGAGTACAACTCTGCCCCCCGCAGCGGGAGGATCCGTCCTTCCGGACGGTGCGCCCACCGCCAAGCCTGTCACCGGAAGCGGCATGTGGCAGGACGCCTTCCGCCGGCTGCGCCGCAACCCGGCGGCTGTCACCGGTGCCGTCATCGTTGGGTTGTTCATCCTAGTGGCCATTTTCGCCCCGCTGCTTGCTCCCTACGGCGGCGATGACCTGCCCGGCCGCACGGAAATCACCCCCACCAATATCCCGGGACCGGGCGAGATTGAGGGCTATCCCCTGGGCTTGGACCGCTTCGGCGGAGATGTGCTGTCCAAGCTCATCTGGGGTGCCCGCGCGTCACTGATCATCGGCATCGTTTCCACGGCCATGGGCCTGTTGGGCGGCATGCTGTTAGGCGTCATCGCCGGCGGACTCGGCGGCTGGGTGGACAGCGTCATCATGCGTTTTGTGGACATCCTGCTCTCGGTCCCCAACCTGCTGCTGGCCGTCAGCATTGCCGCCGTCCTGGGCCAGAGCTCCACCGCGATCATGATCGCCATCGGAGTTTCCCAGGTGCCGATCTTTGCCCGGCTGCTGCGCTCTTCCATGATTTCCCAGCGCAGCGCGGACTACATCCTTTCCGCGCAGTCCCTGGGACTAAGCAGGCGCACCATCACCATGAGCCATCTGCTGCCCAACAGCATGGGCCCGGTGATTGTGCAGGCAACCCTGACCCTGGCCACGGCGGTCATCGACGCCGCTGCGCTGTCCTTCCTCGGACTCGGCGGGGGGCTGCCACAGACCGCGGAGTGGGGCCGGATGCTCACCTACGCCCAGGCGGAGCTGGCGGTGGCACCGCAGCTGGCTTTCCTGCCCGGCATCTGCATCGCGGTCACCGCACTCGGGTTCACGCTCTTTGGCGAGTCCCTGCGCGAAGCCCTGGATCCCAAGTCACGGAAAAAGTAACCGGCTCCGCAACGTCAAAAGAGAAGTGCCGCCCGGTTCATCAACGGCGGGCGCCACTTCTCTTTACCTTGTTAACAGGCGAGCTCAGCTTCGTTAAGAGGCCAGCTCAGCCTCGTCGATATTCAGTTCGTTGCCCGGAATCGAGGCCAGCAGTTTCCGGGTGTACGGGTGGCGCGGGTTGGAGAAGACCTCCTCCGACGTGGCCGCCTCCACCAGCTCGCCGTCCTTCATCACGCACACGTAGTCCGAGATCAGCCGCACCACGGCAAGGTCATGCGAGATGAAGAGGTAGCTCAGTCCCAGTTCGGCCTGCAGATCCCCCAGGAGCTTCAGAATCTGGGCCTGAACTAGCACATCAAGGGCGGACACCGGCTCGTCGCAGACAATCAGTTCCGGCTTCAGTGCCAGCGCCCGTGCAATGGCGACGCGCTGGCGCTGCCCGCCGGAAAGCTCAGCGGGATACCGCCCCAGCATCGACTGCGGCAGCGCCACCTGGTCCATCAGCTCCCGCACCCGGGCCGAGCGCTCACTCTTTGAGCCGCGCTTGTAGGTTTTCAACGGTTCATCCAAGATCCGCTGGATGGTGAACATGGGGTCCAGGGATGAATACGGGTCCTGGAAGATCGGCTGCACGCGCTGCCGGAAGTCCCGAAGTTTGGCCTTCTCGAGGGAGCCGACGTCCACCCCGTCAAAGGTCATGGTTCCGCTGGTGGGCTCCACCAGTTTGAGCAGCATCCTTGCCGTGGTGGTCTTACCGGAGCCGGATTCGCCGACGATGGCCACGGTCCGGCCGCGGGGAATGTCCAGCGTGACGTTCCGGGCAGCATAGAAGTCCTCGGAACGGCCGCGGATCTTGTAGACCTTAGTCAGGTCCCGGATCTCCACAATGTTGTCCGGCGCTGCGGCATTTTCCGGCGCTGCGGCCCCCGACACGGCGGTATCGGCTGCCCCGGCATCCTGTACCGGTGACCCGGCTGCGTCAGTCGCGGAGCCGTCGTCGTGCACTGCAGTCGCGGCCGTGTGATCCGCATAATTCTCCTCCGCCAGCTTCAGACGCTGCGCCGCCGGCACGGTGAAGGCGCCCGGGCTCAGGCGAACCGCCGCAACGCTGGGAGCAGCGGCGATCAGCGACTGAGTGTAGGGGTGCTGGGGATCCTCCAGCAGCTGCCGGGCCGGCCCGGCTTCCACCACGATGCCCCGGTGCATCACTACCAGCTCGGAGGCGCGTTCGGCTGCCAGCCCAAGGTCGTGCGTAATGAGCAGCACCGAGGTTCCCAGTTCCTCGGTCATTGTCCCGATCTGGTCCAGGATGGTGCGCTGCACTGTCACATCCAGCGCCGATGTGGGTTCATCGGCGATCAGCAGCCGCGGCCGGCAGGCCAGACCAATGGCGATCAGCGCACGCTGGCGCATGCCGCCGGAAAACTCGTGTGGATACTGCTTGGCGCGCTCCGCTGCGTCCGGCAGGCCGGCGGCGGTGAGCACCTCGATGACTTTGCGGTCCACATCCTTGGACGTGGCCATGCCGTGGACCAGCAGCGTTTCCGCGACCTGGGTGCCGATCTTCGTGACCGGGTTCAGGTTGGACATGGGATCCTGCGGCACCAGGCCGATGGAACGTCCACGGATGGCACGCATCTTTGACTCGGGCAAACCCACGAGTTCGGTGCTGTCAAAGCGGATGCTGCCTGCGGCAACAGCTCCGTTGCCCGGCAGCAGACCGATCACGGCCATGGCAGTAGTGGACTTACCGGAACCCGACTCGCCCACAATGGCCAGCGTTCCCCCGCGCGGCAAAGTAAAGGACGCGTTTTTAACCGCCTGAACTTCTCCGTGGGTGGTGCGGAAATTAACCGCGAGATCGGTCACCTCAAGCAGCGGTGAATCAAGGTTGATTTCAGTCATTGCCCTATCCTGCCCTACTTGAACCGCCTCTGTGAGCCGTGTCTCACCGGCCTGTGCCACTTTTAAATCATTTAGACTGGCAATCCACGGAAATTATCAAGACAGAACCAGGCGTACCAGGAATGGAGCGTCCCCGGAGGAGAACAACAGCTGTGACAGATTCCGGCATGGGCCGCCGCTCCTTCCTTCGGGCCGGTGCCTTGCTTGGCGCTTTGACCCTCGTCGGGTGCACCGCCACGCCCCCCGACGGCAACGCCACTGCTTCGGCCTCGGTCAGCGCGTCCGCGTCATCCTCAGCTCCGAACGCCACCTTCACCTTCGCCACTGCCGCCCGCCCGTCGGGTTTGGACCCGGCGCTGGCCACTGACACCGAAAGCCACCGGGTCACCCGCCAGATCATGGAGGGGCTCATTGGCGTGGATCCCCTGACTTCTGCTCCCACTGCCCTGCTGGCCGAAAGCTGGACCGAGTCGGAGGACGGGCGCACCTACACGTTCTCGCTGCGCAAGAACATCACTTTCCATGACGGGGAACCGTTCAACGCCGACGCCGTCTGCGCCAATTTTGACCGCTGGTACAACCTTCCGGTTTCAGCCCGCGGGTCGGACAACCTTGCCTACAAGGCCGTCTTCAACGCGTACTCGGACAGCCCGGAGCTTGCCGTCTACAAATCCTGCACTGCGGTTGATGAGTACACTGTCCGGGTCGAATTGGCTACGCGCCTGACCGGATTCATTCCGGCGCTGGCTTCGCCGGAATTTGCCCTGTCCTCACCCAAGGCCATGAACCAGTTCCGAGCTGATGCCCTCAGCATGGAAAAGGACGGCCAAAAAATCTCCGACTATGCCCTGCATCCGGTGGGCACCGGCCCGTTCATGCTGGAGTCCTGGGTGGATGACGAAGTGCGGCTGACCGCGAATCCGGACTATTGGGGTGAGCGCGGACAGATTTCCACCGTGGTGTTCTCCACGATGACCAGCCCCGAAAGCCGTCTCCGTGCCCTCAAAAGCGGCCAGGTGGACGGCTATGACCTCGTAACCGTTGCGGATGTTGACGATCTGGCCCGCAACGGCCTGCAGATCCTGCAGAGGGACCCGTACTCTGTGCTGTACCTGGGCATCAACCAGGCCTTCCCCGGAATGGATGACCTCAAGATGCGCCAGGCTATTGCCCACGCCATCGACAAAGGGGCGCTTCTGGACGGGCTCTTCCTCAACGGCTCCAAACAGGCCAACCAGTTTGTGCCGGAGAAACTCGGCGTTACCTCCGGCTCCGTCACCGGTTACGGCTACGATCCGGAGCAGGCTGTCGAGCTGCTCAAGGAAGCAGGGTACAACGGCGCTGAGCTTCCCTTCTACTATCCGCGCCACGTCACCCGTGCCTACCTGCCCACGCCTGAACGGGTCTATGCCGAGCTCAGCCGCCAGCTAACCGCGGTGGGCCTGAACATCAAGCCGGTTCCGGTGGAGTGGTCCGATGATTACCTGCACAGCGTGCAGACCAGCGGCGACCGCGCATTGCATTTGCTGGGCATCAGCGGCACTTACAACGACCCGGACAACTTTGTCGGCACTCTCTTTGGCAGCTACACCGAAGAGCTCGCCTACGATGACACCCAGCTGCTCAGCAAGATCGACCGTGCCCGCACGCTGCAGTCCGGACCCGAACACACCGAGGCCTACACAGCGATCGCCGACCGCATTTCCACCCGCATACCGGCGGTTCCGCTGGCCTTCCCCATCTCCGCACTGGCACTTTCACCGCGGGTTGCCGCTTACCCCACCTCGCCGCTGCTCAACGAGGTCTTTAACCGAATTGAGCTCAGGGACGAGTAGCAAGTCCGCGCCAACGCCGCTTTACCGGTTCCAAGTGATTTTAGTAAGGGCGCTGGGAGCGATACGCTTCTAGGGCTAGCGCCCTCGCGACTGGAGATATGAAGTTGACTGCTAATAGCCCGGCGGATAAGTCCGCAACAAAGACCGATGTACTGCTGATCGGCGGCGGCATCATGAGCGCGACCCTCGGGGCGTTCCTGAAGCAGCTTCAGCCCGATTGGGATATTTCCCTGTTTGAGCGCCTCGACCGCGCCGGACTGGAAAGCTCAGACCCCTGGAATAACGCTGGAACCGGCCACGCCGCGCTGTGCGAACTGAACTACAGCCCTGCTGCAGCCGACGGTTCCGTTAACCCGGCCAAGGCCGTGGGCATCAACGAGCAGTTCCAGGTGTCGCGCCAGTTCTGGTCCCATATGGTCTCATCCGGCCACATCTCCAACAGCTTCATCAACCCGCTTCCGCACATGAGCTTTGTCTGGGGTGACGCTCACTCCGATTACCTGCGCCGCCGCTACGAGTCGCTGAGCGCGCAGCCGCTGTTCAAGTCGATGGAATTCTCCGAAGACCACTCCACGCTGGCCGAATGGACCCCTCTGATCATGGAGGGCCGCGATCCCGCGCAGCGCGTCGCCGGCTCCCGTGTGGTAGGCGGCACCGACGTCGACTTCGGCGCCCTGACCCGCGAGCTCACCGGCTACCTGGGCAGCAACGGCGTGGAAATGAACTTTGGCCACGAGGTCAGCAACGTTTCCCGCTCCTCCGGCGGCGGCTGGGATGTCAAGGTCAAGAACCGTGCCAGTGGAGCGACCCGCACCGTTTCCGCCCGCTTTGTCTTCATTGGCGGCGGCGGCGGAGCCCTGCACCTGCTGCAGGCTTCCGGCATCCCCGAGGGCAAGGGCTTCGGCGGGTTCCCCGTCTCAGGTCAGTTCCTGCGCTCCACGGATGAGTCGATCATCTCCCGCCACAATGCCAAGGTGTACGGTCAGGCCTCCGTGGGAGCGCCGCCCATGTCCGTTCCCCACCTGGACACCCGCTTTGTTGACGGCAAGCGTTCACTGCTGTTCGGCCCATATGGTGGTTTCTCACCCAAGTTCCTGAAGACCGGATCCTTCCTGGACCTGCCGGGTTCGGTGCGCCCGGGGAACCTGGTGCCGATGCTGGCCGTCGCCAAGGACAACATGTCTTTGGTGAAGTACCTGGTCACCGAGGTCATGAAGACCCGCGAGGGCAAGACCGAAGCGCTGAAGGAATTCATGCCCCAGGCGGTGACTGAAGGCTGGGAGCTCATTACCGCCGGCCAGCGCGTGCAGGTCATCAAGAAGGACCCGAAGAAGGGCGGCGTGCTGCAGTTCGGCACCGAACTGATCACCGCCGCGGACGGCTCCATCGGCGCCCTGCTGGGTGCTTCTCCGGGTGCTTCCACCGCCACCCCGATTATGATCAGCCTGCTCAAGCGTTCCTTCCCGCGCGAGTTCGGCGGCTGGGAGCCCAAGATCAAGGACATGATCCCGGGTTACGGCGTCAAGCTCAACGAAAACGAGTCCCTGCTGGAAGAACTCACCCGCGACACTGACCGTGTCCTGGGCCTGAACTAATCCCCAGGCGCACCTCACCGCGCAAAAGTTTTTACCCGTTGGACCGGGCTGACCCATCCGGTCGGCCCGGTCCAACGAACGTTAAGTGCCGGGACTGAGTTTTGCTCCGGAAATGTTTCGCCGATCTACGTCAGTTCAGCCCTTCCGAAGGCAGGCTCATGGACCGTTTGGCCAAGTTTTCCCTCTCCAACCGGGCGCTCATCGCCCTGATTACGGTGTTCATTGCCGTCTTCGGGGTGATCTCCATGGGATCGCTGAAGCAGGAGCTCATTCCGTCGCTGGAGTTTCCGCAGATCACCGTAATCACGGCCCTGCCCGGCGCCTCCCCGGAAGTGGTGGACAAACAGATCAGTGAGCCGCTCGAGGGCGCGCTGACAGCGGTTGAAGGACTGGAAGATTCCTCCGCCACCTCACGAGCCTCCATCTCCACCATCAGCCTGACCTTCGCCTACGGAACCGATCTGGACCGTGCCCGCGGCCAGGTGGACCGTGCCATTTCCAATGCCCGGCAGCTGCTGCCCGACGACGCGAATCCGCAGTCCCTGGCCGGCAGCATCAGCGACTTCCCGATTGTGTACCTGGCCGTGTCCTCGGATCAGCCGCTGGCCGAGCTGAACGCCGACCTGCAGCGGCTCACCGTTCCGCGGCTGCAAAAAATCGAAGGGGTCCGAACCGCTGAAGTCACCGGCGGATCCACCCGCAGCATTTCCATCCTGCCCGACGAGGCAGCCCTCGCCGCGCTGGGCGTCACGCCGTCGGCCATTTCCTCGGCACTGGAAAACAGCGGCGCCCTGGTACCGGCCGGCACCGTCACTGAAGACACCCGCACCCTGCCCATCCAGATCGGCAGCCCGCTGGACAGCGTGGAGAAGGTCTCCGCGCTGCCGGTTGAGTCCACCCGCAGCACCGGCACCAACGCCGCAGCGGATCCGGTGACCATTGGCGACGTCGCCTCGGTGGAGATCGTTGAAGACGAGAACACCTCGATTACCCGCACCAACGGAGAACCCACGCTGGCGGTGTCCATCACCAAGACTCCGGCCGGTGACACGGTGGGCATCTCGCATCAGGTCACGGACCTGCTGCCGGCGCTGGAAGCCGAACTGGGCGACGGCGCCACGTTCACCGTAGTCTTTGACCAGGCGCCGTTCATTGAGGAATCCATCTCCAACCTGACCACCGAGGGCATCCTCGGCCTGGGCTTTGCCGTCCTGGTGATCCTGGTGTTCCTGCTCTCGGTCCGCTCCACCCTGGTCACCGCGGTTTCCATTCCGCTGTCCCTGCTGGTGACCTTTATTGGGCTCCTGGCCTTTGGCTACTCGCTGAACATCCTGACCCTGGGCGCACTTACCATCGCCATTGGCCGGGTGGTGGATGACTCGATTGTGGTGATCGAGAACATCAAACGGCATCTGGGCTACGGCACGGACAAACGCACGGCCATCCTGACCGCCGTGCGCGAAGTGGCTGGTGCCATCACCGCCTCCACTCTGACCACCGTGGCCGTGTTTGCCCCGATCGCCTTTGTGGGAGGCCTGGCCGGCGAACTTTTCCGTCCGTTCGCCATCACCACTTCCCTGGCGCTGCTGGCTTCGCTGCTGGTCTCCCTGACGATTGTGCCGGTGCTGGCGTACTGGTTCCTGAAATCGGGCCGGCCGGTCGCAGATCCTGCAGCCTACCGCGCCGAAGCGGAAGCCAAAGAGTCCAGAACCTTCCTGCAGCGCGGGTATGTGCCGATCCTGCGCACCACCCAGCGGCATCCGGTGTTCACCGTGGTGGCCGGCCTCATTGTCCTGGCCGGAACAGCGGCGATGACCCCGTTGCTGCAGACCAACCTCCTGGGCGACACCGGGCAGAACACCTTCAGCGTGCGCCAGGAGATGCCTCCGGGCACCTCGCTGGAAACCACGTCTGCGGCGGCAGCGGACGTGGAGGAGGTGCTGCGCAACACCGACGGTGTCAAGGATGTCCAGGTCACCATGGGCACCTCCAGTTCCGGCTTTGCCGCCTTTGCCTCCGGCGGATCCGCTGTGGCCTCCTACACGGTGATCACCGAGCCGGGCGTTGACCAGGTGGCGCTGCGGGAGACCGTCAGCAGCGAGCTGGATTCATTGGACGACGACGCCGGGAACCTCACTCTGGGCAGCACCGGCGGCGGTTTCGGCACCTCCAACACGGTGGACATCAGCCTGTCCGCCGGGGATCCCAATGAACTCCAGCCGGCCTCCGAGCAGGTGTTGGAGGCGATGTCCTCGCTGCCAGCCGCCGGCGAAGTCACCAGCAACCTGTCCTCCTCCTCGCCCGTGGTCCAGGTCTCGATTGACCGTGCCAAGGCGGTGGCGGCCGGGCTGAACGAACAGCAGATTGCCGGCCTGGTGGCCTCCACGCTCAGCCCGCTGCCCGCCGGAACAATCCGCATCGGCACCGATGACTTCCCCGTGCTTATTGGTGAAGGAACCCAGATCAGCAGCGTCGAGCAGCTCAGCCAGGTTCCCGTCCCGGCCGGCTCCGGCACCGTACCGCTAAGCTCGCTGGCCACGGTTGAGGAAGTGGATGTGCCGACGTCGATCTCCTCCTCCGGAGGTGAACGCACCGCCGTCGTCTCCGTATCCCCGGCCGGAGAGAACCTGGGCGCGGCCATTACTGAGGTCCAGAACGAGCTGGCAACACTGGACCTGCCGGCCAGCGTGACCGCCACGCTCTCCGGCGCAGCCACCCAGCAGAACGAGTCCTTTACCCAGCTGGGGCTTGCCCTGCTGGCGGCGATCGCCATTGTCTACGTGATCATGGTGGCCACCTTCAAGTCCCTCATCCAGCCCCTGATCCTGCTGGTATCCGTACCCTTTGCGGCCACCGGCGCCATCCTGCTGCTGCTGATTACCGGGGTTCCGCTGGGGCTGCCGTCCCTTGTGGGCATGCTGATGCTGGTGGGCATTGTGGTCACCAACGCCATTGTGCTGGTGGACCTGATCAACCAGTACCGGCGGCCGCACAACGGGCAGCCAGGCATGAACGTTGCGGACGCCATCACCCGCGGTGCCCGGCAGCGACTGCGGCCCATCCTGATGACGGCGCTGGCTACTGTCTTTGCCCTCACCCCCATGGCGCTGGGAGTAACCGGCGAGGGCGGGTTCATTTCCCGGCCGCTGGCGATCGTCGTAATCGGCGGCCTGGTTTCCTCCACCGTGCTGACCCTGATCCTGGTGCCGGTCCTGTACCGGCTGGTGGAAGGCTCCCGGGAGAAGCGGGCAAACCGGCACCGCCACTCCGCGAATCACGCCGCCGAGGTCCGGGAGGCTCGGGCCTGAGCACCTGGGCAGTAGAACCATCCGGGCCAGAATCCCGGCATGTTCCGGCACCCAGGCGCCCGGGCCAGCCGCTAGGGTAGGACGACTGTCTACATCTCCCAGGGGAACCATGAGAAAAACCGTCGCCGTCCCTGCCATCGCCCTGCTGTTCGTCACCGGCTGCGGCGCCGCAGCCGCGGATCCCGGAAGCCTGCCAGCCTCCGATCCGACCACTGCCCAGCCTGCCGCAGAAACAGCGGCACGGAACTCCGAAGAGCAGACCTGCTCCAAGCTGCTCGAGACCAACGGTGAAGGCCCCCTCTATCAAGCCATCTATCTGCTCAAGATCGGTGACGGGACGAGCCTCTTCGAGGGAAGCGCCGAGACCGCCAGCACCCTCAATGACGAACTCCAGGGCATAGCCCGGGACGCCCCGCAGGACATGGAGACTGCACTGGTGGAGCTGGCCTCCCCCATGGAGAGCACCATCCAGCTGACTGATCACCCCGGCTCTCCCTGGGACGTCAACATCGAGACCTGGAAAAACTCCGTCGCGGAGCTCCTGACCCGCTGCGCGCCCTATGAGTCCGGCACGGGCAACCCGGCATCCTCCGCGACCCCTGCCCCTGTCACCGCGGACGGAGCCGGCGCCGCCCATCCCGGTTACCCCTTGGTGGTGGAGGCCGCATCTCTGGACTACCGCGTAGCAGCCTGGTTCACCGGCAGGCTCGCTGGCGACCAGGTGGTTGCTCTGGCACCGGGACTCTACGCGCCCTACGACCCCGCCGTCCCCGATCTGCAGTCCTACTTCACCGCTGACCGGGCGGTCGGGGACGGCACCATGAAGCGGATCGTCTTCCCCGGCTCGGGCGGCGCCGCCACGTGGTCGGGAGTGCATCCCGGAGGTCAGGAACCACAGTAGGGGTCTCCTGCCGCCGGGAATGATTCACTGAGACCCGTCGTTGTCGCACTATGTAGATGCAAATGCATATACTTGTAGCTGCACCAGCGACATCGGAGGACACCATGCAGATCGGCGTATTCAGCGTCAGCGACATCACCCGCGATCCCGTTACCGGACGGATCCCCACCGAGGGCGAACGGATCAAGGCCGCCGTCGCCATCGCCAAGAAGGTCGAAGAAATCGGCATGGATGTGTACGCCACCGGCGAGCACCACAATCCGCCGTTCTACGCCTCCTCCCCCACCACGCTGCTGGGCTACATCGCCGCGCAGACCGAGCGGATCATTCTCTCCACGGCCACCACGCTGATCACCACCAATGACCCGGTGAAGATCGCCGAAGATTTCGCCATGCTTCAGCATCTTTCCGACGGCCGCGTGGACCTGGTTCTGGGCCGCGGCAACACCGCCCCCGTCTATCCCTGGTTCGGCAAGAACATGCAGGACTCGGTGGAGCTGACGGTGGAAAACTACAACCTGCTGCGCCAGCTCTGGGACAAGGACACGGTGAACTGGGAGGGTAAGTTCCGCACTCCGCTGCGCAATTTCACGGCCACCCCGCGCCCGCTCGACGGCGTTGCCCCCTTTGTATGGCACGGCTCCATCCGCACGCCCCAGGTGGCGGAAATCGCCGCCTACTTTGGTGACGGTTTCTTCGCCAACAACATCTTCTGGCCGAAGGAGCACTACATGGCGCTCATCAGCCTCTACCGCGAACGCTACGAGCACTACGGCCACGGCCGGGCCGACCAGGCCATCGTGGGCCTGGGCGGACAGTTCTTCATGCGCAAAAACTCCCAGGACGCCGTCAACGAGTTCCGGCCCTACTTCGATAACGCTCCCGTCTACGGCCACGGACCCACCATGGAAGACTTCACCGCGCAGACCCCGCTCACCGTCGGCAGCCCGCAGGAAGTCATCGAGAAGACGCTTTCCTTCCAGGAATACTTCGGCGACTACCAGCGCCAGCTGTTCCTGATCGACCATGCCGGCCTACCTCTAAAGACCGTCCTGGAGCAGCTGGACCTGTTTGGCGAGTACGTGCTGCCGGAACTTCGCCGCGAGTTTGACTCCCGCCGCCCGGCTGACGTCCCCGAGGGCCCTACTCATGCCGCACGGGTAGCTGCAGCTCAGATTTCGTCACGTTCATCTGCCGTCCCTTCTCTTCAGTAGGCTAAAGGTATGTCCCTGGATACCAGCAGCACCCCCGTTCGACAGGCAGCCGAGGCCTGGGAGTCCCTCTTCCGGACCCAGGTGGGGGTGATGCGCCGACTGCAGCGGGATCCGGCGTTCAAGGAACTGTCCATGCGGGAGTACGATGTCCTGTTCAATCTCACCCGCTGCCCCACCGGCTGGATCCGCCTGAACGAGCTCAATGAGCACCTGCTGATCAGCCAGCCAAGCCTCAGCCGCATGGTGGAGCGGATGGAAGCCAAGGGACTGGTTCAGCGCCGGCCCGCACAGCACGACCAGCGGGGCGTGGAACTCTCCCTCACCGAGGAGGGGCTTGCGCTGCAGCGGCGGCTGGGCCGGGCGCATGTGCGCGGCATTTACGACCTGCTCTCACCGGCGCTCACCGAGGCCGAACTGGCAGAACTGAAATCGCTGACCGACAAGGTGCTTGCCAGTCTGGCCGCCAGCGAGAGCTAAGGCCTCACCGCAGCCCTTCTACCCGAACGACGGCGGGAGCCACGTGGACGATTTCAGCACCGACGCCATCCCGGACCTGTCCGGGACCACCGCCGTCGTCACCGGCGCCAACAGCGGACTGGGCCTGCAGAGCGCCCTCGTCCTCGCCGCGAAAGGCGCCCGGGTGGAACTCGCCTGCCGGGATCGGCAGCGCGGCGCGGCCGCCCGGGAACGGATCCGCACCGAAACCGGCAACGACAACGTTCATCTGCGGCAGCTGGATCTTGCCTCGCTGGCGTCCATCCGGCGGTTCGCCGCGGAGCAGGAAAAACCGGTGGACCTGCTGATCAACAACGCCGGAGTCATGGCGACTCCGCACCGCACCACAGCCGACGGCTTTGAACTCCAGTTCGGAGTCAACCATTTGGGACACTTTGCCCTGACCGGACTGTTGCTGCCGGCGCTGCGGCAGGCTCCGGCTCCGCGCGTCGTCACCGTGTCCAGCCTGGCCCACCGCGGCGGACGGATCGATTTTGAGGACCTGGCTGCTCAACGCAGCTACAGGCCGTGGAACCGGTATAACCAAAGCAAGCTGGCCAATCTGCTGTTCACTTTTGAGTTTCAGCGCCGGCTTACGGCACACGGAGAGAAGATACTGGCCGTGGCGGCCCATCCCGGGTTTGCCAACACCAACCTCACCGCCGGAATGAACCATCCGGCCACCCTGGACGTCCTGGGTGCCTTCTTCCGCCTGCTGGGCCAAAGCGGAGCATCCGGAGCATTGCCCACGCTTTATGCCGCCACCGCACTCGAGGTCCGGGGCGGAGAATTTTACGGACCGGGCGGTCCGGGCCAGCTCCGCGGCAGGCCGGCGCTCGTAACCCCTGCCCCACAGGCGTCGGATCCCGAAACCGCCCGCCGTCTCTGGGACATCAGCACCGAGCTCACCGGGGTCCGGTTCGCCGGGCTCGATTAGCTGCACCGAGTAACTGCACCGAGAGAACTAGCCCTTTGCGCCCGGTCGTCCGTCCGGCGGAACGGAAACTCCGGGATCCGCCGCCGTGAGCGGTGGATCCGCGAACGCCAGCCGCGGCACCAAGAGCAACAGGGCGGCGGCAATGAAACCGGTCACCGAGCACACACTCCAAACCACCAGGTAGCCCGAGAGCGGTGCAGCAGTTCCCGCGGCCTGGACCCCGTCCGCCACGGCATCCGTTGCAGCACTAAGCAATGCAATGCCGAAGATAGCTGAGGCAAAGGACCCGCCAATGGTCTTGGTGGTGTTCGTCAGTCCGGTTGCCATCCCGGTGCGGTTGCGCGGCGCTGCGGCGGCCGCTGCGGAGGGCAGCGCCGCCACCAGCGCCCCCGAGCCCAGGCCGGCCACGATCATGTTGGTCAGGGTCTGGGCCAGCGTGTTGTGGAAGGGCAGGAACAACAGGTAGCCGAAACCCACCAGCGCCGCTGCTCCGCACAGGGTCAGCCGCGGAGTGAGGTACCGGGACACCATCGGGAACAACAGCGCTCCCACCAGCACGGACAGGACATAGGAGCCGATGATGATCGAGACGTCCCCCGCATCCAGGCCCAGCCCATAGCCGTGCACCTGCCGGTCCGTGCGGGCGAAGGTGGACATGGGGGCCTGCGCGCCGAGCACCGAGATGCCGAACAGCCCGGCGGTGAGCTGCACCGGCCACATGGCCGAATCCCGCAGCATGCGGAAGTCCACCAGCGGATCCGTCCGGCCCAGTTCCCAGCGGATAAACGGCACAAAGGCCGCCACCCCTGCCAGCAGGACACCCCAGACCCACCAGGTGCCCGGACCGTTGATGCGCAGGAAGCTCAGGCCGGAGGTGATGAGCAGCAGCCCGAAGGCCAGCAGCAGGAATCCCCTGCCGTCCAGGATGCCGCCTGCCCGCTCGGTGGTGTCCGGAACACCAAACTGCACGGCGACAATGCACAGCGTTACGGCCACCGCCGGGATCATCAGCGTCAGCTGCAGGCGGCCGGCGAAGACCTCAACAAGGGCGCCCGCGGCCAGCGCACCGGCGATGACGCCGAACTGCAGGGCACCCACCAGCAGCCCTGCGGCCTTGCGGGTCAGGGCAGCTCCGCCGGGAGCGGTGGAGGCGCGGCTGAAAATGAGTGCGATTTCCAGCGGCAGCCAGACCACGTAGAAGCCCTGAAGTGACCATGCAGCCAGGAAGGTCCAGAAGTCCGGCGCGAAGGCGACGCCCCAGGACGCCGCCGCGGTTAGCACGGTGGAAACCAGCAGGATCCGTTTGTGCCCGTAGATGTCGCCCAGTTTGGCCAGCACGGGAACGGCGAGCGCGCTGAGCATCAGCTGGGCGGCCTCGAACCAGTTGACGTCGCCGTCGTTGATCCCCAGGTTCCGTGCAATGTCGGTGAGGATGGGCGTGTAGTAGCCCTGCAGGATCCCGGAGGTGATTTCCACCAGCGCAAGGAAAAGCACCACGGGTCCCAGCGAGCGCAGGCTGCGGCGCCCGACCTCGGCGGCCGGCTTCACTGCCCCGCTCCCAAGCCGCGCAGCAGGCGGGCGTAGAAGAGAATTCCCTCGCCGAAGGTTTCGATGCCCAGACACTCGTTGTCCGCGTGGATGTTCGCCCGGTCCTGCCGGCCCATCCGGAACGGAGCGAAGCGGTACACGGCGTCGCAGATTCCGGTGAAGCGGCGCGAGTCGGTGCCGCCGAGCATGATGTACGGAGCGGTCACGGCATCCGGGAACACCGCGGTGATACTCCGCTCCAGCAGGGTGAACTGGGCGTTGTCCGTGGCCGAGATTGGTGACGGTTCGTTGCCTTCCACCACGCGCAGCGAGACGGAAGGATCATTGATGATCCGCTCCAGCTTCTTCACCGTGCCGGCGACGCTCTCACCGACCGCAACTCTGATGTTGGCGTTGGCCGTGGCCCGGGACGCGATGACGTTGGAGGCCTTGCTGCCCTGCAGCTGTGTGATGGCCACGGTGGTGCGGGTCAGGGCGCCGGGCTCGCCGCCCATCCGCGCCAGCATCTTCGTCAGCGGACGCCGGAAGATCCGCAGGTTGCCGAAGACCAGGCGTGCCGGAAAACGGGCCGAGGAGGCCAGGCGTCCGATCATCTCCACGGTGGGGTCCGGCAGTACGGCGGGCAGCGGGTTGGCGTCCAGTCGGGTGACGGCCCGGGCGAGCCTGGCGGTGGCTCCGCGGCGGTTCGGGGTTGAGGCGTGTCCGCCGGCGTCCTCGGTGGACAGTTCCACGTCCAGGATGCCCTTTTCCGACACTCCCACCACCGCCACCGGCCGGTCTACGAAGGGAAAGGCCTGCGTGGCCACGGCGCCGCCTTCATCAAGGACCAGCCAGGGGCGGATCCCACGGCTTTCCAGCAGGGCGGCGGCGGCCTCGGCGGTGTCGCCGGCGGTTTCCTCGTTGTTCCCGAACGACAGGTAGACGTCCCGTGCCGGAACAAAGTCCTCCGCCAGCAGCTGTTCCGCCGCTTCCAGGATTGCGGTGAGTGATCCCTTGTCATCCAGGGTTCCCCTCCCCCAAATCCGACCGTCCGCAATCGCACCGGAGAAGGGCGGGTGCGTCCATGACGCCGGGTCCTCCACCGGCACCACGTCATAGTGTGCCATCAGGACCAGCGGGGCTGGAACCGTCGCGCCGTCCTCGTTCCCGGCGTCGTCCTGCGCCTGCGAGCCCTGCCAGCGGTACAGCAGGCCGAAGCCATTCACCCGTTCCAGTGACAGCCGCCGGTGGACCAGCGGAAACAGTTCGGGCAGGGCATCAATGAAACCGTCGAACTCTTCGATGCGGACCTGACCCGGGTCCCGGGAGGAGACGGTTTGATAGCTGATCAGCCGGGAAAGTTTGGGTGCCGCTGTGGTGCCGACCGCCAGCGCCTGGCCGGGCCCGGTTTCGCGCGCGCGGGCTGCTGAAGATGTGAGATGCATGCCCAGAGTGTAGCGGGCATCACAGGACGCGCGTTCGAGGTAGCCTTGCGTCTGCCGTATGCCGCAGCCGTCGTCGCGCTTTAGGAGGAAAAATGACCAGTTCCACCGTCCTTGTCCGCCCCCCGGTCGAAGGCGATGCGCCCCGGTTGGCCGATACCCATATTTCCGCGTGGCGGGCCGCCTACCGGGGAGTGATGTCCGACGAATATCTGGACGGGCTGGATCTTCAGGCATACGGCAGAGGCTGGCGGCGGAACATTCTTGAGCCCGGGCCTGGAATCTTCCACCTGGTGGCGCAATCAGGCGGTGAGGTTGCCGGGTTCTGTATTTTTGGGCCGGCCGAACGCACTGCCGGTTCGGGTTCGGACACCACCCCGGAAACAGGTTCGGCAACAGGTCAGCTGTATGCGATCAATGTGCATCCGGACTTTTGGGCGCAGGGTGTCGGTTCGGCCCTGTTTGCCGCTGCGGAAGACAAGCTCACGTCGCTGGGATACAGCAGGGCCTTCCTGTGGGTCGAAGCAACCAATAGAAGGGCCATTGATTTTTACACCAAACGGGGCTGGCTGGACGACGGCGGAACCCTGCAGGACACCCGGTTTGATCCACCCGTGTCAGAGCGCCGCCACAGCCGGAACCTGTGACTCGTCGCGGTCCACGGCGTGCAGAACGGCTGCCCCTCCCGGAGTCTCAGTGCCGGTGCTAAGTTCGCCGTAGGTCGTGGTGCGCTTCGCGGAGAGGCAGAGTTGACGGAGAGGCAGAGTTGGCAAAGTTCAGCAGGCCGCCGGCAGAACCGTCGGCACCCAACGCCGGGGCCAAGGCAGCGCTGAGGACGTGGCTGCTCTTCGGGCTGCAGGACAGCAAGGGCACCCACCTTGGCCCGGGCGCGGTGAGCCACCCCCGGCTGAAAAAACACTCTTGGTGGCAGGTCATGTGCCTAACCGGCGTGGACTACTTCTCCACTTTGGGCTACCAGCCGGCTATCGCGGCCCTGGCCGCCGGAGTGATTTCCCCGCTCGCCACGCTGGTGCTCGTGGCCGTCACGCTGCTCGGCGCATTGCCGGTCTACCGCCGGGTAGCCGGTGAGAGCTCCCACGGTGAAGGGTCCATCGCCATGCTGGAGCGGCTGCTGCCGCGCTGGGGCGGGAAACTTTTTGTCCTGGTGCTGCTGGGATTCGCCGCCACGGACTTCATGATCACCATGACTCTGTCCGCCGCGGACGCCACCGCGCATGCCATCCAGAACCCCCTGGCCCCCGGATGGCTGCAGGGGCAGAACGTCCTCGTCACTCTGTTCCTGCTGGCGCTGCTCGCCGCGGTGTTTCTGCGCGGCTTCACGGAAGCCATCGGCGTCGCCGTCGCCCTCGTGGCCGTGTATCTGGCCCTGAACGTCGTGGTGGTGGCTGTGACCCTGGTCGAGGTCTTCACCCACCCCCTTGCCGTCGGGAACTGGTGGGAAGCCCTGTCCACCTCGCACGGGAACCCGTTCATGGTGGCTGGGATCGCCCTGCTCGTCTTTCCCAAACTGGCGCTGGGCCTGTCCGGCTTCGAGACCGGGGTTGCCGTCATGCCCCAGATCAAGGGCTACCCCACCGACACCGAGGACAACCCCGTCGGCCGGATCAAGGGCGCCCGGAGGTTGCTGACCACCGCCGCCGTGATCATGAGTTCGTTCCTGATCACCACCAGCTTCATCACCGTGGTGCTGATTCCGGAGCAGGAGTTCCAACCCGGAGGCCAGGCCAACGGCCGTGCCCTGGCCTTCCTGGCGCATGAATACCTCGGTGCGGGCTTCGGCTCCGTTTATGACATCAGTACCATCGCCATCCTCTGGTTCGCCGGCGCATCGGCCATGGCCGGGCTGCTGAACCTGGTGCCCAGGTATCTCCCCCGCTACGGCATGGCCCCGGGCTGGGCCAAAGCCGTCCGGCCCCTGGTGCTGGTGTTCACCCTTGTAGGGTTCCTGATCACCTTCCTCTTTGACGCCGACGTCGATGCCCAGGGCGGTGCCTACGCCACCGGCGTGCTGGTCCTGATGACCTCCGCCTCCGTGGCGGTGACCCTCTCCGCTCGGCGGTCGAAGCAGCGCAAACGCACCGTGGGCTTCGGGATCATCGCCGTCGTGTTCATTTACACCACGATCGCGAACGTCTTCGAACGCCCCGAAGGCATCCGGATTGCTGCCGTCTTCATTGCCGGCATCATCGCGATCTCCCTGCTGTCCCGGATCCGGCGCTCCTTTGAATTGCACGCCACGGATGTCCATTTGGACGAGCAAGCCCTGGAGTTCGTGTCCGATGTTCAGGACGGGCGCCTGGGCATCATTTCCCACGAACCCCTGCGGCTCACTCCGGAGGCCTACCGGGAGAAGCTCGCCTCCGCAATCGAGGTCAGCCACCTGCCCGTGAACCAGCGGGCCCTCTTCCTGGAGGTGACCGTCGACGATTCCTCCGACTTCGAAACGGCACTGGAAATACGCGGCGTTATCAGGCACGGCTACCGGATCCTGGAAGTCCACGGCCCGGTGGTGCCCAATACGATCGCCGCGGTGCTCCTGCACATCCGCGATGTCACGGGCCTGATGCCGCACATCTACTTCCGCTGGACCGAGGGCAATCCTGTCACCAACCTCCTGCGGTTCCTGTTCCTGGGCGAAGGCGAGATTGCCCCCGTTACCCGCGAGGTGCTGCGCGAAGCCGAACCCGATGTCAGCCGGCGCCCCTGGGTCCACGTCGGCTGATATAGCCGGTCAGCCGCCCGGCCGCACCACTGCAAGCCCTCCCACCGCGGCCACGGCAGCGGCCACGGCATGGGCGGCCCGGTCAACCTCGTCCTCCCGGAGAGCGGAGGTGAACGTGAACCGAACGGCGGTCTGCGCCGTTTCCCGGTCCACCCCCATCGCCGTGAGCACTGCCGAGGGCTCATCGGACCCGGCGGCACACGCCGAGCCGCTGGAACACAGCACCCCGGACCGTTCCAGTTCCAGCAGCACCGCCTCACCGGAGGTGCCCGGAAAACAGAACGAGGCGTGCCCGGGCAGCCGCTCGGTCCGGTGCCCGGTCAGCAGGGCGCCCGGAACCTCGCCCAGCACGGTGTCGATCAGCCGGTTCCGCAGCGCTTCGGCGTGCCGGGCAGCGTCGTCGCGCTCTGCGGCAGCCAGCGCCAGGGCGGTGGCCATGCCCACCGCACCGGCCACGTTCTCCGTCCCGGAGCGCCGGCCGCGTTCCTGCCCGCCACCGTGCATTACCGGCTCCAGCGCAGGCGCGCCGCGCAGGTACAGCACCCCGATTCCCTTGGGCGTGCCCAGCTTGTGCCCGGACAGGCTCAGTGCGTCCACCCCCAGCAGGCTGACATCCAGGTTCAGCCAGCCGCCGGCCTGCACTGCGTCGATATGAAACGGCACGCCGGCTGCACGGCAGGCGGCGGCAATCTCCTGAACGGGCTGCACGGTTCCCACCTCATTGTTGGCGTGCATCACCGAGCACAACACAGTTTCCGGGCTCAGAGCCGCGGCGGCCTCCCCGGGATCCACCCGGCCCGTACCGTCGACCGGCAGCAGCGTTACCCGGAAGCCGTGCCGCCGCTGCAGATAGTCCAGCGATTCCTGCACGGCCGGATGTTCGACGGCGGTGGAGACGATGTGCGCCGCGGTTCCGTTCCCGGCGGAGAACGGGGCAGCGGTTCCGGCCCGGTCCCCCGCGCCGTTTCCCAACCGGTCCAAGCCGGCCAGGGCCAGGCCCTTCACTGCCAGATTGTCTGCTTCCGTACCACCAGAGGTGAAGATGATTTCTCCCGGGCGGCAGCCCAGCACTCCGGCCGTCGTTTCCCTGGCAGCTTCCAATGCCACGGCGGCGGATTCCCCGACGGAGTGGGAACTGGAGGGATTGCCGAACCCGGTGGTGAGGTACGGCCACATTGCCTCCAGCACTTCCCGCCGCGGCGGGGCGGTGGCGGCTGCATCAAGGTAGATCACATCAGGTCCAGGCCGAGGTCCAGGGCCCGGACGCTGTGAGTGAGCGCTCCGGCGGAAATGAGGTCAACACCGGTGAGTGCGATGTCCGCGACCGTGTCCAGACGAACATTTCCGCTGGCTTCGACCAGTGCCCGTCCATTGATCAGTTCCACACCCCGGCGCAGGTCCGCCGGGGTGAAGTTATCCAGCAGCACGGTGTCCGCGCCGCCGGCCAGGACTGCCTCGATCTGGTCCAGCCGGTCCACCTCCACTTCGAAATGCACGGTGTGCGGAAGCCGGGCCTTGGCGGCGGTCAGGGCCTGTGCGAGATCCGCTCCCCCGGCGGCGAGCAGCGTGAGGTGGTTGTCCTTGGCCATCACCGCATCCGAGAGACTGAACCGGTGGTTGTGGCCGCCACCGCACCGCACCGCGTGGCGTTCCAGGATCCGCAGCCCCGGGGTGGTCTTACGGGTATCGGTAATACGGGCGGCGGTACCGGCGGTCTGCGCAACGAAGGCGGCGGTCAGGGTAGCGATCCCGCTCAGCCGCTGGGCCAGATTCAGTGCCACCCTCTCCCCCGCCAGCACCGCGCGGGCGGGACCGCTGACCTCCGCCAGCACTGCCCCGGCACGGAAGGTTTCACCGTCACGGACCCGGAACCGGACTGCCGTTTCCGGCGACGCCAGCCGAAACGCCGCCTCGATGACCTGCTCGCCACAGAAGATGCCCGGTTCCCGGGCGGTCAGGACTCCCGCGGCCCGGGACTTCGGGGGAACCAGCAGATCGGAGGTGATGTCCCCCCACGGTGCGTCCTCTGCGAGCGCCGCGGCCACAATGCGGTCCACCGCGTCCTGCGGAACGGGCATCACTTCCCGGGGATCCGGGGCGGGGGCATCAACGTTCGGTGCGGTGCTGTAACTGGTCATGGGCACGGATCCGTTCATGGGGTTCGGTATGGAAGTCATCGGACGAGGTCCAGGGTTGTGCCGGCATGTCGCCCCGCAGCGTGGTCCGCGATGCGTGGCGTAGCGTCGGTCCGGTAATGCGCGCCCACGGACTCCGTGCGCCGCAGAGCAGCAGCCAGGAGGAGCCGGGCTGAGGTAAGCAGGTTCGTGTCTTCCAGGAGGTGTTGATCTGTTCCTGACCCTGACCCTCCTTGCCCTGAGGCCGCACCAACCGTGTGCTGCTCCCAGCGGGCAACCGCGGAGGCAGCGGCAGCCAGCCCATCGGCGCTGCGGAGCACACCGGCATGGGCTGACATCAGGTCCTGCAGCGCAGCACGGCTGAAAGCAGGCTGCTCCCCGGCGGTGTCCCGTTCGGAAACCCCGCTTCCAGCAACGACCAGACCTCCGGCAGCGGCCGAAGATGCTCCGGTCCCCCTGTCCGCAGCCGCGGCAGCCCCCGCCCGGGCCCCGAACACCAGTCCCTCCAGCAGGGAATTCGAGGCCAGCCGGTTCGCCCCGTGCACCCCGGTGCAGGCGCATTCACCGGCGGCGTACAGCCCGGGCACGGTGGTATGCCCCCAGAGGTCGGCGGCCACCCCGCCCATCCAGTAGTGTGCGGCAGGAACCACGGGCAGCATCTCCCGTTCCCAGTCCAGGCCGTACCGCCGGGTCATTGCGTCCAGCCCCGGAAAGCGCCGGGCCAGGTAGCCGGGACCCCGGGCGGCAGCCACACCGGTGGCGTCCAGCCAGACCCGGGACTCCCCGCTGTCCCGCAGGTAGGCGCTGACCGCCCGGGAGACGACGTCGCGCGGAGCCAGTTCCGCCTCCGGATGCGCGGCTGCCAGAAACCTCTCACCGGCGGCGTTGCGCAGCACGGCCCCCTCGCCGCGCACGGCTTCGGAAATCAGAGGATTACCGGGCACGTCAAGGGAGGTGGGATGGAACTGAAAGAACTCAAGATCCCGCAACGCAGCGCCGGCGCGGGCAGCCAGCGCCACGCCGTCGCCGGTCGCGGAGTCCGGGTTGGTGGTGTGCGCATACAGGGTTCCGGCGCCGCCGGTAGCCAGGATCACGGCGTCGGCCGCCAGGATCTCCCGGCGCCCGTTCCGGAGCAGTTCCACGCCCGTGACCTGGCCGCTGTCAAGCAGAAGCCTGGCAGCAAATGCGGATTCGGCAACGGTGATCCGCGGTTCCGCCGCAACGCTCCGCAGCAGGACAGCGGCGATGCCGGCTCCGGTGCTGTCGCCGTTGACGTGCAGGATCCGCCGGGCGGAGTGCGCCGCCTCCCGGCCCAGCGCCAGCTCCCCGGCATCATCCCGGTCAAAGGGCGTCCCCAGCTCCAGCAGCCGGCGGATCTGTTCGCCGGCGGTCGCACACAAAACCCGCACCGCTTCGGCGTCGCCCATCCCGGCACCTGCCGCCAGCGTGTCCGCCGCGTGCGCGCCTGCCGTGTCTCCGGCCGCTGCCGAACCCGGAACCACGGCGGCGATCCCGCCCTGCGCCAGCCACGTGTTGGACTGCTGCACGGTGCCTTTGGCGAGCACTGTCACTTCCACGCGCGGATTCGACTGCACGGCGCTCAGCGCCGCAACCAGCCCGGCAATCCCGCTGCCGACGACGGCGATCACGGGTGCGCCGCCAGCATCCGTTCCAGCGCGGTCCGGGCGGGGACGGCCACGGCGGCGGGCACCGTGATCCGGTTCAGGGTTTCGCCGCGGACCAGCCCCTCCAGTACCCAGGCCAGGTAACCCGGGTGGATCCGGTACATCGTGGAGCACGGGCAGATCACCGGATCCAGGCAGAAGATGGTGTGCTGCGGATACTGCGCCGCCAGCCGGTTGACCATGTTGATTTCGGTACCCACGGCAAAGGTGCTGCCGGCCGGAGCGGCATCGATGGCCTTGAGGATGTAGTCCGTGGACCCGGCCTCATCGGCCGCGTCCACCACGGGCATCGGGCATTCGGGGTGCACAATCACCCGCACGCCGGGAAAGTCCGCACGTGCCTTGGCGATCTGGGCCACGGTGAAGCGCTTGTGCACGGAGCAGAACCCGTTCCAGAGCAGCACCCTGGCGTCCTGGAGTTCAGCGGCCGTGCTGCCGCCCAGCGGCAGTCGGGGGTTCCACATGGGCATGGCCTCCAGCGGGATGCCCATGGCTTTGGCGGTGTTCCGGCCCAGATGCTGGTCCGGAAAGAACAGCACCCGCCGGCCGCGTTCAAAGGCCCATTCCAGGACGGCCGCGGCGTTGGAAGAGGTACAGACAATACCGCCGTTCTCCCCACAGAATCCCTTCAGCGCCGCCGAGGAATTCATGTAGGTGACCGGAATGACCGGCAGCCGGCCGTCGTCGTCGGGCGCCGATCCGAAGAGTGCGGTGAGCTGGTCCCAGCAGGCGGCCACCGACTCAATATCCGCCATGTCCGCCATGGAGCAGCCGGCGGCGAGGTTGGGGAGCATCACGGCCTGGTCCGGACCGGACAGCAGGTCAGCGGTTTCGGCCATGAAATGGACGCCGCAGAAAATGATGGCTTCGGCGTCCGGCTTGGCCTTGGCCGCTTTGGCCAGCTGAAAGGAATCACCCACAAAGTCGGCATAGCGCAGGACCTCGTCGCGCTGGTAAAAGTGGCCCAGGATCACGGCGCGGTGCCCCAGCTTTTCCTTGGCGGCGAGGATGCGCAGGTGCAGTTCGGCGTCGGACGCCAGCCGGTATTCCTCTGGAAGGACGCCCTGCCGGGGTGTGGCGGGCGGCGCGGCGTCGTGCATGGAGGCGCCGGGACCATAGTCCGGCAGCGGGGCGCCGTCGAACTCCCACGGCGGCATCATCAGGTCCGGCGTGCAGGTAGCGGTGGAGGTTTCGCCGTTGGCGGCGGCCTCGGCCGAAATCAGTGCGACGGCGGTGGCCACGCTGGGCGCGGAGGTAACGGGGGCATTGCTCATGATTCACTGCTCCGTTGCTGGGTTGGGCTGTGTCGCCGGGTTGGACCGTGCTGCCGGATTTGAGAGGAGGGCACCGGTGTAGCGGTAGAGGCGCGGCGGGCGGTGCCGGCCGCCCTGCAGATACTGGTCCGTGGCTTCGATGTCCGGGGCTGCCCGCAGCTGGCGGCGGAAATTCGCCGGCTCCAGTTCCCGGCCCAGCACGGCTTCATACACTTCCCGCAGCTGGGCCAGAGTGAAGGTGTCCCCCAGGAAGGCGTAGGCAATGGAGCCGTACTCCATCCGGTTGCGCAGGCGCCAGAGGGCGTATCCCACGATCTCGTTGTGGTCGAAAGCCAGCTCGCCCACCGCGGGGGCCCGAAACCAGCGGACGTTCTCGTCCTGCCGTGACAGTGCTGCCTCGTCGGGTTGAACAAGAGCCCAGTAGACGATGGACACCACCCGCGGCGACGGCGACCGATCGGTCCCGCCGAAGGCGTAGAGCTGCTCCAGATACTTCGGTGTCAGACCGGTGGTCTGCGCAAGGTTGCCGGCGGCGGCTTCCTGCAGCGACTCGCGGGCTCCCAGCGGTCCGCCGGGCAGCGCCCACATCCCAAGAAAGGGCTCGCGGATGCGCCGCACCAGCGGCAGCCACAGGGCGGGGCGGCCGGTTTCCGGATCCGGGCGCAGGGCAAAGATGACGGTGGAGATGGCCAGCGCCGGCGGCTGCCGGGCCCGTTCGGACACATTCGCGTATCCGTACGCTGGCTGCTGGTAAACCATGGGGGCCTTTCCGGCCGGACCGCCGGCGAGACCCGGCGGAAAGAGTAAAAGTCAGGATGACTCTAACTCATTGCAGGCAGAATCCGTGCAACCTGTGCCACATTTATCGAGGCGTCTTATGGGCGCGCAGCATCACATCGTCGGTCCACAGTGACCTGCGGTTCCCCACTGCAACCGGCAGCTATGCCACAAGAACAGTGGTGGCTTACGCCGGATCGAGGGTCTGAATCGCTGTGGGATCGGCGCCGGAGGCGGCCTGCAGCAAGGGGAGGGTTCGGCCGTCAAAGTGAGTATTAAGCACTATGACGGACGAGGACCGCACGATAGTGCGGGTGGCCACAATGGAATCAATGACCCGCTGCAAATCCGAATTGGACCGGGCCGCCACCCGGGCCAGGAGATCGCTCTCGCCCGAGACGGTGTGAATCTCCTGAATCTCCGGAATCTCGGCCAGCGCCCTGACTACCGCATCGTGTCCGCTGTCCTGGCTGATGGTCAGCGAGCAGTAGGCCAGGACCGTATAACCCAGCGCTGCCGGATCAATCCGCGGGCCCCAGCCGGAAATAACCCCCAGCCGCTGCATCCTGTCCAGCCTGGCCTGGACCGTGGCTCGCGCCACCTTCAAGCTGCGCGAGGCCTCAAGGACGGACATCCTGGGCTCGTCGGTGAATAGTTCAATGATTTGTGCATCCAAGGCGTCTGTTGGCACTTTTCCCTCTCCAGCACCGCAAACCGCTGTGCAAACTGTAAGCATTGTGGCATGGATCATGCGCATTCTGAATGACGCAAGGAACGGCATAAGATGGATAGGCCGCGGCCGGGCCCGTTTTTCTACGGCCCCCGACATGCCGTCGCGTCCCCAACTTCAAAGGCGCCTTTTCCATGACCACCCGAACGTCCGCGACCGGTCCCACCGGCTCACCCGGATCCGCCCCGGCAGGATCAGGATCCGGGTCCCCCGCGGTACGGAAACTACGCCCCCGCCATCTGGTTTTTATGAGCCTGGGAAGCGCCATCGGCACCGGACTGTTTGTCGGTTCCGGGGCGGGTATCCAGGCAGCCGGCCCGGCAGTCCTGCTGTCCTTCCTCATCGCGGGCACCATGGTCATTCTCGTGATGCGCATGATGGGCGAGATGGCGGCTGCCGATCCCAGCAGCGGAGCCTTCTCCGTCTATGCGGAAAAGGCACTCGGCCGGCCGGTCGGGACCACCATCGGATGGCTGTGGTGGCTCCAGCTCGTGATCGTCATAGCCGCCGAGGCAACGGCTGCGGCGGCAATCGTTTCATCCATGTGGCCCGGGTCGCAGCAATGGCTGCTGGCACTGGTGTTCATGAGCGTGTTCACCGCTATCAACCTGGGAGGAGTGGCCAGCTTCGGCGAGTTTGAGTACTGGTTTGCCCTGCTCAAGGTACTCGCCATTGTGGGCTTCCTCGCCGTCGGCGTCGCCTTCATAGCCGGTTGGCTGCCCAACGTTCCGGCACCGGGGCTAAGTAACCTCACGGGCAACGGCGGCTTCATGCCCCACGGCTGGAGCGGAGTCGGCGCAGGACTGCTCCTGGTGGTCTTTGCCTTTGGCGGCACCGAGATTGTTGCCGTCGCCGCTGCCGACACGGAGAACCCGGCCACCAACATTGCCAAGGCCATCACGTCGGTTGTCTGGCGCATCCTGGTTTTCTACGTCGGTTCAGTTCTGGTGATCGTGACCGTCCTGCCCTGGGACAGCGAGTCCCTGAGTACCGGCCCGTTTGTTGCTGCGCTTGCCGCAGCCCGTGTTCCGGGTGCCGACGTGGTCATGGCAGTGGTTATTGTCGTGGCGCTGCTGTCAGCCCTGAACGCCAACCTGTACGGCGCATCCCGGATGGTGTTCTCGCTCGCCGAACGGGGCCGCGCCCCGAAGGCGCTGGCCGGCAAAGGCCCGAGCGGCGTGCCGCGTGCCGCCGTGGCCGCTTCGGTAGCCTTTGGCTTCCTGGCAGTGGCACTAAACTACCTCTACCCCGAGACAGTCCTGATGATCCTGCTGAACCTGGTCGGTTCCACCTGTCTGGTGGTCTGGGGTGTTTCGATTGTTTCCCAAATCATCCTGCGGCGCCGGGCAGAGGCGGCCGGCGTGGAACTGCGCTTCAAGATGTGGGCCTTCCCCTGGCTCTCCTACTTTGCGCTGGCACTTCTGGCCGGCATTGTAGTGCTCGGGTTCCTGGACTCCGCCGTCCGTATCCAGCTGCTGGCAACCTTGGTTCTGACCTGCGCACTGGGCTTCGCAGCCTGGCTTTTGGACCGGACCGCCATGCGCTCCGGCAGGCAGTTGAACTAGCGCCACCCAGCTCACGCTAGGGTGTTTCGCGCTCCGAGTTACGGGAATTTGTAGGCACTCTTGAGTAGAAAAGCACTTTTCCCTACGGGGACCGCTGAAAATATTCTTTATTTGCTGCCGGCGGGGAGATTCCACAGAAAATCAATGCAGCCTGCAGAACTCTAAAAATAGAAAACAGAAACGGCCGCGATCCAAGTTGATCGCGGCCGTTTCCCGTTTTTTCCGGTTTTCCGGCCCCCGTGGCACCCCCGGCGCTCCCCCTCATCGGGCGGCGTGGACACCGTTTACAGAACGCGCTCTTGACTGCGGATCACCCTGCAACTACCGGGATTTTCGGCTTGCATCCACTCGACTCCGTGCCGACCCTAGGGCCTGCAGCTACTACTGCCCCTTGCGCTTCTTGGGGATAAGCTCTGAGTCACTGGCACTCTTAGCTCTTTTTTCTGCGCGCTTATCCTTGATGGACTTGCCCGGCTTCTTCTCATTTGAACCCTGCGGGGATTTACCTGACAATTTAGGCTCCTCATTAAAGAACAAATACGGATAGTCCTGACCATACCCGGTATAAAAATAAAAGCCAGTCCTGAGCCGGATCCTGTGGTCATCAGCATGCTGATTGCTGCGTGGTAACGCCTGTCCACAGCGCGGTAGGCCAGCACAGAGCACGCCTACACTGCGCACACCTTGTGCCTTGGCGAGCCGCCATGGCATTCCAGTGTCGGGATAATGCCCCTCCCCGCCGTCGAGAGTAGAGACGATGCCACTCCGAGGCGCCGGAAACGGCACGAAGGCGACACTCGGGGAACCCAAACGGCACGAAGGCGACACTCGGCAGGCAGTCCGGTGCTCACTTACTCGATCGGGCCCGTACTAGCCGCCGATGCGCCGACGATGCGCCATCGTCGTGCCGATGCACGGCCGTCATGCCTCCCCGCCGTCATGCATGATGCCCCCGCTGGCCTCCGGACCGGGGAAGTGACCGCGCTGGTGACCGGGTGCAGCTTTTCCACCCTGTGCGCCCGGTTGAGCGGGTCACAGGATTCGACGTACCGTATCCCTCGGACGGCGTTGAAGATGAATAGGTCCCCAACATTGACCTCATCCTTGGCGGCCAGCCACGGCCAGGCGCTGTTTTCCCCGCACCACAGTCCCGAACCAGGAGTAAGCATGCAGCTGCACACACATACGGTGGAAGGCACCGACCCGGGCCTGTTCGCAGAGGTGATCATGCCCGATGGCGGCGCCTCCGCTGTGCGGCCGGTCCTACTGCTGCACGGCTTCGCCTCTTCCGCACAGCTGAACTGGCATGATTCCGGCTGGGTGAGCACCCTAACTGCCGCCGGCCGGACCGTGATCACCGTGGACCTGCCCGGGCATGGGCGCAGCGCCGCGCCCGCTGATCCGCAGGCCTACCGCCCCAGCCGCATCCGGGCAGACCTGCTGCAGCTGCTGATGGATGCCGGAGTCCTCCCCCTATCCCCCGATAATCCGGCGTCAGGCGTGGACATCATCGGCTATTCGCTGGGTTCCCGGCTGGCCTGGGAATTCGGAGCCACGCAGCCGGAGCTGGTACAGCGCATGGTGCTCGGCGGCGGTCCCGGCACCGCAGACCCCCTGACCGATTTTGACCTGCCCGCAGCGCGCGCGGCTCTTGCGGGGACCGCCGAAATCCTGGACGCGTCCACCGCGGACCTGATCCGAATGGCCCGGCTGGTTCCGGGCAATGACCTCTCCGCCCTGCTGCGGATGGTGGAGGCCGTCAAGGAGGAGCCGTTCATCCCGGCCGAAGCCGTTCCCGGCATGCCGCTGCTCATGGTGTCCGGGGACCGGGATCCCTTTGCCGAGGGATCATCCGAACTTGCCGCCCTGTCCGGGACGGCGGAAGTGCTGGTGCTGCCCGCACGAACCCATGCCAATGCGGTCACCTCGCGGGTCTTCAAAACGGCAGCCATCGATTTCCTCGCCTGAAAAGTGTGGACTGTGCGCACCCACACTCCGTGAGAAGGGGCATATTAAGAGTTGGTAAAGCCGGGCTGGCCCTGAGAATCGAGGCAGAAGGGCCGGGATAAGATTAACGCGCGAGCAGAGTAGGATCGATTTAATCAGCCTGCTGATGATTTATCCTTCCGGTGCCAAGCAAGAAACCCGGATTCCTGCGCCACGTTTTTCTCATTCTTCGATAAACCCTCAAGGGAGGACACCCGTGGATGTACTCCTTGGGCAGCGATACCGGATCAGCGAACTGATTGGCACCGGCGGCGCTGCCTCTGTCTACCGCGCGATGGACGAAAACCTTGGGCGGGAAGTCGCGGTCAAGCGGTTTCGCCCCAGTGTCAGCGACGACGATGAGAACCGCCGCCAGCAGACGGAAACCCTCCTGCTGGCCACACTGAACCATCCCGGCCTGGTCACACTGCTGGACGCCGGCACCTTCGAGGAAGAAGACGGCCGGACCTCCACCTACCTGGTCATGGAGCTGGTGGACGGCCCGGACCTTCGCCGGACATTAAAGTCCGGACAGCTGGCGCCGGCCGCCATCGGCTCGCTGGGCGCAGACCTGGCCGATGCCTTGAACTATGTGCACTCAAACGGCGTCATCCACCGGGATGTGAAGCCGGCAAATATCCTGCTTTATCCGCAGGCCGAGAACGATACCCGGCTCTATCCAAAGCTGACGGACTTCGGTATTGCCCGAATGACCGAGGCAACTGTTGCCACGGCGCACGGTGCCACCATTGGCACCGCTAATTACTTGAGCCCTGAGCAGGCGCTGGGCGGTGCGGTTGATCCGCGCACCGACATCTATTCCCTGGGACTGGTGCTGCTCGAATGCCTCACGGGAGAAAAGGCCTTTCCCGGCCCCATTGTTGAGTCCGCCGTCGCCCGTTTGGTCCGCGATCCGGAGGTGCCGGCAGAACTGGGCAGCGACTGGGTGGATCTGCTGCGCTCTATGACCGCTCGGACAGTGGAGGCACGGCCCGACGCCCATGACGCCGCAGCAGCCCTGCGCGCGTTGGCCGTGGAGCCTGAGGTCCTGCAGCATCTGGTGTCCCCCGCAGATTCCAGCCCCGACGATGCCATCACGGGCGGAGTCACCACCGGCAACATCTACATTCCGCTGCCGCCGGCACACGCCCCAAGCCTCGGCTAGGAACCGTCGCCAACGCGGCTGCCGCCGCCGCCTGCCGCTGAATCGCCGCAGACAAAAGCCCGGACCGGGAATCCTCCCCGTCCGGGCTTTGTTGTCCGCCGGTTGTTCTTCCTTCCGGCTACGGCTTACATGGATCCGCTACTTGGATCCACCCTCGGCAGACTCCTGGTCTTCCTCAGGTTCAAAGTTCGACGCTTCGCCGGTTGACGCAGCGGCCACGCCGTCCTCAGTGTCAGGGATGGTCCCTTCCGGGCCGGTGGTCTTCCCGCTGTCCTTGGCATGATTCTCGTTGGCGTTCTTGTCACTGCCCATGGTGGGTCTCCTCATCCGCTGCGGGTCCCGCCGAAGATCTCGGCGCTTCCTTCGATACTAAGCCAACTGAGGGTCGGGCCGACAGCCGGAGCAGTTCTGCCCCGGAACATATCGCTCGTTCGCAGCCCGCAGGGACGGTCAGGCGCGCCGGCGGCGGGCCGCGACGGCCCAGCGGGTGCACAGGCTCAGGATCAGCAGGGCGGCGGCGGCACCGACGGTTACCAGGAACGCCGCCTGGTGGCCGTGACTGTCCGCCAGGCGGCCGGCCAGTGCGGCACCAAGTGCAGTTCCGGTGACCACGCCGCTGGCGAGCATGGTCATGACCGTGCCCATCAGGTGGCGGGGCGCGACGACGGCGCCGATGCCAAAGATGCTGACCATGGTGGGGCCTACGGGAATGCCCAGGACAAAGAGCGCCACCAGCATGGTGGGAATGTCAGCCGGAAACAGCAGCAGCACCGAGAGCGCCGTCATGGCCGCGGCGGCCACCATCCAGCGCGCCGCCGGCCCGAACCGCTCCGGCCAGAAGGCAACGGACAGGGCCGCCGCCGCCGAGCTGATACCCATCACCGCGTACAGCAGCCCTGCCGCGGACGAGATGTTGAAGAGCCCGCCAAACGCGGTGAGGCTGGTTTGGGTTCCGCCGAAGAACGTTCCCATGGCCACCATGCCCAGCACGGGCAGCGCGATCAGCAGCCAGTCGGCGCGGGGCTCGGCGGCCGCCGGTTCAGAATCTTCGGTGGACCCCTTGGCGGCCTGCAGTTTCCGGGCAGCCCGGGCCGGCACCACGGTGCGGACTGTGGGGTGCACGGCGAACGCCGCCACCATGGTCAAAGTCAGGATCGCCGCCAGTGCCAGCGGAAGCCAGGGCGCGACGGCGGCAGCCAGCAGCCCGACCAGGGCCGGGCCCAGGACGAAGCTCAGTTCGTCGGCCGTTCCTTCGTAGGACATGGCGGTGTCCAGGTCCCGGGCACCACCCGCAGCAGGGCGGCGCGAGGTCATGGCCATCCAGCGCACGCGGGCCAGCGGGCCCACCTGTGGGCAGGTGGCACCCATAAAGAAGGCGGCAGCTAGGATTCCCGCCGGTCCGGCGGCATCGGGCAGCAGGTACGCCATGTACAGCACCAGGGCCGTAGCCAGTGGATTAACGACGGCGGCGGTCAGCAGCACCGGCCGCTGGCCCGCACGGTCAGCGATATAGCCAAGGACCGGGGCCCCGATGGCCGAGCCGATGCCCACGGCACCGGCGGCCAGGCCTCCGGTGGCGTAAGAACCAGTGACGCTGGTGACCAGGGTCAGGGCGCCCACGGTGAGCATGGCCAGGGGAAGCCGGGCCAGGAAGGCGACCGGCACAAAACCTCGGCCTGCGAGCGCGAAGATGCGTGCATAGCGTCCGGCGGTAGCTGCGTCGGGCTGGTCCGGAGCCGGATGTTTGGGCTCCTGCGGTAACTGCGGCGCAGGCTCGGGAGACGGCTGCTCCGGAGCAGAGGAAGAGAAGGAAGAGGATGACAGGTCGTTACTCATACGATGTCCAGATACGTTGTATCGCGCATCGTCCCCCCTCCCGATGCGCCGAACCCGGTTACGCATCCACCTTACCTTCTATCGAGGTGGATGGCAGGTGACCTACACACCCACCGGATCGCCGGCGGAGAAGCGCACCGTGGATCCGTTCCGCCCCTTGGTAATCTGCAGCTGGGCCCCGATCCGCTGCTTCATCTCGGCCACGTGGCTGACCAGCCCCACTACCCGTCCGCCGTCGCGAAGCCCTTCCAGCGCATCCATGACCTGCTCCAGCGAAGTCTCGTCCAGGCTGCCAAAACCCTCATCCACAAACAGTGTCTCGATGCTCACTCCTCCCGCTTCCTGCTGGACAACGTCGGCCAGACCCAGCGCCAGCGCCAGCGAGGCCATGAAGCTCTCTCCGCCGGAGAGGGTGGAGGTGTCCCGGTGCTGGCCGGTCCAGGCGTCGGTCACGTGCAGGCCCAGCCCGGACCTCTTATTCCCGGAGGTGGAGTCGCTGTGCACCAGGGCGTAGCGTCCGGCCGTCATCGCTGACAGCCGTTCAGTGGCGGCTGCAGCCACCTGTTCCAGGCGTGCGGCCAGCACATAGGTGCTCAGCGTCATCTTGTAGCCGTTCTCCCCCGCCCCGCGTGCGGTGTTGGTCACGGACTGCAGGAGCTCAAACCGTTCCTCCAGCGGCCGGATGCGTTCGGCAGCAGCTGCCAGTTCCTGTCCATAGGACTGGAGCGTTGCGGTGGATGCTTCCAGCAGGCCCAGCTGGACGGAGCAGTTGGTAAGACGCGTGCGGGCGGCCGCTGCAGCCTCGGAGGCCAGGACAAGGTCCTCCTCTTTGGGCACCGGGAGCGGTTCGCTCTCTCCATCCACCTCGGCGGCTGAGTCCTCGGCTTCCCGGCGCAGAACCAGCCGCGCTCCCTCCTGGTCGTACCGGGCCACGGTGAGTTTGGCGTGGGCGGCCGCCCCCGCCTCCAGCAGGGCATCGCGCACGTCCTGGACGGTCTCGAAGTCAGAGTCCCCCAAACGGGCGGCAAGGTCCTCTTGGGCTTCGGCTGCGTTGTCCCGCGCCGTCTGCAGCTCGGTGAGGGACCTTCGCGCGGCGCTGATCAGAGTCCGGAGCCCGGCCAGACAGTCCACGCGTTCGGCAAGAGTGGCAAAACCGTCCCGGGCTGCCTGCACCCGGCCGCTGAGATTGGCAATCTGTCGCTGTGCCGACTTCCGCTGCTCCTCGGCCTGGGCCGCAGCAACCAGTGCCGCGGCACCTTCCTCGGACAGCTGGTCGATCTTCCGGGACAGCTCCGCACAGCGCGCCACGGCAGTATCCAGTTCCGCAGCGGCGGCCGCAGCCACGGCAAGAGCACCGTCCGCTGCTTCTTCGAGTGCGCCGGCCGCCTCCAGGTCTCCGTCTCCGCCCTGGATCCGCAGTTCGGCGAGGCGGCGGTTGTCCTTGTCCGCCTGCAGCCGCGCAGCTTCGTACGCAGCCTCCGCGGCCTGCGTCAGCCGGCGTGCCTCGTCCTCGTCCTGCTTGGTGACGGCGCTTTCACCATCGGGCAGGGCCGCCGGAGCCGGGTGTTCACAGCTGCCGCAGACCGGGCAGCCCTGCCCGTCCTCCAGTCTTCCCGCCAGCTCAGCTGCCGCCTGGTCCAGCCGCCGCTGCAGTTTGTCCTGCCATCCCTGGCGCCGGTCCTGGTAGCTTCCGCGCAGCCGCGCCGCCTCCGTCTCGGAAGCGGCAGCCGTTACGGAAGCTTCGGCGTATTCGCTGATGGCACGGGTCAGGGCGCGCGCACGATCCATGTCTTTCTGCGCCGATTCCTGCCGGGACGCCTGCTCCCGCAGTGATGCCAGCTCGCGGGTCAGCTCGGATTCCTCGGCGCGGAGCTCCTCCCCCGCTGCCTCGGCGGCAGCAGCTGCCGCCTGGCTGGTTTCGCTCCGGTGGGAGGCCTGTGCCAGTTCCGCTTCCAGATCGCCGATGCGCTCTTCCTCGGCCAGCGCGGCCTCGGCGGCCCCCAGCTCCGTGGTTAACCGGTCCTCGGCGGCCGACAGTGCCGGGGCAAGGCCCTCTTCAGCCATTCCGTTATCCGTGAGGCCGAATCCCTCTGCCTGCGCGTGGGCCAGCAGTGCTCCCCGGGCCTGATCTGCGGCCTCCTCACGCAGCCGGAGCCGCTCCTGGGCAGTGTCGACAGCCCGGACATAACCGCTCAGCGACTCGGCCCGCTGATGACGTTCGAGGGCGCGGCGCACCGGTTCCACTTCCTCCCGGCGGCCGGCATGAGCCTGTTCATCGCGTTTAAGCTGCTCCCGGGCAATGCCCCGGGTGCGCCGCACCTCCACCTCCTGGCGCGTGTGCTCCGCTTCCCGCAGTGCTGCGGCCAAGACCGTATGCTCCGCCCGGGCAGCCTCCGTGCGGGAGGCCAGCAGGCGCCGGAACTCCTCCACCTCGGCGGCCTCACCGCTCCCGGCCCGATCCCCGTCCGTGTCCCTATCCGTGTCCGCGTCTGGGTCCGCCAAGGAGCCGTCATCCCAGCGCTCCATTTCGTCGCGCACCCGGCGCATCACATGCTCACTCTCGGCACGGGCCGCGTTAAGCTCCCGCTCAGCCACGGCGAGATCTGCTTTGAGCTGGGCTTCAATGTTCTCGAACCGCGTGGTGCCGAACAATTTCTGCAGGAGCGCAGACCGGCTCGCGGCGTCGGCCTGCAGAAAAGCGGCAAAGTCTCCCTGCGGCAGCATCACCACCCGGGTGAACTGCTCCCGGTCCATGCCCATCAGCTCTCGAATTTCGGCACCGGCTTCATCGTTGCGGGCAGACTTCTGAATCCAATCCCCGTTAACGAACTCACGGAGGGTGGTTTTCGCCTGCTCGAGCACGGTCTTTCCGGTGCCGCGCTTGGCCGGACGGTCCCAGGCCGGGGTGCGCACCACTTCGAAGCGCCTGTCTCCGGAGCTGAATTCGCACAGGACCTCAGGCGCAGTGTCCGCGTCCGCATGGTCGCTGCGCAGCCGCTTGGAGTTCTGCCGGAATCCGGGGACGGCACCGTAGAGGGCATAGCAGATGGCGTCCAGGATGCTGGTTTTCCCGGCACCCGTAGGTCCGTTAAGCAGGAACAACCCATGGGCACCAAGCTCATCAAAGTCGATGATCTGCCGGTCCGCGAAGGGACCGAACGCCTGAATTTCGAGCCGGTGGATCCTCACTGTGCCGCCTCCGCTGACTGGACCTTGGAAAGTACTTCGGAGAAGAGCTTCTTCTCCGCCTCATCGGCCTGCCGGGAGCGCACATGGTCCAGGAATCCGCAGCAGATCTCCAGGTCATCAGTGGCCCGCGCCAGCCGCTGGCTGTAGGTCTGGTTGGCGGTGCGCGGTCCGGACGCGGGCTCAAACGCCAGAACCAGGGTGTCCGGGAAACGTGTCCGCAGCCGTTCCATGGCTTTGGCCGGACGCTCGTCATCAGTCAGGGTGATCTGGCAGTAGGCGTCTTCAGCCTCGGTGAGGCCGGGGTCGGCGAGCAGATTCTCCAGCGTGCCCTTGAGCACTGCGAGCCGGCGCGGAGCAGGCCACAGGACCGGTTCCACGGAAGCCAGGCCGCCGGCGTCGAACTCCACCAGCAGTCCGCCCTTCTGCTGGCGCGCCTCCGAGAAGGAGTACGGCAGCGGCGATCCGCTGTAGCGGACGGACGGGCTCAGCTCCTGCCGCCCGTGCAGGTGACCCAGGGCGGTGTAGGCGAACCCGTCGAAGAGGTCCAGCGGAACAGCGCCCACGCCGCCCACTGTGAGATCCCGTTCGCTGTCCGAAGTGATGCCGCCGCTGGCAAAAACGTGGGCCATGGCCACGGGCTGCACCGGTGTCCCCTCCGCGGCGCGGCGCTGCACGTCCGCCAGGATGCGGCGGACGGCCTCACCGACCACGGTTTCGTGGTGCGGCGTCTCGATGCCAAGTTCCGGAGCTGCCAGCCTCGGTTCGAGATACGGAATGCCGTAGACGGCCACGGGCGTGCCGCCGGTTTCCAGCAGGACCGGGTCCGGAATCTCACTGATCCGGGTCCGCAGGTAGACGCCGCCGCGTTCAAAGATTTTGCTGCCGAACCCCAGCCGGGCAGCGGAATCGTGGTTGCCGCTGGAGAGAATGACCTTCGCTCCCGCGGCGGTGATACGTTCCAGCGCCGAATCAAGCAGACGCACGACGTCGACCCCCGGCAGGGCGCGGTCGTAAACATCACCGGCGATCAGGACGGCATCCACCTTCTTTTCGCGGACCGTCTCCACGAGGCGGTCAACAAACTGCTGCTGGGCGCCGAGCATCCCCACGCCGTGGAAGGAGCGGCCCAAATGCCAATCGGAGGTGTGCAGTAATCGCATACCAACAAAACTACCCCGGGGCACCGACACTCCCCGGACATCCGGAACATGAGAACGCCCACCCCCTTCCGCGGCGTCGTACTGCGGAAAGGAGCGGGCGTTCCGTGTCCCTGCTGTCTTAGGGCGTGTCGTACTTAGTGCTGGGCGCTACCCGGGCGTCCGTCGTCGCCGTCGTTGAAGAACCCGCGGGCGTCGTCCTTCGTCTGAGGGGACACCTCGCGCGGTGCCGCGGCTGATGCGCCGGCCGGCGCCGCTGTTTCGGTGCCGCCCAGGCGCTGGGCCGGGACGTCGTCGTGGGCCGGGACGTCGTCGTGGGCCAGATCGTCGTCGGCCTCAAGGTCCAGGTCGGCGTCGTCCTCCTCATCAGCGCGCTCGGCGTCGGAGACTGTCAGGTCGATGCTGCGGTAAATCAGGCCGGTGATCAGCGCGCCCAGGAGGGGTGCCGCCCAGAAGAGCCACAGCTGCTCCACCGCTGTGCCGCCGGCAAAGACGGCCGCGGCCGTGGATCGGGCGGGGTTGAGGGAACCGCCGGTGATCGGAGCGAGGATGGTCAGCAGGACCACGTAGGTCACGCCCACGGCGAAGGCGGCCGAGACCGCCGGGATGCGCCCGGTGGAGGCGCCCAGGAACACGGCGACCAACAGGGCGGTGGCTATCACCTCGGCCAGCAGGGCACTGGCCAGCGGGAATCCGAGCTGGTAGTCGGCGCCGTAGCCGTTGGCCAGGACAGCGAAGATCTGCCGTGTGTCGCTCAGTTCAGGGTGGCCCTGGAACATCACCCACAGGATCAGGAAGGCCAGCAGTGCACCAACAAGCTGCGCCACCACGTAGACGGGAAGGACCTTCCACGGCGTGCGTCCGGCGGCGGCGCTGCCCACGCTGATGGCTGGATTGAAATGGCCGCCGGAGACGTAGCCGAAGGCCACCATGGCAGCTGCCGCGGCGAGCCCGACGGCCAGCGCGGAGGAAACCCCGCCGGTGGCGCTGAAGATTGCCGCTGCTGTGGCGAAGACCAGCAGGAAGGATCCCACGCCCTCCGCCACGCTGCGTCCCAACAGTCCGTAGCTGTGCAGGTGCCTGCGGTTTGCGGTGCCGGCGGCGGGGTGCACAGCGCGCGCGCCGCCTGCGGGGATGGGCTCAGGATTCATTGGCAAAAAGTGTCCTTCTCCTAGTAAGTGCGGCTCGGCGGTGATCTTTGCGTACGATCCCGGCCGGCGCCCCGGGCCATGACGCAGGCTGCGGGGCAAACTCACCCAGCTTTCCATTCCCTGCTGTGAAGTTGCTGAAGACTCGCCCGGGCTGAGACCGCCGATATGCTGGAACGGTGAGCCAAAACCCTGAACATCCCGCTGCAGCCGACCCGTCCCGCACGGAGTCCGCCGCTTCCTTCCATCTTCCGCTGAACGGGCAGTCAGGCAAAGTGTTTGGCGCCCTGCTGGGCGGCGCCCTCGGCGATGCGATGGGATTCGCCGTCGAATTCTCCCGCATGGCCGAGATCCGCAGCGCCTTCGGCCCGGACGGGCTGCGGGACCTTGCCGCTCTGCCGTCACCCGTTCCGTTTTCCGATGACACGCAGATGACCCTCTACACGCTCGACGGGCTGCTGGAAGCGCTGGAATGGGCAAATCAGGGCCTGGGCGCCGATGAGAGCGCAGTCCTGTGGCTGGCCTACCTCCGCTGGCTGAAGACGCAGGGCATAGCGCTGGATCCGGCCGCTCCCAACCCTCCGCTGCGGTGGATTGATTCCCAGACCGTCCTGCACCAGCGCCGTGCTCCCGGAAACGCCTGTATTTCGGGGCTCTCGGGGCCGGACATGGGAACCAAATTCCGCCCGGTCAACCCGGATTCCAAGGGATGCGGCACGGTGATGCGCTCGGCGCCCTTCGGCCTGCTCCCCTATGTGGAGACTGAAATGGTGTACCGGCTCAGCCAGGACGCCGCCTCGCTCACGCACGGGCATCCGTCCGCGCTGCACTCCGCGGCGGTGTTCGCCACCCTCATCCACGATCTGCTGGACCCGTCGGCCTCCCTGCAGGACGCCGCGGCTGTGGCTGTGCGCCGGGCCGGTGAGAGCGGCGTTCCCGAACTGTCTGACCGGCTGTCCGCCGCCGTGGAGCTGGCATCCTCGGGTCCCGTTTCCCCGGAGGAGCTGACCGCGGCCCTCGGCGAGGGCTGGGTAGCGGAAGAAGCTCTCGCCATTGCCGTATATGCCGCACTGGCCACCGCCTCCGCCGGCTCGCCGCAGGAGCACTTCCGGGCCGCGCTTGCTGTGGCGGTGAACCACGACGGCGACAGCGGCTCCACGGGCTCCATCGCCGGCAACATCCTGGGCACGTTCTACGGCGCCGCGGCGTTGCCCGCCGACTGGTTGGCTGCTTTGGAGGGCCGGGACGTCATCGAGGAGCTGGCCAGGCAGTTTACGGCCGCCACCGCCGGCTAGTTTCCTGCCGGCCGGCGGGGCGGGAGGCTGCTATTGGGCCGTGGAGGGCCAGCTGCCGCCGAGCATCTGCAGGAACTCCGCTTCCGAGAGCACCTCGATCTGTTGGCCCTTGCCGTGCAGGTCCAGGACCCGGCGTGCCTTGCCGGTCAGGACCCCGTTACGCAGGTCTCCCGCCTCAAACCCGTCTCCCATCACCAGCACGGTGGTGGCCCGGGTGACGTTGGAAGCAGGCTTGGCCCCCAGGTCAGCTGCACGGTTCTTGGCCGCCTGACGGGACATGCCAAGGTTTCCGCTGAACACCACGGTCTGCCCGTACAGCGGATGGTCGGAGTCCGCGTCCAGGTTGGGCGGCGGGTTCTCCCCCTCCGACGGCCAGCCGGCCCAGCCGGTGGCGGCAGCCTTGGCCTCAGTGCCGGTTCCGCGTTCCAACGCCGCCCGCGTGGCCTTGGAGAGCGGATCCACACCCGGGACATAGGCGGGCAGCCGGGACGGAACCATGCCCTGCAGGGCAAAGAACCCGGCCATGTCCGCGGCACCGCTGCGGCGCACAATATCCAGCATGATGCCGGCGCACGCGCGCGCGTCCTCGACGGCGTCGTGGTGGTTCTGCAGCGGAACCCCCGCCGCTTCGGCGGCAAACGGCAGCGAGTGGGAGACCAGGGAGTAGGTCCGCCGCGAATGGACCACGGAGCAGGTGTAGTCATAGGCAGGTCCGGGGAGGTCGGAAACCTCCAGCGCGGAGCGGATGACACCCATGTCAAAGGCGGCGTTGTGCGCTACCAGCAGGTCCGCGCCGATGAACGCACCGATCTCCGGGAACAGTTCGCCGAAGCGCGGGGCGGCTGCCACCATGTCCGCTTCGATGCCGTGGATGCGGGTGTTGCGGCGGTCAAAGAAGTCGTGGCCGGCCGGCGGCCGCATCAGCCAGGACACTTCGTCGACGACGGCGCCGTCCCGCACCTTCACCAGTCCCACCGAACACGGAGAACCCCGGAATCCGTTGGCCGTTTCGAAGTCAATGGCCGTGAATTCAATTCCCACGCGGTGTTCGGTTCCTTAGTTCATGCCTGCAGACGCGCTGCAAAAGAGGGGTAATGCGGTGATACGGTGATCTGCCGTTGTGCCTGACCCGGGGCCTATTCGCCGTCCACCGGCTGCTGCGGCGGCTGCGGCGGCTGCGGCTGCTGCGGGAGGGCCTGCTTCTTGCGGCGGTGGGAGCGGACCTTGCTGACCACAAACCACACCGCCACCAGGACGCAGACAACAATCACGATCTTCTGGAAGACACCGGCGTATTCCTCCACGATGTGCCAACTCTCGCCCAGGTAGTACCCGGAAAAGACGAAGATGGCGTTCCAGATGAGGCTGCCCGCCGTTGTCAGGCCCAGGAACTTCCAGATGGGCATCCGTTCGATGCCGGCGGGAATGGAGATCAGGCTCCGGAAGATGGGAATCATCCGGCCAAAGAACACTGCCTTGTAGCCGTGGCGGAGAAACCAGGCTTCCACCTTGTCAACGTCCTCGATGTCGATCAGGGGAACCCGCGAGACCAACGCGCGCATCCGGCGCCGGCCCAGCCAGGCACCGAGCCCGTACAGCGCCCACGCGCCCACAACGGAGCCAAGGGTTGTCCAGACCAGGGCCGCCACCAGGGAGAAGTTGCCCTGGCTCGCGGTGAACCCGGCCAGCGGCAGAATTACTTCACTCGGCAGTGGCGGAAAGAGGTTCTCCAGCGCGATGGCCAGGCCGGCACCGGGAGCACCAATGGTCTCCATAACGTTGACGGCCCAGTCAGCGACCCCTCCCAGCGCCGATCCGTCGGTGGTGGCGGTGGCAACTGAGGCAAGAATCTGTGTAGTCATATTGCCCCCAATTCTGCCCTATGGAGCGGCCGGGGCGGAAACCCGACACCTCGGATGGTCCGGAACCATCGATTTTTAGAGGTTGCGCGGGGAACCGCGGGAGCCGGCTGATGTGCGCCCGGAAGGCCGCGCCGACTCCCGCAGAACGCCTCAGGCCAGGGCGTCCACGATGGCCGGCAGCAGCGCCCTAAAGGCCTGTCCGCGGTGGCTGATGGCGTTTTTCTCCGCCGAGGACAGCTCGGCACAGCTACGGTCCAGGCCGTCCGGCTGCAGGATGGGGTCATAGCCGAACCCGCCGTTTCCGCGCCGTGCTGTGAGAAGCGTCCCACGCAGCTCTGCGCGCTCCACCGCGGTGGCCCCGCCGGGAAGCGCCAGCGCAGCGGCACACACAAAGGCCGCGCCGCGGTGCTCCTCTCCGATGTCCGCGAGCTGGGCCAGCAGCAGGTCCAGGTTGGCGGCGTCGTCGCCGTGCCGGCCGGACCAGCGGGCGGAGAAGATGCCGGGCGCTCCACCCAGGACATCCACCGCCAGGCCGGAATCGTCGGCAATGGCAGGCAGGCCGGTCGCTTCGGCCACCGCACGGGCCTTCAGCAGCGAGTTGGCTTCGAAGGTCACGCCGGTTTCCGGAACGTCCGGAACACCGGCGGCGGCTGCATCAATCACCTGGGTGTCGACGTCGAGCCCTTCGATCCGTCCGCGCAGCAGCTCGCGCAGTTCCAGCAGCTTGCCCTGGTTGCGGGTGGCCAGGACCAGACGGGCCCGGGCGGGTGCGCCTGCGCTCACGCGTTCTGCTCCAGGGCTTCGCCCAGCGTCCGCCGCTGGATTTCGGCGAGCTCGGATGTGCCCAGCAGTGCCAGGTCCAGCAGGGCGTTCAGCTCGTCGCGGTCAAACGGTGCGCCTTCGGCGGTGCCCTGGACCTCCACAAACTTGCCGGAACCGGTCACCACCACGTTCATGTCGGTCTCCGCCCGGACGTCCTCCACATACGGCAAATCCAGCATCGGCACCCCATCGATGATGCCCACGCTGATGGCCGCCACGGTATCCAGCAGGGGCTCGGCATTGCGGGCAATGAGCTTGTTTTCCTTGGCCCAGGCCAGGGCGTCGGCGAGGGCAACGTAAGCGCCGGTGATCGCCGCGGTGCGGGTGCCGCCGTCGGCCTGGAGCACGTCGCAGTCCAGGACGATGGTATTTTCGCCGAGCGCCTTGGTATCGATGATGGAGCGCAGTGAGCGGCCGATCAGACGGGAAATCTCGTGCGTGCGGCCGCCGATCTTGCCCTTGACGGATTCGCGGGAGTTGCGGGTATTGGTGGCGCGCGGGAGCATGGCGTATTCGGCCGTGACCCAGCCGGTGCCTTCACCCTTGAGCCAGCGCGGCACACCCGGGGTCAGGGAGGCGGTGCACAGCACGCGGGTGTTGCCGAACTCGATCAGCGCCGATCCTTCGGCCTGCTTGGACCAGCCGCGGGTGATGGTGATGCTGCGCAGCTGGTCGGGGGTGCGGCCGTCGGAACGGACGACGGCGGAGCCTGCGGAGGGCGTGGAAGTAGGGCTGTTTGCGGCTGTAGTCATGAGCCCAGTCTATCGGCCGGCAACACCCGGCCCGGTGGCGGAGTTATCCGGTGGGTTGGACGCCGCTGTTGGCTGCCAGGCCGGCAGCGAAGGGGGCCCCGACGTCGTACGAGACACCGGCGACAGCCACCGCCAGATCTCCGGCATAGGTTTCCCGGGCCTCCGCCACTGACGCGTTAGCATCATTCCACACGGGAAGGTGGGTCAGCAGCAGACGGCGGGCATTCGCGGCCGAAGCGGCGGAACCGGCGCGTTTTCCGGTGAGGTGCACCCCTTCGATGGCGTCGTCGCGGCCTTCGTGGAACGCCGCTTCACAGAGGAAGACATCACTGCCCAGAGCTGCTTCCTCCAGGCCGTCACAGGAGTCGGTGTCCCCGGAGTAGGCCAGCGTGTGAACCACCGGATTGCCGTCAGCGTCGATGCCCGCGGCCTGGACCCGGAGGGCATACGCCTCGTCAGCCGGATGCCGCACGGGATAGGGCGTCACCGTAAACGGGCCGATGGACACGGCTTCGCGGCTGTTCCAGTGCTGGAAATCGAAGTCCTCATGCATGCCCGGATCCGTGGGCAGGCCGTAGGCAGTGGCCATCCGGTCCGCGGTGTCAGCGGGACCCCACACGAGGATCCGCTCCCGGTTCCAGCCGGCCGGATCCCAGTGCACCGCCACGTGCAGGCCGCACAAATCCATGCAGTGGTCCGGATGCAGGTGGGTCAGCAGGACGGCGTCAATGTCCCGCAGGTCCATGTAGCGCTGCAGTGCGCCCATGGAACCGTTGCCCAGGTCCAGCAGAATACGCCAGTCGCGGACGCCGTCGTTGGCGGTCACGAGGTAACAGGAAGCCGGGGAAGCGGGGCCGGGAAAGGAGCCGCTGCAGCCCACAATGGTCAGTTTCATTTACGTGCCGTTCCGAAGGGCGCCGGGCGGCCTTCCGTGGTCTCGGTGAGTGGAGCGGGCTCCGGCAACCATGTCCGGGGTGACCCGGGCCATGCTGCCGGTGGGATAGTGGGCGGCCACGTTCTCCACGTGTTCAACGCTGAGGACTTCGGGGCCAAGGAAACGCCGGGCAAGTAGTTCGAACGACGTCGAATCCCCGGTGGCTACAAAATGATGTTCCGGAGCGGTTTCGGCCGTCCGCTGCAGGTTGTGGGAAATCAGCGCCCGGTACACGTCCTTGGCGGTCTCTTCCGCGCTGGAAACCAGCGTGACGCCGTCGCCCATCACATAGGAGATCACGCCGGTCAGCAACGGGTAATGCGTGCAGCCGAGCACCAGAGTGTCCACGTCCAAAGCCTTCAGCGGGGCAAGATACTCTTCGGCGGTGGCCAGCAGATCCGGCCCTGCGGTGACCCCGGCTTCGACAAACTGCACAAAGGCGGGGCAGGCCACGGATGCGATCTGCAGGTGCGGAGCGGCCGCAAAGGTGTCGTTATAGGCCCGGGATCCCACGGTGGCTTCGGTGCCGATCACTCCCACCCGGCCGGAGCGGGTGGCCGAGACGGCTCGGCGCACTGCCGGCTGAATGACCTCGATGACCGGGATGCCGTAGCGGCGGGTGTAGCGCTCGCGGGCGTCGCGCAGCACGGCGGCGGAGGCGGTGTTACAGGCGATCACCAGGAGCTTGACGCCGGAATCCACCAGCTCATCCATGACGCCCAGGGCATTGGCCCGGACTTCGGCGATGGGCAGCGGCCCATAGGGTCCCTTGGCGGTGTCCCCCACGTAAAGAATCGACTCATTGGGCAGCTGGTCGATCACGGCGCGGGCAACGGTCAGTCCCCCCACCCCGGAGTCGAAAATTCCGATGGGTGCATCCTGGCGCTGTGCGTGCTTTTGCGGTTCGGTGATCAGCGGGGAACTACCCGGGTCAGAGCTCATAATGTAACGACAATAGCCCTCGGGGGCCCCGGGACGCACTCAGTGCAACGTGCGCTTGATCACAGCAGGGAGCGGGTCATGGCCTGCATGAGTGTCTCCTGGAGCCAGGTGACGAAGTTGTAAACGAGGGCAAGGTAACCGTCCACGTCCTGCGCCTGGGAGGGGTCCGTGATCCCGTGCAGCCGCTCGGTGTCTTCATCGGTTTCCAGTCCCAGCCGGTCCGCGAGCACCAGCCGCACATCGTTGAGTGCGCGGGCAAAATACTGTGCCTGTTCGGCATTCAGCAGCAGCGGTTTGGACTCCAGGAGCAGCGCCGCGGCGCGCAGCGCACCGGTCTTGTTTTCGCGCAGCGACCGCTCCGTGAGGCGGCGGAATTCCAGCGCCTCGCCGTCGTCGCCCTGCACCCCGTCCGGCAGGAGCCGGCGCAGCGCGGAGTCGGACGGGACACGTGCGCTGGTGTCCAAACCCACCATGGCTGCCAGGGGGTCGGCATCCGCCGGAGTGTCCGGTGCCAGCATGCCGAGCACATCGGCAAAAAGACTGCGCAGCAGCTCCCGCTCCCCCGCGTCCAGCGATGCAGAGATTCCCTTGCGGGTGACTTTGAATCCGGTTGCCACGTCTGTCCTATCCGCCGGCCGGGGCCGGTCTGTGCTGCGCGTTGGTGCTGCTGTTGGGGTGCCGGGGGCCGTTTACGGCTCGTCGCTCTTTTGGAAGGTGGCCCAGAGCCCAAAGGAATGCATCGCCACAGTGTCCCGTTCCGCGGATTCCCTGGAGCCGGCGGCGACCACCGATTTTCCCTGCTCATGGACTTCCATCATGAGCTTGTTGGCCTTGGCCTCCGAATAGCCAAAGTAGCTGCGGAACACGTAGCTGACGTAACTCATCAGGTTCACCGGGTCATTCCAGACGATCACCACCCACGGCACGTCACTGGCGACCACGGACTCTGTGTCAGTGCGCTCGAGGGTGTCGGTGCCCGGCGAAGCGCTCAGGACTACGCCGGCTGCAGTGCTCAAAGTCATGACTACAAGTGTAGGTTGGACCCGGTTGCCGAACCGCCAGTGGAAGCCTTCTACTCAATAAGCGAACGGGGGATAGAGTTTTCACTGTGAACAGCCCTTCGACGTGGCGCCAGCCCAATGCCGCCCTGTATACAGACCATTACGAGTTGACCATGCTGCAGGCCGCCCTGCACTCGGGCACCGCCTCCCGACGCTCGGTGTTCGAGGTCTTCGGCCGCAGGCTTCCGGACGGGCGCCGGTACGGCGTGGTGGCCGGCACCGGCCGGATCCTCGAAGCCCTCGCCGCGTTCCGGTTCGACGACGAGCAGCTGCAGTTCCTGGAGCGCACCTCCGTGGTGGACTCGACCACGCTTCAGTGGCTGGCGGACTTCCGGTTCTCCGGCAACATCTTTGGTTACGCGGAGGGCGAGGCGTACTTCCCGCATTCGCCGATCCTGATCGTGGAATCCACTTTTGCGCAGGCCTGCATCCTGGAGACGCTGGTCCTTTCCGTCCTGAACCATGACAGCGCCATTGCCTCGGCTGCCTCGCGCATGGTCACCGCCGCCGGCGGGCGCCCCTGCATCGAAATGGGTTCGCGCCGCACGCATGAGGAATCCGCCGTCGCGGCCGCCCGCGCCGCAATCATTGCCGGCTTTGACAGCACCTCCAACCTCGAGGCCGGGCGTCGCTACGGCTTGAAGACGGTGGGCACTGCCGCGCATTCCTTCACCCTTCTCCACGACTCGGAGCGGGAGGCCTTCGAGGCCCAGGTCGGTTCGCTCGGCGCCAACACCTCGCTGCTGGTGGACACGTACGACGTCGAAGCCGGCGTCCGCAACGCCGTCGCCGTTGCCGGGCAAAAGCTGGGCGGGGTTCGGCTGGATTCCGGCGACCTGGTGGCCCAGGCCCGCTGGGTGCGGGAGCTGCTGGATGATCTGGGCAACACTGACACCCGCATCATGGTGACCTCGGACCTGGATGAATATGCCATTGCCGCCTTGGCATCTGCACCGGTGGATGCTTACGGTGTCGGAACGTCTCTGGTCACCGGTTCCGGTGCTCCGACCGCCGGGATGGTTTACAAGCTGGTGAGCCGCGAGGGGGATGACCACGAATTTGTGTCAGTGGCCAAGGCCGCCAAGAACAAGGCTTCCCTGGGCGGGCGCAAGTATGCGCTGCGCCGGCTCAATGACCGCGGAACCGCCACCGCGGAGGTCATCGGCATTGGACACCGCCCGCAGGACGACGGCAATGACCGCCCGCTGCTGGAGCAGTTTGTGGCCGACGGCGAGGTCCTTCCCGGCTGGACCGGTCCCGATGCCGTGGGCCGGGCCGCCAAGCGCCATACCGCATCCCTGGCCGAACTTCCGAGTTCGGTGAATCGCCTGCAGCGCGGCGAACCGGTGATCCCCACAGAATACGAGGAGTAAGAATGACGCGTGCCCTGATTGTTGTTGACGTCCAGAACGACTTCTGTGAAGGAGGTTCCCTGGCCGTTCCCGGCGGCGCCAACACGGCGTCGGAAATCACCGACTACATCGAAACGACGCTGGGCCGCTATGACGTCGTGGCCGCCACCCAGGATTGGCATATCGAGCCCGGCGCGCATTTCTCCGAGACCCCCGATTACAAGGAGTCCTGGCCGGTGCACTGTGTTGCCGGAACCTCCGGCGCCGGCCTGCATCCGGATCTGGACACCGAACACCTTGACGCCGTCTTCCGCAAGGGCCAGTACGAAGCGGCGTACTCCGGTTTTGAGGGCGTCCTTGCCCCTGAAGACGAGGTGCCCACGGGAGACCTGGACGCCGCTACCGCACCGGCGGATCCTTCCGAAACGGTGAGCCTGGATGACTGGCTGCGGGAGAACGACGTCGATGAGGTGGTCATCGTGGGCCTGGCCACCGACTACTGCGTCCGGGCCACTGCCGTGGATGCCATCGCCGCCGGATATGACACATACGTCATCCCGGAGCTGTGCGCCGGGATGAACCGTGCCGATACCCGGGCCGCCCTCGCCGAACTCGAAGACGCCGGCGTGGAACTGCTGGACCTTTAGCCTGCTGGAGCCCTCACCGCACCACCGCGGGAACCGGGCGGTCCGCCGCAGGTATTGCGCGGGGCTGCGCAGGCCAAGGGATACTTTGGGTACGACGACATACAAGAGGTGCCGGAGCTTGTTGCTCCGGCACCTCTTGTATGTCTGAGGAATGCGCCTTCTCACCGGCGTCTGGGGTTACGGGTTCACCGGTCTGCGACTGAGTGTGCACATATGGTGACCTTGGCCTGCTCGTGCTGGATTAAGTGTGCACATCTGGTGACCTCAACTCGCCGGCACCCACCAGAGCTGCACACTCACGGCGGGATCTGCCTCGCCGACCCACCAGAGCTGCACACTCGATCCGGCTCGGGCAGGCAGCGTGACGGCTCCGGCTCCTTCGCACCGGTATCCCCGCTACTTGCGGCCGATGAACCAGTCCTGCAGCTTCTTCAGCCGCTGGTTGAGCTGTTCCTCGTTGGCCTGCGCCACCGGCGGCCCGCCGCAGATCCGGCGCAGCTCACTGTGGACCATGCCGTGCGGCATCCCCGAACGCGCGGACCAGGCGGAGACGTTCTTGGCCAGCTGGCCGCGCAGCTCGGTGAGCTGGCGGTGGTCCATCACCGTGGGGGCCGGCTCCGGCTCCGGTGCCGCCGCAGCTGCCTTACGTCCGCGCCGGGACTGCTGCTCGTGCTGGCGCTGGCGCAGCAACATCCCCACCTGATCTGCGTCCAGCAGCCCCGGGATGCCCAGAAAGTCCTGTTCCTCTTCGCTGCCGAGCTCTCCCCCGGTGCCGAACTCGCCGCCGTCGAACAATACGCGGTCAAAGGAGGCCTGCGACTCCAGCGCCTCAAACTTTTGTTTGGTGAGGGAATCGGAGGCTTTTTCCTCGCGGTTGGCGGCCTCCATGAGGCTGTCCTCCAGCGCGAAGCCTTCCTCTTCCAAGTGGTTTTCCGGCCGGTCCAGCGCGTGGTCGCGTTCCAGCTCCAGCTGGTTGGCCAGCGCCATCAGGTTGGGCACGGAGGGCAGGAACACTGACGCCGTCTCACCGCGCTTGCGGGCACGCACAAAGCGCCCCACCGCCTGGGCGAAGAACAGCGGGGTTGCCGTGGAGGTGGCATACACGCCCACTGCCAGACGCGGAACGTCCACACCTTCGGACACCATGCGCACAGCCACCATCCAGCGCTGGTCACCGGCGGAGAATGCGTCGATCTTGTCCGAGGCCTTGGCATCATCGGAAAGGATGACCGTGGGAGACTCTCCGGTGATCTTCTTCAGCCTGCCTGCGTAGGCGCGGGCGTCGTCGTGATCGGTCGCGATGACCAGCCCGCCGGCGTCGGGCACTGCCCGGCGCACCTCGGAAAGCCGGCGGTCCGCGGCAGCCAGCACCGAAGGAATCCATTCGCCCGTGGGGTTCAGCGCGGTCCGCCAGGCCTGGGCGGTGATGTCCTTGGTGACGGCAGCTTCGCCCAGGGAAGCAGCCATTTCATCGCCGGCGCTGGTGCGCCAGCGCATGGTGCCGGAGTAGGCCATGAACATCACCGGGCGCACCACATGGTCCCGAAGGGCCTGGCCGTAGCCGTAGGTATAGTCCGCCTTGGAACGGCGGATCCCGTCGCGGTCCTTCTCATACTCCACAAAGGGAATGGCCGCGGTGTCCGAGCGGAACGGCGTACCGGTCAGGGAGAGCCGCTTGACGGCCGGTTCAAAGGCTTCACGGATGCCGTCGCCCCAGGACAACGCGTCGCCGCCGTGGTGGATCTCGTCCAGGATCACCAGAGTGCGGGCGGCTTCGGTCTTGGCCCGGTGCAGCATGGGCTTGGAGGCCACCTGCGCATAGGTCACGGCCACGCCGATGAAGCCGTCTCCGTGGCGGCCGTCGGCGTTCTTGAAGTTGGGGTCCAGGGAGAGCCCCACCTTGGCGGCGGCGTCGGCCCACTGGCGCTTGAGGTGGTCGGTGGGCGCCACCACGGTGATCCGCTTGACGATCCCGCGGTCCACCAGCTCGGTGGCCACGCGCAGGGCGAAGGTGGTCTTACCGGCGCCGGGGGTGGCCACGGCCAGGAAGTCGTCGGCGTCGGCGGCAAAAAACTTCTCGAGGGCTTCGGCCTGCCACTGGCGAAGCTTCGGGGCGGTGCCCCACGCGGCTCGTTCCGGGTAGGCGGGCGGCAGGGCCGGTCCGCCGAAGAGGGTGTCTGGGCTCACGCTGTGAACGGCACCTTTCCTGTGTTCGGAGTAACAATTGCACTGCGGGCGCCGGAGATAATCCCCAGGCACGCAAAAACGGCCAGAACAAGCCACATGACGCGGAACACGCCGGTTTGTCCGGAAGCGGCAGGGTTCTGCAGCAGGGCGAAGAGAATCCCCGCCACGGTGGTTCCCGCTACGGCTCCGAGCTGGTCGGAAATCTGGAGGGACGCGGAATTGCGTCCCCGGTCCGCGGAAGTGGACAGTGCCAGCACCATGACTGAGGTGCTGGAGAGGGCCAGACCCATGGCTGCTCCCGCGAAGGACCACACCGCCACGATCACCCAGAAGGGGACCATTGGTGAGGCAAGCAGCCCGATTCCTCCCACGGCTGCGGCCAGCATGGTTGCGCCGATCACCAAAAGGCGGTGGCGGCGCCCGCCGGCACGTGCCTGCAGGAAAGAACCCACAGCCCAGCCTACCGCTCCTGCGGTCAGGGCCAGTCCGGCAGTGGCGGGGTCCACACCGTGGGTGGCCAGTACCATCAGCGGCAGAAACGCCTCCGCCGCCACGAAACCGGCGCTGAGCAACCCGCGCGTGGCGACCACACTGGGCAGTCCGCGGGCCAGGCGCAGGGTCCCGGCCGGCAACAGACGGGCAAGCGCGACGCCGGCTGTTCCGGCTCCCGCCGCGGCCGCGGTCCAGAGCAGCACGGCGGCCGACGGCGCTGCTCCCGACGGCGACGAGGCGGCGGCGCTGCCGGCCCACTGGGCGATGAAGACGGCAGCGGCCAGCACTGTGCCCCAGAGTGCCCGCCGGCGGCCCGCTGCTTGATCCAGGGCCGGGTTGGCCGGCGGACCGAGACTGCGGATCCGCGGCCAGACCATCAGACCGGCCGCCAGGACAATGGGGATGACAGCGGCAAAAACCCACCGCCAGCTCACGTACTGCGCCAGCAGGCCCGCGGCCAGCGGCCCCACCATGGACGGCAGGATCCAAGCCGCCGCAAGCCAGCCGAAAACCACCGGCTGCAGCGCCGACGGATAGATCTCGCCGATGATCACATAAACAGCCACAATCATGGCTCCGCCACCGAGTCCGGATACCGCCCGGCCGGCGGTGACAATCCAAAACTCGCCTGCCAGGGCGGACAGCAGCAGCCCCACGGTCATGAGGGCCATGCCTGCCCCCAGCGAGGGCAGCGGCCCCTCGCGGTCGCATCTGCTGCCGGCCACCACGGTGCCCAGCAGCGAGGCGGTGAGGAACATCGAGAACGCCAGCCCGTAGCCTGCGCCCGCCGACAGCTCCTGCGCCACCACGGGCATCGCCGTCGTCACAGCCATCGCTTCGAAAGCAGAACAGGTGATGATCGCCAAAATGCCCAGCGTGAGGGCACGATATTCGGCGGACATGGCGCCCGCGGGGCGTGGTTGGGCCGCCGAACCGCTCATGCGCGCACCGTAATTACTTCTTGCCGTCCTTGGGCGCGCTCAGCCCTTCATAGATTTCCTTGCAGGTGGGGCAGACGGGGAATTTCTTCGGGTCCCGGCCCGGGGTCCAGACCTTGCCGCACAGCGCAATCACGGGTTCGCCCGAAAGCGCGGACTCCATGATCTTCTCCTTGCGGACGTAGTGGGCAAACCGCTCGCTGTCACCCGGTTCGGTGTACTCGCGCTGCTCTTCGCGCTCAATAACGGCGGTGGAACCACCGCCGTCGTCCAGGCGGCGGGCGGGGTCATTTTCGAAAGGATCGGGAGGAAGACTCATGGTTCCCATCTTAGTACGCGGGGTCATTTGTTCACGGAAACCGAGGCCAGCAGCTCCGGAGCGCGCCGGTCCATCCACCGTCCGCCCACCCGGATGCCGGCCAGCAACAGGCCGGACCCCAGCAGCAGGCCGGCCGCCAGAGTGAGCCAGCCCAGCAGCGCAGTGCCCGTCAGGACGGCGGCCAGAGCCAGTGCCAGCACCGGCAGCACGAGCGCCAGCTGGGCCAGCATCCCCAAACTCTGAACCAGGATGGTGCGTCCGCCGGAACCGGGCTGCGTTTTGAACGCGTTCTCGCCGGGCAGCGGCACGTTGTAGGTGTAGCGGGCGGACACCACGCTGGAGAGGCCCAGCCCGCTCAACAGCATCGCCAGCGAAACACCGAGCAGCACCGGGAGCAGGTCCGCCTCCCCCAGCACAAGGCACGGAAGCACAGTTGCGAGTAGTACAACGGGTACGGCGAAGACGGCGCAGGCAATAACCCGGCCGGCACGGTCAGCCGCACCGGACACGCCGGTGCTGATATGCAGGGCGAATGCGGTGTTGTCATAAGCGATGTCCGCTGAGAGCCCGTAGGCAAGCAGGAAGGCCACCAGCGGACCCAGGAGCAGCGGCAGCACCGGCGGCCCCTCGCTGCGGTTCAGGAACAGCAGCACCACCACCAGCAGCGGAATGATGAGCAGGGAGGCGCCGTAGCGCGGATCGCGGATCCAGTAGGTCAGCGCCCGCGCTGCCACCGCGCCGGTGGGGGTTGCCGGGAACAGCCCGAAGAAGCCCAGCTTGCCGCCCTTGCGCCGGGCTCCGGCGTTGTGCGGAGGGGTAACCAGCGCCCGGACGAGGAGGACTTTCCAGGCCCAGGCCAGCAGTGCCAGGAAGACGACGGCGATGCCCAACTTGGCGGCCGCAGGTCCCGGCTGGCCAAGGGCTACGTCACCCGGAACGGACCACACAGCGCCCAGCGGTGTCCAGGACAGCGTCCGGGCCAGGGATGGGAGGTATTCCTGCGCATTGCTGATCCCTGACATGGTCCCGCCGATAAGGGGGCCCAGCAACACCAGCGGAATGATCGCCACCAAGCCGGAAATATCCTTGAACCGGCGCGAAGATGACAGCGACGTGCTCGCCGCCACGGTGACACGGGCGGCAATGATGCAGGTGAAGACGGCAATTATGGCGCACACCAGCCCTGCGGCCAGGGCGGCAGGAGAACGCCACCAGATCGCGGCGGAGCCCAGCGCAGCCAGCAGGGTTACGGCGCCGGGGACGCCGATGAGGCCGCCAACGGCCAGTCCGGTCAACAGTTTGGGCAGCGGCACGGCAAAAGTGACGAAACGTGCCGGGTCAAGCGTCAGGTCCACCCCGGTGGCCAGGATCGGTATCAGCGCCCAGCCCAGCACCGCCGTGGCACCTGCGAGGACAACGGCGGTGCGGGCCAGCTCCGCATCACTGATGCTCAGGTAGAACAGTCCCGCGAAGAGCAGCACCAGCACGGAGATCCCGTACAGGGCACCAAAAATGATCCCCACGATCTGCCAGGGGCTGCGGCGCAGGGAATTGCGCAGCAGGGTGAGCTTGAGCCTTAGGAGGTGCGCAACCACGGCAGGCCCTCCGAATGGGTGCGTCCGCCAACCAGCTGCACAAAACGCTCTTCCAGGCTCTCGCCGCCGCGGACCTCGTCCACGGTACCGGCCGCCAGAAGGTTGCCGCCGGAGACCACGGCAACGTGGTCGCACATGCGCTGCACCAGGTCCATGACGTGACTGGAAACAATCACGGTGCCCCCGGAAGAAACGTATCCGGAGAGGATGTCGCGGATATTGGCCGCGGACACGGGGTCCACCGCTTCGAACGGCTCGTCGAGGACCAGCAGCCGGGGTGCGTGGATGAGCGCCGAGGCGAGGGCAATTTTCTTGGTCATGCCGGCGGAGTAGTCCACAACGAGCGTGCCCGCGTCCCGGGTCAGGTCCATCGCTTCGAGCAGGTCCTGCACGCGCTCCGCCACTGTTGCGCGATCCATGCCGCGCAGCAGGCCGGCATAGGTCACCAGCTGCTCGCCGGTGAGCCGGTCAAAGAGCCGGACGCCGTCCGGAAGCACACCCATCAGGCGTTTGGCCTTGAGCGGCTCCGCCCAGACGTCCGTGCCGTGCACCCGGACCTGGCCGTGTTCGGGCCGCAGCAGACCCGTGGCCATGGAAAGCAGTGTGGTCTTGCCTGCACCATTAGGACCCACCAGTCCAAAAAAGGAGCCGGACGGAACGTCAAGGCTGATCCCGTTGACGGCAATCTTCTCCCCGAAACGCTTTCCCAATCCGCGCACCGCCAAGGCCGGGACAGCAGGAACGGCGGGGCTATGCAGCGGCGAGAATTCGGTCATGTCAGCACCAGTTTCGTCATGGAACCAACGTACCGCCGCCCTCCCACCGGCCGGATCATCCACAAGGACCAAATCGGAACGGTTTCCGCCGGGGATCACCCGCCCTGCGGCCTAGCCACACCCGATGACACGGCTGCATCTTCACCCGCAACAACCTCCGCCCGAAGCGCGCCAACCCCCACCCGCTCCCAGCCAGCTCAACCCCGATGCGGGTAGGGATAGTCGAGTGTCGGGATAGTCGAGTGTCGAGATCCTGCCGCTCTCCCCTGTCGAGTGTAGAGATCGTGCCGCTTCAGCGCCGGAGTTGCGGCATCGTCGCGTCACTCGATCCGCGAAAGGCACATCGTCCCTACACTCGGCCAGGAACCTCGGCCGAGCGCATCGTCCCTACACTCACCCCAACGCTCACACCTTCACTCGGGTTGGAACATCGGGCGGGCGGCTAGGCCGGACAGGTCAGTGGTGAAGCCTGCGGCTAGGCCGGGCGGGCTCTTTCATACTGCGGCACCCAAGGGAGCTTGGCGTCCAGTTCTTCTGCGGCGTGCAGCCACCAGTGCGGATCGCTGAGCGCCGCACGGGCGATCAGCACGGCGTCCGCACGGCCTTCCCGCAGGGTCCGCTCAGCTTCGGCCGGAGTACGGATCAGGCCGACGGCGCCTGTGGGCACCCCGGCGTGGGTCCGGATGTGTTCTGCGAAGCTGGTCTGGTAACCCGGCGCCACGGGGATGGAAGCATCCGGAACGGCTCCGCCGGTGGAGACATCCACAAAATCGACGCCGCGGCTGCGGGCCTGGGCGGCCAAGCGCGCAGAGGTGTGCTCGTCCACACCGCCGGGGGTCCAGTCGGTTGCGGAGATGCGCAGCAGCAGCGGCATGGAGTCAGGGATGACGGCCCGGACGGCGTCGATCACCTCCAGCGTGAGGCGGTTGCGGGCCTCTTCGGACCCGCCCCAGCCGTCAGTACGCGTGTTGACCAGCGGGGTCATGAACTGGTGCAGCAGGTAGCCGTGCGCGGCGTGGATCTCGATGGTGTCAAAGCCTGCTTCGACGGCCCGCTCGGCACCGCGGGCAAAGTCGTCAATAACCTTGCGGATGCCTGCCTCATCGAGTTCCTGCGGCGCGGCATACCGGCCAAAGGCTTCTGCGGTGGGACCGACAGTGGGCCAGCCGCCGTCTGCTGCCGGAACGCTGCCCCGGCCCTCGGCAAAGGGGGCATAGGTGGAGGCCTTGCGGCCCGCGTGGGCAAGCTGCACCCCAATCTTGGTGTCCGCCGCGCCGTAGCGGTGGACAAAGTCGATGATTCTGCGCCAGGCATCCGTCTGCTGCCGGTTGTAGATTCCGGTGTCCTGGGGGCTGATCCGGCCTTCGGGGCTGACTGCGGTGGCTTCGGTGATGATCAGTGCCGCTCCCCCGGCCGCAAAGGAGCCCAGATGCATCAGGTGCCAGTCGTGCGGCACCCCGGGGGCGTTGACTTCGTCCGCCGAGTATTGGCACATGGCGGCCACCCAGCCACGATGCGCCAGCTCCAGTCCCCGAAGGGCCAGAGGGTCGAACAGGCCGGGATGGAGATTTACTGCGGTCTCATTCATGCCGGCCCGCTTAGAACAGTGCCCGGGCCAGGGCGGAGCGCGCCTTGGTCACCCGGGGATCGGCAACGCCCACCACCTCGAACAAATCAAGCAGCCGAACTCTGGCCTTCTCCCGGTCGTCTCCGAAGACCCGGGCAATCAGGCGGACCACCCGGTTGAAGGCGTCTTCAACATGCCCGCCGGAAATGTCCAGGTCAGCGACGGCCAGCTGCGCATCGACGTCGTCGGGATTCTCTGCCGCTTCGGTGCGCAGCTTTTCCGCGTCGGCGCCCTTGAGCCGGGACATGAGCTCCACCTGGGCGAGGCCGGCTTTTGCCTCGGCATCAGCCGGCTGCTCGGCCAGGGCCTTGCGGTAGGCGGCGGCAGCGCCGTCGTAATCGCCTTCAACAATCGCGTCGTAGGCTTCCTGATGCAGCGGTGAAAGCGGCGGCTCCTCGGCCGTTTCAGCGCCGCCGCCCTCGTTGAGGCTGCCGGTGACACCGTTGGCTTCCGCGACCTGTTGCAGTTCGGCCACCAGGGCGCGGATCTGCTCCTCGGGAACTGCTCGGTCAAAGAGCGGCACCGGCTGGCCCTTGAGGACCGCGGCAACGGTGGGAACGGCCACGGCCTGGAAAGCCTGGGCAATCTGCGGATGCTGATCCACGTCCACGCGTGCCAGCAGCAGTTTCCCGTCCTGCTCAGTCACGATCTTCTCGAGCGCACCGCTGACCTGCAGCGATTCGGGGCTGCGTGCCGAGTACAGGTCGATGATGACCGGGACCTGGGCGGAAAGCTGGACCACCTGGGGGAAAGACTCTTCAGAGACCTCCACGATGTACGGGCTGGGGCCGGCCTGACCGGCGCCGGCAGCCCCCGCTGCGGCTCCGGCTGCGGGGGCGGGAGGCGCCGTGGCCTTCGCCTTTAGTGCGGAGAGGTCGACGGCGCCCCGCAGGTTCATCGTGGAAGCGGCCGGTGCGGGACGGTGGTTCGGAGTGCTCATGGCTTCACCTTATTACGCGGTCTCGGGTCACCGGCATCCCCGGTTACCCCTGATGGAGGGTTGGGGCTATTTCAGGGTGGCGGAGAGCAGTTCCTGCACGGCGCCGATGACCTGAATCTGGTCGGTGCTGCCGGCCGGCGGAACATAGAGCATGACACCTTCGCCGTACTTGACATCGATTCCGGCTTCGGTGTTCGTCTCCCCCGTCAGCTTCTGGTAGACCGTGCCTTCCAAGTTGATGGAGTCGCCGGCTTCGCGCGGAACGCTGGTGTAGCTGCTGTCCATGTAGCCGAAAACGATGGCTCCGCCGTCGGCAGTACGCAGCGCACCGGTTTCCCCGGGAACTGCCGTGTGCTTGAACGTGATGTCGGCGAACTCATTATCCGGGCTCGACAGCACCGTGGACTGGAACTTCGTGACAGCTTCCGCAAAAGTGTTAGTCGAAAACGTGTCCTTGTTCTCACCGTCGGGCTTGGTCAGGGCGTCCGCCAGATCTTCTACGGCGGTCTGCGGTGAGACGGCCAGGCCTTCGGCAGAGTCTGCCGGAGCGGCTTCCACACCGGTGTCGCCCGCCGGCCGGGGCGGGAACGTGGTTCCGGGCAGCATCTTGATGGCCGACATCAGCTTGTAGTTTTCGCGGGCGGAATTCTGGACCAGCAAAAGTGCCTGCGGGACCTCATTGTCCGGTCCCTGGGTCACGGCAACTACGCTGCGCGGGAATTCGGTTCCGCCCATGATCAGGTCGGTCCTCAGCGGCTCCGCTGCAACAGGTTCCGGAGCCTCGCTCTCCGGCACCTTCGCGGAGGTGGCGTAGCTGGCCTTGCGAAGGCTGGCGGCGGCGCCGCCGGTTCGGGTAGCCAGGAGCGCGGAATCCTTGGCGGCGTCGGCGGTGTTGACCGAGGTTGCAACCTCGGTGAGGATCCGCTCCAGCTGTGAGTCCAGGACCACGGGCGGCGTGGCCTCAGTATCTGACTCGGCCGTGGGGCCGGCGGTCAGGGGCAAGGCAGCCAGTGCCGGCGCGGGGGCCGCGCCGAAGGCCAGCGCAGCCACAAGCATGGTGCTGAAGGCAGCGGCCGGGCCGCGGCGGCGCAGGGCAGGCAGGATCCGGAGAGCTGAACCGGTGCCGGCTGTTCCCGTCTTAGGGTCCCTGGCTGGTGCGTCGGATTCTGAGGGACCAGCAGTGCCGGGCTTCGCCGTGGCAGGGCGCTCGGCGACCGGTTTCTTCCCGGCGGGCTTCTCGGCGTCCGGTGCGGCGGGCTTCACCGCTGGCAGCGAGGTGGTGCTGCCGGGGCCGGCGGCAGGGCCGCTGCCGCTGGCGCGGCGCCCGCTGTTGCCGCGTCCCGTGGCAAAGAGCAGTGCCAGGCCCAGGACGGCGATAAGCGCGCCCAGCACAATCAGGGGGATGGCGAACGGCGTCGAATCATCATTCGCGAAGGTAACTGACACATCGGCCGGCGCAGCGGCGGTGCCGTCCGTGGCCAGCAGGATCTGCCAGTCGCCGGCTGCGGGGGCTTCCCAGGTGAAGGTCAGCTCACCGTCAACGTCCTGTTCGGAGACCCAGAGGTCGGAACCGGCCGGGTTGGGGACGGTGGCAGTGCCGTCAATGTGCTCGGCGGTCAGGGTATCGGCGTCGACTCCTATCCTCAGGACTGAAGCATCTCCCACCCAGGCATCGACGTCGTCTGCCCGACCCACGGCCATCAGGAACGGGCCTTCCGCAGAAACGGTAAGGTCCACGCCCTCGGAGTGTTCAGTGAGGACCTCTGAGCTGATGACAGTCAGCGGCGCCGCCTGGTCTTGGGTCGGTGCTGTGGCCGTGACGGAACTGGGCGGGGCCCAGATGGTGCGCTGTCCGATGCCTATGAGCATCAGCAGCACTCCGATCACGATCAGCGGAACTGCAATTTTGTTTCGCACAACTTACCTATCTTCAGTCTCGGTGCAATCGCCTCACCTGCGGGCAGGCGGAACGGGGCGTGGAGCCTCTTGGCTGTCGGGGCGGTAACCGGGTTTATAACCCAATGGTAACGAAATCCGTTGACTGGTCACATTCGAAGCAGCCCGCCGCCGAAGCGCGTCATGCCACGCCGCTGCCGTTGACTGATAATGTGACGCTTCGTACCCGGGGCATTCGCTAGATCTAGGAGACTTGCAAGAATATGGCCGAGAACCAGGACCAGCCGGCTGACGAGCCGCAGGCGGCGCAGGAGCAGGTCCGGGAACCTGCCCCACCCGCCGGCGAGCGGAAGGGCTTCCTGGCCGCTGCCTCGGAGCGGATCCGGCATGCCGTGCCAAACGGTGTTCCCGGCGCCCGGCCGAGGCTCAGATTTGATGTTCCGCCGGACGTCCCCCTCACGGAGGCGGGGTCAGACGGAGGGGGCGGCGGCGCTGACGGTGCTCCCCCTCGCACCATGAACGCCCATCCCATCCACTTCGGTTTCATGTTTGCCGTAGGCGTGGGTATTGCCCTGCTGGGCTACTTCATCCTGACCAACGTCGGCGAGCTCCTGGTGTGGATCGGAGCTGCGCTCTTCATTGCCATCGGCCTGGATCCGATCGTGAGCTGGCTAGCCGCCCGGCGTGTACCGCGTCCGGCCGGAATCGCCATCACCATCCTGGGCCTGGCCGGCGTCATGATCGGCTTTTTCTCGATGCTGATTCCCACGATCGTCCAGCAAACCTCGGAAATCATCAGCAATGCTCCGGGGTACGTGGATAAGTTCCTCCAATCAGACTTCTTCGTGAACATCGAAGAGCAGTTCCATGTGCGGGAGAGAATCGAAGAAGAGGTCAATAAGTTCTTCACCAATGCCGACACACTAGGCGGAGTTTTTGGCGGCGTCTTGTCCGTGGGAACCGTGATTGCCAACGGCCTGTTCGGCGCGCTGATCATTCTTGTGCTGACGCTGTATTTCCTCTCCTCCCTGCCGTCTATGAAGAAGTGGGGCTACCGGCTGGCACCACGGAGCCGGCGCCAGCGGGTCGAAGCGTTGTCCGAGGAAATCACCGGCAGCGTTGGCAACTACGTGATCGGCCAGGGAATCGTGGCCCTGCTGGATGCCACGTATGCCTTTGTGGTCATGACCATCACGGGCGTGCCGTTCTCGGTCCTGCTGGCCTTTGTGGTTGCGCTGCTGGCCTTTATCCCCCTGGTGGGCCCACCCATCGCCCTGGTGTTGGTCTCGCTAATCGCGCTCACGAACAGCTGGCAGACAGCGGTGGTCTTCGCCCTGTTCTATATGGCCTACCTGCAGTTTGAGGCCTACTTCGTGTCCCCGCGCATCATGCGCCGTGCCGTAGCGGTTCCCGGGGCTGTGGCCGTCATCGCCGTGATAGCCGGCGGAACCCTGCTGGGCGTCCTGGGTGCCCTGATAGCCATTCCCACCGCTGCGGCCGTGCTGCTGCTGCTCAAGGAAGTGTTCATCTCCCGCCAGGACCAGCGGTAGTCAGCGCCTGCCCAGGCGCCCGCCGCCCGTCCTGCGGGTGCGCCAGCAGCGCTCGTGCCAGTGCCTGCGGTCGGCCACCGCGGTGTCCCTGCCCAGCAGCGAATCCTCCTGCCACACCACCAGATGCGGAATCCCGGGCGGAATGATCATGCCGCATCCTGGGCATTTGTAGTCCTTCGCGGCATTTCGTGCAGTGATTTGCCGCACTGACCACTCGCCGTCGGACGCACTCTCGCGCCGGGGTATCCCCGCCCGGGTCCGCTCCAGGTCCAGCTCGGCGGCGGGTGTGGCCCACTTGCTCCGCGCGCTGCGGCCCAGGTTGGCGTTGGCTGCGCCCGGCGGGCGTCGGGGACGGTTCGAACGGGGCATATAAGTCATTTTGCCCGAGCAGAGCCGGTAAAGTGCAACTGTGCGTTTAGTAATTGCCCGCTGCTCTGTTGACTACATCGGCCGCCTCCGTGCCCATCTTCCACTTGCCGTTCGTCTGCTGATGGTAAAAGCCGACGGTTCCGTCCTGATCCACTCAGACGGCGGCTCCTACAAGCCCTTGAACTGGATGAGCCCTCCGGCCACCCTCCGGATCACCGAACCGGCCGACGACGACGCCGAGTCAGGCGTGATCGAAACCTGGAACGTTCAGAGTGCCAAGACCGACGACAAACTGGTCATCAGCATTTACGAGCGGTTCTCCGAGACGAAGCACGATCTGGGCGTGGACCCGGGCCTGATCAAGGACGGAGTCGAGGCGGACCTGCAGCGGCTGCTTGCGGAGCAGATCACCAAGCTCGGTGAGGGTTTCACGCTGATCCGGCGGGAGTACATGACCGCCATCGGACCGGTGGACATCCTGGCCCGCGATGCTTCAGGCGCCACTGTGGCCGTGGAACTCAAGCGCCGCGGAGACATCGACGGGGTGGAGCAGTTGACGCGCTACCTTGAGCTGCTCAACCGGGACCCTCTCCTGGCACCGGTAAAAGGTGTGTTCGCCGCACAGCAGATCAAACCCCAGGCCCGGGTGCTGGCGCAGGACCGCGGCATCGAGTGCCTGACGCTGGACTACGACGCCATGCGCGGCGTGGACGATTCAGCGTCCCGTCTTTTTTAGGTCTTTGCGCACACCGGAACGTGCCGGATAAATACTTCAGAAAATACTCGGAAGTTTTTTCATCCAATTCGTTGACCAGCCATTCGGCGTGTGTAATCCTATAACCAGTCTTTGTGTAGGTGTTATTCATGCTCGCAAGACCGTTGCGAGCGTGGAGCTCCTCAAGGAACTGCTGAATGGCAAGGATCTTGAGCCTTCCCGTTTCAGTAACAATAGGCCGCCGCGGGGTGTGGCGGCCGGTAGTTCCACTTATGAGGAGAAACAAAATGGCACAGGGTACCGTCAAATGGTTTAACGCTGAAAAGGGCTTCGGCTTCATCACTCCCGATGATTCAGACGGCGACGTCTTTGTTCACTACTCTGAAATTCAGACCGGCGGCTTCAAGACGCTTGATGAGAACCAGCGCGTAGAGTTCGAGATTGGCCAGGGCGCCAAGGGCCCCCAGGCTACCGGCGTCACCGCCCTCTAAGCTTTCATTACTCAGCTTCACCGTCCGGGTTCTTCCCGGATCACCAGGAAAGTCCCCGGCACCTGCCGGGGACTTTCCTGTTTGTGTAGCGGTACAGAACCGCCCCCCGGCAGCAGAACCAGGGCGGAGCCGCGCCCGGAACAGTGGCCGGCACAGTGGCCGGTGTCAGCTGCGGCGGCGGATAACCTGCGCGCCAAGGCCACGGAGGTTCTCCATAAAACTCTCGTAGCCGCGGTCTATGTGGTCTACCCCACGGACTTCGGTGGTGCCCTCGGCAGCCAGCCCCGCAATGACCAGGGCAGCCCCCGCACGGATGTCGTTTGCCTCCACGGGGGCACCGGATAGCCGGGGAACACCCTGTATCAGGGCATGGTGTCCGTCGAGGCGGATGACGGCTCCGAGCCTGGCCAGCTCCGAGGTGAATCCCCAGCGTGCTTCAAAGACATTCTCCGTGACCATTCCGGATCCGGTGGATACAGCGTTCAGCGTGACGACAAAGGGCTGCAGATCGGTTGGAAATCCCGGATAGGGCAGCGTGGACACATTGATAGGTTCCGGGCGGTTGGTTCCCTTGACCGTGAAGCCATTCTCCCCCACCGTGACCGTACAGCCGGACTGTGCAAGCTTGTCCAGGACAACGCTCAGTGCTGAAGCGTCGGCGTTGCGCACCTCAATGCACCCGCCGGTAATGGCGGCAGCAAAGGCCCAGGTCCCCGCAACAATCCGGTCCGGAACAACACGGTGCACCACCGGGTTCAGCCGCTCAACGCCTTCGATCACCAGGGTATTGGTGCCGATGCCTGAAATCCTTGCACCCATCTCGTTGAGCATTAAGGCGATGTCGGTGATCTCCGGCTCGCGGGCCGCGTTGTCGATCACTGTGGTGCCCGAGGCTAGGGTCGCGGCCATCATCAGGTTTTCGGTGGCGCCGACGGACGGAAAGTCCAGAAGATGACGCGCGCCGATCAGCCCTTCGGGCACAGAGGCCACCAAGTAGCCGTGGTCAATGGTGATGGTGGTTCCCATCAGCTCCAAGCCGGCGCGGTGCATGTCCAGTCCGCGGGAGCCGATGGCGTCACCGCCGGGAAGGGCAACCTCTGCCTGCCTGCAGCGTGCCACCAGCGGACCGAGCACGGAGATGGAGGCGCGCATTGCCCGCACCAGGTCATAATCCGCCTGATGCCCGGGCAAGGCGGGAACGTCGACGGAGACCGCGGCAGCCTCGACGTCGTAATCCACCGTGCATCCCAGCCGGCGCAGCAGCTCGGCCATGATCCAGACATCCTGGATGTTGGGAACGTTGGTGATAGTGGAGCGTCCCTCTGCCAGCAGCGTAGCCGCCATGAGTTTTAGAACGCTGTTTTTTGCTCCGGGAACGCTGACAGCCCCATTGAGAGATGCGGGGCCGGTAACAACAATGACGTCTTCCATCCCTCCATACTAAGACGGTTGAGGAATGGACCCCGCCTCAGCGCCAGGTGCCGATGCCAATGACCGGACCGGCCTCCAGCCAGGAAGACAGGCCGGTATAGACCTCATACTTCATGGCAACCAGGAATTCGCTGCCCTTATAGTCAAGGGTGACAATAATGGCGCCGGGCTGGATCCGGGCGCGTTCAGCCTCAGTGGGCTGCCGCCAGCTCCCGATTTCCAGGGAACTACGCAGGAATCTGTGGGGTGGGCGCGGGCTCAGTGAAATAAGCCTCAGCCACTCCAGATGAGTGTCCGTATAACGACAAACCCCCATCTGCCAACCGCGGGGCGGGAGGCAAATGGAGGCGTCAAAAGTACCCAGGGCACGCCGCAGCTGGCTGCGGCGCACCCCGAACAGAACTACTGCCAGTACCAACAGGAACAGGAGCCCTGCCAGCGCAATGAACACATAAGAGCTGCTCATTGGGAAGGGTCAGCGAGTCCCAGCGTTGGCTGCGTCGTTCATCTGAGCGTTGTCAGCGACAATCACCACGCGGTTGCTGTCGACGGAGAAGAATCCACCGTCAACGTTCACCGTGAAGCGCGCGCCGGACACCGGTTCAATGGCCATTTCGCCTTCGGCCAGGATGGCCAGCAGCGGGGTGTGGCCGGGAAGGATCCCGACGTCGCCCTCGGACGTGCGTGCCTTGACCATCTTCGCCGCGCCGGACCACACAAAGTGGTCGGCGGCGACAATCTCAACTTCGAGTTCAGCAGTGTTCGCCATGGGGCTTACTTCCCGGTCTGCTCTTGGATCTTCGCCCAGTTGGCCATGACATCGTCCATGCTGCCAACGTTGAAGAAGGCCTGCTCGGCAATGTGGTCAACGTCGCCGTCGCAGATGGCCTTGAAGCCCTCAATGGTTTCCTTGATGGTAACCGTGGAGCCCTCGACGCCGGTGAACTGCTTGGCGGTGTAGGTGTTCTGCGACAGGAACTGCTGGATGCGGCGTGCACGTGCCACAACAATCTTGTCCTCTTCGCCCAGCTCGTCGATGCCGAGGATGGCGATGATGTCCTGCAGTTCCTTGTTCTTCTGAAGGATCTGCTTGACGCGGACAGCCGTGTCATAGTGCAGCTGGCCCACGTACTGCGGGTCCAGGATGCGTGACGTGGAGGTCAGCGGGTCAACGGCCGGGTACAGTCCGCGGGAGGCGATTTCACGGGATAGTTCCGTGGTGGCGTCCAGGTGCGCAAACGTGGTGGCCGGAGCCGGGTCGGTGTAGTCATCAGCAGGCACGTAGATGGCCTGCATTGACGTAATCGAGTGGCCCTTGGTGGAGGTGATGCGCTCCTGGAGGAGACCCATCTCATCTGCAAGGTTCGGCTGGTAGCCCACGGCGGACGGCATGCGGCCCAGAAGCGTTGAAACCTCGGAACCTGCCTGCGTGAAGCGGAAGATGTTATCGATGAAGAGCAGCACGTCCTGGTTCTGCACATCGCGGAAGTACTCCGCCATGGTCAGGCCGGACAGGGCCACGCGAAGACGCGTTCCCGGCGGCTCATCCATCTGGCCGAATACAAGGGCGGTGTCCTTCAGGACGCCTGCCTCTTCCATTTCAACCCAGAGGTCGTTGCCTTCACGGGTACGCTCGCCAACACCGGCGAATACCGAAGTACCACCGAAGTTACGGGCAACACGGGTGATCATTTCCTGGATCAGCACGGTCTTGCCGACGCCGGCGCCGCCGAACAGTCCGATCTTTCCACCCTTGATGTACGGGGTGAGAAGGTCGATGACCTTGATGCCGGTTTCCAGCATCTCGGTGGAACCTTCGAGGTCCGCAAAGTTCGGAGCCTTGCGGTGGATGGGCCAGCGCTCGGTGATCTCAAGCTCATCTTCGGTGACGTCCAGGGGCTTGCCCAGGACGTTGAAGATGTGGCCCTTGACGCCGTCGCCCACGGGGACGGAAATCGGTGCGCCGGTATCCTTGACGGCTGCGCCGCGGACCAGGCCATCGGTGGCCTGCATGGAGATGGCGCGCACGAGGTTGTCACCGAGGTGCTGGGACGTTTCGAACGTAATGGTGCGGGTCTCACCGTTGAGCGTGAGCTCGGTGGTCAGCGCGTTGTAGATGGTGGGGATTGCGTCAGCCGGGAATTCGACGTCGACAACCGGGCCGATGACACGGGCGATACGGCCGGTGGCACCCGAGGCTACGGAATCAGATCCGTGCTCGACAGTTTGGGCAGTCATCTCTCTCACTTCACTCAGTTAGATGGCGTGTGGACTAAGTTTGCTTCTGGTGGAACTACGCCTGGAATCGTGCTGGAGCTAGGACGCGCTGAGCGCGTCGGCACCGGCCACAATCTCGGACAGTTCCTGGGTGATCTCGGCCTGGCGGGCGTTATTGCGAAGTCGCGTGTACTTCTTAATAAGGTCGCTGGCGTTGTCCCCGGCGGACTTCATTGCGCGCTGGCGGGCGGCAAGCTCGGAAGCGGCTGCCTGAAGCATGGCTGCGAAGATGCGCGACTCGATGTAGCGCGGCAGCAGTGCGTCAAGAACCTTTTCGGGCTCGGGCTCGTATTCGTAGAGAGGCAGCAGCTCAGTCTCGGACTTCGCTTCTTCCTCCACCACCTCCAGCGGCAGCAGACGGATCACCGTGGGTTCCTGGACAACCATTGACTTGAAGCGCGTGTAGACAATGTGGATCTCGTCCACGCCGCCGTCTTCGTAGTCGGTGTTGAAGTCATCAAGAAGGGCCCGGCCGATTTCGCGGGCGGTTTCAAAGTCCGGTGCATCGGTATTTCCGGTCCAGACACGCGCAGATTCGCGGTCTCGGAAGTCGTAGTACGCCTGCGCCTTACGTCCCACCAGGTAGGTCTTGACCTCTTTGCCCTCTTCACGGAGCAGTTCGGCCAAGGATTCGCTTTGCTTCAGCACACTGGCGGAATACGAACCAGCAAGACCACGGTCGGAGGTCAGGATCACCATGGCTGCCCGGCGGATGTTCTCCGGCTCGGTAGTCAGCGGGTGGTCGATTTCCGACTGGGACGCCACAGCAGAAACGGCACGGGTGATCGCATTGGAGTACGGCAATGACGCAGCCACACGGGTGCGTGCCTTTCCAATGCGAGAGGCAGCAATCAGCTCCATCGCCTTGAAGATCTTCTGCATCGACGTCGTCGAAGCGATCTTCTGACGGTAGACCCGAATTTGGGCTCCCATACTTTTCCTTTCAGTTCCTAGCGTTCTACTAGGGGCTAAGGCAAAGGCCTAGGGTTCCGCGTCCGGGTTCCTGAGGAATCCGGACGCGGAACTACAAAGGCGTTAGCGCTTCTGCTTGACGATCTTTTCCTGGTCAACAGCGTCTTCGCCCAGGGCGGAGTGCTCTTCGTGGCCGGCAGCAACCATGTGGTTGTCGCCTTCGCCGAAGAACCCTTCCTTGAACGCGACAACGCGCTTCTTGAGTTCATCCACAGTGGAGTCCTCAAGCTTGCCCGTCTGTGCCAGGGTGGTCAGCACTGACGTGCTGTGCTTCAGGTGGTCGATGAACTCGCCTTCAAAGCGGAGCACATCTTCCACGGGAACATCGTCCAAGTAGCCGTTGGTGCCGGCCCAAATGGAAACAACCTGCTCTTCAACGGGGTACGGAGCGTACTGACCCTGCTTAAGGAGTTCCATCAGGCGCGCACCGCGGGTGAGCTGCTGACGGGTGGCTGCGTCCAGGTCCGACGCGAACATGGAGAATGCCTGCATGTCGCGGTACTGGGCCAGTTCCAGCTTCAACGTACCGGAGACCTTCTTCATGGCCTTCTGCTGAGCGGCACCACCGACGCGCGACACGGAAATACCGACGTCGACGGCGGGGCGCTGGTTAGCGTTGAAGAGGTCCGACTGGAGGAAGATCTGGCCGTCGGTGATGGAGATGACGTTGGTCGGAATGTAGGCCGAGACGTCGTTTGCCTTGGTTTCGATGATGGGCAGGCCCGTCATCGAACCGGCGCCGAGCTCGTCGGAGAGCTTGGCACAACGCTCCAGCAGGCGGGAGTGCAAGTAGAACACGTCGCCCGGGTAGGCCTCGCGTCCCGGCGGGCGCCGGAGCAGCAGGGATACGGCGCGGTAGGCTTCAGCCTGCTTGGACAGGTCATCAAAGATGATCAGAACATGCTTGCCGCCGTACATCCAGTGCTGGCCGATGGCCGAACCGGCGTAGGGTGCCAGGTACTTGAAACCGGCGGGGTCCGAAGCAGGGGAAGCAACAATGGTGGTGTACTCCATTGCGCCCTTCTCTTCGAGGGTGCGCTTGATTTCAGCAACGGTGGATGCCTTCTGGCCGATGGCTACGTAAATGCAGCGCACCTGCTTCTGCACGTCGCCGGATTCCCAGTTGGCCTTCTGGTTAAGGATGGCGTCCACGGCAATGGCGGTCTTACCCGTCTTGCGGTCACCAATGATCAGCTGGCGCTGGCCACGGCCGATCGGAATCATGGCGTCAATTGCCTTGAGACCGGTCTGAAGCGGCTCATGGACAGACTTACGCTGGGTAACGCCCGGCGCCTGGAGTTCCAGGGCGCGGCGTCCCTCAGCCTGGATCGGACCCATGTCATCCATGGGCTCGCCCAGCGGGTCGACAACGCGGCCAAGGAAGGCGTCGCCCACGGGTACGGACAGGACTTCACCGGTGCGGTGAACTTCCTGGCCTTCTTCGATACCGGCGAAATCGCCGAGTACCACGACACCGATTTCACGGGTGTCAAGGTTCTGGGCCAGGCCCAGTGTGCCGTCCTCGAACCGAAGCAGCTCGTTTGCCATCACGGAGGGCAGGCCCTCCACACGGGCAATGCCGTCGCTGGCGGTTGTTACGCGGCCAACTTCAACGCGCTCTGCGTTTCCGGGTTCGTAGGACGCCGCGAATTCGTTCAACGCATTACGGACGTCGTCGGCGTTGATGGTCAATTCGGCCATCTGCAGTCCCTGCTCTCCTGTGTTGTGATCATCGCTTGGTGCCGATGACCGGGATTAATTCTCAATGTTCTTGAACTGGTCTCAACCGCCCCGCGGGACGGTTAGACCGCGAGCTTCCGACGGAGGTCGGACAGACGGGAAACTACTGATGAATCCAGTATCTCGTCTCCCACTGCGATCCGCACGCCGCCGATCAGTGACGGGTCAACGTCGGCGTTGATCTTCAACTCACGGCCATAGAGTCCGTTAAGAGAGGACTGCAGACGCGAAAGCTGCTCTTGGGTCAACGGACGGGCGGCCCGAACCTCGGCGATCCAGCGTTTCTGACGCCCGGCAACGAGCTCAAGGAAGCGTGCCACCAGGGCACTGGGCTTGAGGCCACGCGGATGCGTGACTGCCTGGCGGATCAGGACGAGTGCTTCAGGGCTGGCCCCGGGCACAAGCTTTTCGGCCAAGACGGTCTTTGCCGCAGGCGACGCCTGCGGCTCCGACAGAGCACGCTGGACCTCGTGGCTGGAAGCCACCACCCGGTTGAACCGGATGAGGTCATCTTCCAGGGCATCGAGGCCGGAAAGGCCACCTGCCCTGTTTTCTGCCGTTGCCGAAACAACGGTGGCAGCCAGTTCCTCGAGCGCATCACCCAAGTCACGCGGAGACCGCCAACGCGAGGAGACAAGGTTTGCCGCAATTGCTTCAGCATCAGCCGAAACCTTGCCGCCTACCAGCTGTGAAACCAGCGCCGCCTTGGCATCGCTTTCACGGGCGGGATCGGTCAGCGCGCGCCGGACACCGGCACTGCTGTCGAGAACGCCCAGGATTCCAAAGAGTTCCTCTGCCAATGACAGCGAGGCAAAGGGAAGCTTGGCTTCCAGCTGCTCGCGGGCCAAGGCCAGTGATTCGCTCGATACTCCTGCCATTACCTAGCTGCACCTGCGTTCTCGTTTTCCAGTTCCCCAAGGAAACGGTCAACCACGCGTGCGGCGCGGGCGTCATCCTCGAGCGTTTCGCCGATGATGCGTCCGGCCAGCTCGGTTGCCAGTGTGCCAACCTCAGCACGGAGCGACGTAACAGCCGCCTGCCGCTCTGCGGCGATCTGCACCTGTGCCTGCTCGGTGATCCGAGCGGATTCCGAAGCGGCCTTGGCCTTCAGCTCAGCAAGGATCTGGGCGCCTTCGGCGCGTGCTTCCTCACGGATGGCGTTGGCTTCTGCCCGGGCGTCGGAAAGCTGGGCCTTGTATTCAACCAGCGCTGCGCTGGCTTCTGCCTGGGCCTTTTCGGCCTTGGCAATATTGCCTTCAATAGCTTCGGTGCGCTCCGCGTACGTCTTTTCGAAGGCCGGCACCACAAACTTGACGACGATGAACATCAGTATGGCGAAACTGATTCCCGTCACCAGGATTTCCCAGGGATTGGGCATCAGGGGGTTGGCGCCCTCAGAGGCTGCCAACATAACTACCTGATCCATAATGCACCCGTCCTATCTGCTTGGTGGGTCAGTGGGCTGTCGTTAGCCAAGAATGAACGCGAGAACCAGACCAAGGATAGCGAGGGCTTCGGTCAGTGCCAGACCCAGGAAGGCGATCGGCTGGAGGACGCGCTGTGCCTCCGGCTGGCGTGCAACGCCGCTGATGTAGGCGAAGAAGACAAGACCCACACCGATGGCGCCGCCAATAGCGGAGAGACCATAGCCGATTGCGTTGAGGCTACCCGTGATTTCCATGTTCATTTTTCCTTTCAAGATGCCCTGAAGGGCAGGTTGCTTGGGGTTTCCCCGAGGGGAAGTTTAGGTTTTCCCTAGAGGGAAAGCTTAGTGATCGTCTGCCAGTGCGCCCTGGATGTAAATGGCGGTAAGCAGGGTGAAAACGTAGGCCTGGAGCACCATGATCAGTGCTTCAAGCATGTACATGGCGATGCCGCCGCCCAGAACCAGCACGGAGGAGGCCTGGAGCAGAATGTTGTCCTGGAGAACCAGGAGGTATTCAATACCGGCGCCGGCAAGCATGATGATCAGGTGGCCGGACATCATGGTGGCGAACAAACGCAGGCTGTGCGTGATCGGCCGGACCAGGAAGTTGGAGATGATCTCGATGGGAACCAATACGGGCAGGATGTACCACGGCACGCCAGCCGGAACGGTGGCCTTCACGAAATACTTCATTCCGTGCTTCTTGATGCCAACACCGATCCACGTAAAGTAGACGATCCCGGCCAGCAGGTAGGCTCCGCCCGGATGGGAGAAGCTCGGCAGCTGGATAAAGGGAATAGCGCCGTAGATGTTGTTGACAACAATGAAGAAGAACAGTGCGAAGAGGAAGGGGACAAACTTCATGAAGTCCCGCTCGCCGATCACATCCTTGGCGATGCTGTTACGGACAAATCCGTAGCCGAACTCGCCCAGGAACTGCAGCCGTCCCGGAACCAGCTTGCCCTTACGGGAAGCCATGATAAAGAACACGGCAATGATGACTACCGAGATGATGACCAGCAGCATCTGCTTGCCAAAACCGGTGCCGTATTCGGCGCCCCACGGGAAAATCTCAGGGAGGTGCATTTCTTCAATGGCCGGCGGAACGAATCCACCTTCATTAGTGGCCGGGAGTGCAAGCGCGATCAACGCGTTTCCTCTCTGCTGTGTCCTTCATCGGGCGTGTGTATCGGGGCAAAGCTAGTTGCCCGGTCTAAAATCTTTGGCATTACTGTTCGGCTTCTTCACGGTCGTGGGCTGGATGGCCGACGCTGGCTTTCGCAGGTTTGCTTCCGGTCAGGCCGTGCACTTTGGTCAGGTAGAATCCGGCGGCTACTCCAAAGAGCACACCGACGAGCACCAACCACTGAGTTTCGAACAGATTGTCCAGAAACCAGCCTATCAAACCCCAGGCGACGATCCCGCCAATAATGTAACTGAAGACACGCATGCCGGAGTCGTAGGTGGCGTCGGGGTCGTAACCAGGCTTATCAGACATCCTTTTCCCCTTTATCTGATGGTTTTTCCCGGGGAACGTCGTCATACAGCTGGAAACGGATCCGGGAAAAGGCACGGATTTCCGCAACTTGCCACACCACTACGGTTCCGATCGCGGCGGTGAAAAACCACACTGCCTCGAGCCAGTCCGGCCTGCCGATCATTATCAGCACGGCCGCAAAGACAACGACTTTGACGATGTAGATCAAGGCAAACATGGCCATGGCACCGTGCGGATTGTCGCGGCCCACCACATGGACGGTCAGGAGGCTGACACCGCTGAAAGCGATGACAAGTGCCCAGCCGAACAGCACGCTGCCTGCACCCGAAATCCCGGCAACCACCAGGGCAGCTACAGCGAGAATTCCAATGAACACTCCGGTCCACTTCATCCCGTAACGGAATATTCCGAGCCATGGATTCAGAGTTGGCCCGGAAGCGGTAAGGGGACGTCCAGCCTGGGCACCGTCTGCGGGGCTCATAACTTTAGACATCCTTTGGGCTGGGGCGGGCGGAAGTTGCGTCGCACATTCTCCGCGACTCCTCAAATTCTACAGCACATAGAAGTCGGTCCCGTCCGGGAACCGCCATGCGCGATCACACCCGGACGTTGCGCCGCCCGAAGATCCGGGGCGAGAGCAGGTAAAAGACCACAACGGCCATGGCGAACAGCGTCACACCGACTTTGAGCACATCGCCGGCGCCGGCCACCAGCAGCCCGGCGCCTCCCGTCAGGAGGGTGCAGGCGCTCACCACGGACGCCGACTGAAGATGGCTGAGGCCGACATCGGTCAGGCGCTGGTATACATGCTGACGGTGCGCCGCGTACCACCGCTCACCCCGGCTCATGCGTCGCAGGAGGGTCGAGAAGGTGTCGGCCAGGTAAATGAGAATCGGAAAAAGCAGATACTCCACATTGACTCCGGCCAGGAAGGCTGCCACAGCTATTCCGGAGATCGACGCGCCCAGGAGGTAGCTGCCGACGTCGCCCATAAACACCGATCCGCGGCCCAGGTTCCACGGCAGGAACGCAGCAAAGGCCGCCGCAACCACCGCCCCGGCCACCGTCATCCACAGCTGGTCGCCCAGCATGCCGCCAACGGCGTACAGAATGCCCACCGCGATCCCGTGCAGCCCGGAAATCCCGTTGACGCCGTCCATAAAGTTGGCAACGTTGATGTACGCGGCAATGGCAAGGGCGCCCACCGGCACCCACCAGTAGCTCTGCTCCATGGTCCAGACGAGCGCGGTTGTTCCCGCAAGTCCCAGCAGCAGCTGCAGGCCCGCACGCACCCGGACCGACAGGCCGCGGAAGTCCTCGATCCAGCCCAGCAGCGAGGCCAGCGCAATGACTGCCATCAGGATCAGCACAATGGAGCGGTCCACGGCTACGAGGCTGGTCACCAGGGACAGCCCCAGCCCCAGCAGCACTCCGGCGGCGATGGTGACGCCCACGCCGCGGATAATTACTTTGCTGTGGGAGGAGCGCTCGTTGGGGATGTCCAGGACACCGAGCCGGCGCAGGAAGGGGATGAAGAGGAAGGGCAGCAGCAGGCTTACGAGGAAGGCTGCCCCGGTGCAGAGGGCAAGCAGCATCAGCCCGTCCGCCGTTCCGCCGCGCCGCCGTTGAACGGATGCAGATCGGCGCGGTCCCCGGTGGCCGCTCCCCCGATGCCGGTGACCGGCGGCAGGGTCTCGCCGTGCGAGTCAACACCGCATTTCTGCAGCCAGTCTTCGAACCGCAGGTCCGAGGGGTTCAACTCGTCCACTGCTGTGTGGGAGATTTTCGGATGCAGCGGCCGGGAATCGTCCTCGCCGGTGCCCACCAGGATTTCATGCAGCTTTTCGCCCTGGCGCAGACCGGTAAACACAATCTCAATGTCCTTGCCGGACATGGCGATCATCCGCTGGGCTACATCCAGGATCTTCACCGGTTCGCCCATGTCCAGAATCAGGACTTCCCCGCCGCGGCCGATCGCACCGGCCTGGATCACCAGCTGGCAGGCCTCGGGAATGGTCATGAAGAATCGGGTGACCTCGGGATCGGTCACGGTCAGCGGCCCGCCCTGGCGGATCTGCTCGGTGAACAGCGGCAGCATGGATCCGCGGCTGCCGATGACGTTGCCGAACCGCACCGATACGTAGCGCTCCTTGGTGCTGCCTGCCATCCAGGCGGTGAGTTTCTCGGCCACTCGTTTGGAGTGCCCCAGCACCGTGGTGGGGTTAGCTGCCTTGTCTGTGGAAATGTTCACGAAGTACCGGACCTTGGCCTTTTTGGCGGCGCGAAGAACATTCGCGGTACCCAGGACGTTGGTCTTCCACGCCTCCTGCGGGTACTGCTCCAGCAAAGAGACATGCTTGAGCGCGGCGGCGTGGAAAACCACGTCTGGACGGCGGTCGGAAAAGATCTGGTCCAGGGCGGCGGGGTCCCGGATATCGGCCAGGACGGTGTCCTTGCCGTTGAGCAGGCCGTGTCCGGTGATGGAGAGCTGGGTCAGCTGCAGACCGGTTTCGTCACGGTCCACCATGATCAGCTCGGCCGGATCAAAGGCGGTGATCTGCCGGCACAGCTCCGAACCGATGGAACCGCCGGCCCCCGTCACCAGGACCTTGCGCCCGGTGAGGTACCCGGCCACTTCCTCCACATGGATGTCTACGGGGCGGCGGCCGATCAAGTCCTCGACGGCGACCTCGCGGAAGTCGGTCAGCCCGGCGCCGGCACCCTTGCTCAGCATGTCCTTCAGCGGCGGCAGCACCAGGACCCTCAGGTTCAGGCCTTCGGCGCTGTCGGTGACCTGCCGTACCTGGCGTGCTTCGACGTCGGCGATGGCAATGATCAGGATGGTGGCGCGGGTTCGCTGCACAATCTCGCGCAGATCCCCCAGCCGACCCAGGACCGGCACCGTGGACAGGCGCAGGTGCTTCTTGGCCGGGTCATCATCGATCAGCCCCACCGGATAGTAGGGCGACTCCGGATCCTTCATCATGCGGGTCACCAGGGAGCTGCCCAGGAAACCGGCGCCGTACACCAGCGTGCGCTGGGCTTCATCGCCCGGACGGACCTTGCCCTCCACATACATGCGCTTGAGGTAGCGGATGGCGGCCATGAACAGGCAGGCAAACGGGAAGGCAATCATGCCGGTGCTGCGGGGAATATCGATGGCCAGGCCGAAGAGCGCGCTCACCAGGACCAGAATGACGGCAACAACCAGCGTGACGATTGCCAGCAGCCGCATCTCGTGGAAGCTGCCGAAACTGTAGCGGCCCCGGTACAGGGCGAAGGAATAGCCAACCACCAGCTGCACCAGCACGGCCACTGCACAGAAGACCGCGACACCCCCGGGGTTGATCTGGTCCACCGTCAGTTCGTAGCGCAATACCAGTGCCAGGACCACGGCCACAATCCAGGCCAGGGAGTCCAGGACGTACTGGGACCACAGCCACAACGCAGGCTTTTCCTCGCGGATGGGCCCGCTCTCGTCCGTGCTTGTCTGGCTCATAATCCTCAACGGGTAGTTCCCCGGTTCTCTTCTCGGCGGTTGCAACACAGTTCGGAAGAATCCGGTGTAATAGACTGGAATCTCATCAGCATTCTAACTGCACACCCTTCTCCGTTCGGCTTGGGCCGCTCATCCGGGTTGCCCCGAAAGGATCATTTTGCCGGACTCCGTGGCCGTAGCAGCAGTAACTTTCGACCGTCCAGATGACGTGTCCACCCTGCTGGACGCCCTGGCTGCCCAGAGCGCCAACATTACGTCAGTTGCCTTGGTGGATTCAGGGAAGACTCCGGTTCAGGATATCGCTGAAGCCTCACCCGCGCCGGTCACGTACATCAGGTCCAACACAAATCTGGGCGGTGCCGGCGGTTTTTCGCTGGCCATTCTCTCCGCCATGGCCTCGGGTGCGGACTGGATCTGGATCATGGACGACGACGCCCACCCGGAGGATCCGAACTGCCTTTCAGCGCTGCTCGAGGCCGCGCAGGAGCACCACATGGACGTGGTCCTTCCCCTGGTGGTGGCGCCGGGGCACCCCGATACGCTCTCCTTCCACTTCCGGCTGGACGGCAAGCTCACGCACAACCGCGCCGAGGTTGAAAAGCTGGGCTTCATTCCCGACGTCGGGCATTTCTTCAACGGCGCCCTGATCCGCGCCGATGTGTTCTTCCGTGTTGGCCTGCCGGACCTGCGCCTGTTCATCCGGGGTGATGAAACAGACTTCATGATCCGCCTGCGGCGCGCCGGAATCCGTTTCGGCACCGTCACCTCCGTGGCCCTGACCCATCCGGCCGCGTGGGCCGAGGTGCAGCAGGTGGCCGGCGACCGGCTGCATGTACTGGTTCCAGATAACGCCTTCAAACAGTTCTACTTTTACCGTAACCGCGGCCACCTGACATGGAAGTACAAGCGGCTGCGATCCTTCGCCGCCGATGCCGTGGGCTACCCTGTCCACTTTGCCAAAACCCGCGACCCGCGCGGCTTCGCCGCCTGGCTGCGCGCTTACGCTGCCGGCATGCGCGGACGCCGCTTCGGGCCGCCGTCGGACTTCGGCTTCTGAGATGACCGGAGCCGAGATCTCCGTACCCGCCACCGAACTGACCCTGGTCATCACCACCTTCAACCGTTCGGGCTACCTGCGCGGCCTGCTGGACTCCGTGGCCGCGCTAACGCCGGGGCCGGTGCGGATTGTGGTGGTGGACAACGCCAGCACTGATGACACGCAGGACGTCATCAGCGCCGCCGCTTCGCGGCTCTCCGTTCCGCTGATCAACGTGCGCCTGCCCGTCAACGCAGGCGGCGCCGGCGGCTTCGCGGCGGGGGTGGAACGTGCCCTCGCCGAAGGCGCGTCGTGGCTGTGGCTGATGGACGACGACGTCGTGATCCTTCCCGGCGCGGTGGCCGCGCTCGCCAAGTGGACCGGCACCTATCAGTGCATCCACGGCCGCCGTCTGGACGAGGCGGGCCAGCCGTTCTTCTGGCAGCACCGGTTCCTGCCCTTCCTGGGGATTCACATTCCGATCCGCGGCAACGTCTTCCGGGACGCACCGGTTTTTTCGACGAACGTTGGCTGCTTTGAGGGCATGCTGATTTCAGCTGACCTGGTGCGCCGCATCGGTCTTCCGGATGAGCGGTACTTCATCAACGGCGACGACGAAATCTATGGTTGGCTGGCCTCCAGACTGACGGATGTGGTTTATGTCAACGATTTTGTGCTGCAGAAGGTCCGTCCGCAGAAGCAGATCGATCTGGGCATCCGGCATCTGAACGATTCCAGTGATCTCAGCCGCTTCTATTCCATGCGCAACCGCGGCCACACCGGCCAGTATCTGCTGGCCCACGGCCGGTACAGCCGCACCGGTTTTGCCCTGGGCACGCTGCTGACCGCCGGCAAGGAACTGCTGCGGCTGCTCGCCGTCGAACACCGCATCGCCGGGGTTCCCAGCCTGTGGCGCGGTTGGCGCGCAAGCCGGACCATCCTGCACGATGGAACATGGCAGCCTATGCCGGCGCTTGCACCGGCCCCACCCCATGATCGGAAGCACCAGGTTTGACGCAACACCTTTCACCGCAGGAAACCGAAGTCCAGCAGACGTCCGCACCCGAGCAGGCCTCCGCGCCGTGGGTGGTTCTCGGATCCTCGGGCTTCATCGGCAGCGCCGTGTGCGCGGGGCTGAAGGAAGCCGGCATCACGGTGCGGACCGTGTCCGCGCCCCGGCTGGAATCCGCAGCCCATGATGTGCCGGGGCTGCTGGAGGAGGCGGCCCGGCTGGCCGCTGTGCGGGCTGAACTGGCGGCGGCCTTCACCGGCGCCGCTGTTATCGTCAACGCTGCGGGCCTGGCTACGCCGGGTGGCACGGACTCCCCCGCCCTGCGCGGTGCCAACTCGCTGCTGCCCGTGGTGATTGCCGACGCCGCTGATGCCGCCGGGGTGCGCCGGTTCATCCACCTCAGCAGCGCGGCCGTTCAGGGGCACCGCCCGTTCCTGGACGAGACCAGCTTTGTCCAGCCGTTTTCGGCCTACTCCCGTTCCAAGGCAGGGGGCGAACATGCCTTGGCTGCCCGAGCAGCCGGCCCCTGCAGTACGGTGACGATCCGCGCCACCTCGGTCCAGGGACCGCAGCGCGCCACCACCGCGAAGCTTGTCCGTTTGGCTGCCTCTCCCCTGGCCACCGTCGCCGGATCGGGTTCGGCGCCGTCCCCGGTCAGCTCCGTGGATTCGCTGGTGCAGTTCATCCGCACGGTGGGGCTGCACGCGGGCAGCGTTCCCGCCGTCGTCCTACAGCCCTGGGAACAATCCACGGTGGCCGGAGTCCTGGAAGCTGCCGGGGGCCGGAAGCCCCGGCGGCTGCCTGAGTGGTTCTGCCGCAGTGCGCTGTGGGGTGGTTACCGGCTCTCGTCCCTCGCTGGCGAACGGCTGCACGGTCCCCTGCGCCGGCTGGAAATGATGTGGTTCGGTCAGCGGCAGGTGCCCGGCTGGGCGGAAGCGACCGGCAACGTCCCCGAGCCGCGGGTGCAGGAAATCCTGCGTTCCGTGCAGGCCCGGGAACCGGCAACCAGTTAGACCTTCGCCGTCTGGCCCGAGGACCGCCCGTTCGGTGGCCCGCCGAGCCCGCCGTGCCATTTGTCCTGTCTGACCCGTCTGACCCCTCTGACCCGTCTGGCCCGCCGTGCCGTTTGACCCGTCTGGCCCGCCGAGTGTAGGGATCATGCGGCTTCCGCCCACCGAGTGACGCAACAGTGCCGAAATGCGCGCGGCAAAGCCGCACGAACGCGACAATCGACCGGGGAAAGGCGCACGAACGCGACACTCGAGTGGGGCAAAACGCACGACGTCGACACTCGCGGAAACTACAACGCGCCCCGCCAAGCAGCGCCGCACGCCGAAACCGCACACTCGCACGCACGTCACCACACCAGCGCACGTCATCTGGCCCCGTTACCTTTTTCGTAGCCCTTTCCTGTTGCAGGATATGGGTGTGTCGGCCGGTCGGTTCCGGCATGGTTTTTGCCCCCAGTCATCCATGATCCGGGGGGTGTTGCCACCGGAACCGACTTGGCGGCCGGTGGATCGCTAAT
>NZ_JBEPPM010000017.1:0-106259 GCF_040547315.1 Arthrobacter sp. UYP6
CGGTCCCATTCCGAACCCGGAAGCTAAGACCCACTGCGCCGATGGTACTGCATCCGGGAGGATGTGGGAGAGTAGGTCACCGCCGGACAATATTTGAAGTGTAGGGCCCCGCATGGTTGCGGGGCCCTACCTGTTTAACCCGGCTTTCGGGTTCCGCCGGGGGTTCGGCAGGGGTGGGTGGTGAATCTCTCATCGAACCAGCAGTAGATGCCCGTGTGGGGCCCGGGAAGAACCGTTTCTGCCATCTCGATGAACCAGGCCGGCAATCACAAGCCTTGGCGGCGGCAGTGCGCATTGAGGCTACCAGGGCCTCTTGTCGCCGAGAGGTGGGAAGACTCACCTAATCCCTTCGGTTACTCACGGCAAGGGATGACCAACAGGGAACCCTCCTGCATTAGAATCAGACTGTGCCTGTTTAGGCCCCCAAACTTTAGAACCAACTTATATATCCATAGTGACGAGCGACTGCAGTAAATTCCGTTGGTCGGCTCACGACGAGAGGAACTCACCAGCATGTCAGAGCAAAATAACAGGGATCAGCGCGGCGAAGGAAACAACCCCGCCCGCAGCAGCAGCTCGTCAGATAAGCGCGATGACCGCGGGCGTCCCGCCACGAATGACCGAAATGCTCCCAAGCGTTTTGAAGACCGCAAGCCTTCCTTCGGCGGCCGGCCGGCGCGAGACGGCGAGCGGAAGTCCTTCGGAGACCGGGGCGCGTCATCTGACCGCAAGCCCTTCTCGAAGGACCGTAAGCCGTCCTTCGGAGACCGACCTGCCCGCAGCGACGACGATCGTCGTCCTCCCCGTGATGGTGAGCGCAAGTCCTTCGGTGATCGTAAGCCGTCCTTTGGGGGCGGGGATGACCGTCGTCCGGCGCGTGATGGTGAGCGGAAGTCGTTCGGCGATCGTGGTGATCGTAAGCCGTCCTTTGGGGGCGGGGATGACCGTCGTCCGGCGCGTGATGGTGAGCGCAAGCCGTCCTTCGGTGACCGTAAGCCCTCGTTCGGTGGTGGCGATGATCGTCGTCCGCCCCGTGATGGTGAGCGCAAGTCCTTCGGTGATCGCAAGCCGTCCTTCGGTGACCGTCCGGCCCGTGGCGGCGACGACCGCCGGCCCGCACGTGATAACGACCGTAAGCCGTCCTTCGGTGACCGTAAGCCCTCGTTCGGTGGTGGCGATGATCGTCGTCCGCCCCGTGATGGTGAGCGCAAGTCCTTCGGTGACCGCAAGCCGTCCTTCGGTGACCGTCCGGCCCGTGGCGGCGACGACCGTCGGCCCGCACGTGATAACGACCGTAAGCCGTCCTTCGGTGACCGTGGTGACCGTAAGCCGTCCTTCGGTGACCGTGGTGACCGTAAGCCCTCGTTCGGTGGTGGCGATGATCGTCGTCCTCCCCGTGATGGTGAGCGCAAGTCCTTCGGTGACCGCAAGCCGTCCTTCGGTGACCGCAAGCCGTCCTTCGGTGACCGCAAGCCGTCCTTCGGTGACCGCAAGCCGTCCTTCGGTGACCGTCCGGCCCGTGGCGGCGACGACCGCCGGCCCGCACGTGATAACGACCGTAAGCCGTCCTTCTCGAAGGACCGCCCGGAGCGGGGCGAGGATGCTCCGGTCATCGAGCGTAAGCACAACGCCCGCGACCTCCGCAGCGCCAACCGCCCCGACCGCGAGCGTTCGCCCGAGATCGACGACGATGTCACTGGCCAGGAGCTGGACAAGGTCACCCGCGCCCAGCTGCGCGTCCTGGAGGAAGTCAACGGCGAGTGGGTTTCCAAGCACCTCGTCATGGCCGGTCGCCTGATCGATATTGATCCCGAGCTGGCCTTCCAGCACGCTCTGGCTGCCAGCCGCCGCGGCGGACGCATGGCAGCAGTGCGCGAAGCCGTTGCCCTGACCGCTTACGCGTCGGAGAACTTCGGCGAAGCGCTGCGTGAATTCCGTACCTACCGCCGCATCAGCGGTTCCAACGCCTACCTGGCAATGATGGCTGACTGCGAACGCGGCCTCGGCCGTGCGGACCGTGCCCTGGACATCGCACGCTCGGATGAGGCGAAGGAACTGGACACCGCAGGCCAGGTGGACATGGCGATCGTTGCCTCCGGAGCCCGGATGGATATGGAACAGTACGAAGCCGCAGTGACCGCACTGGAGATTCCGCAGCTGGACAAGAACCGTGCGTTCTCCTTCAGCCCGCGCCTGTTCCGCGCCTACGCCGACGCCCTGGACCTTGCCGACCGCAACGAGGAAGCCGAGCAGTGGCGCAACCGTGCACTGCTGGCCGAAAAGGCCCTCGGCATCGGGGAGTTCGCCGAGCCGGACATCTACGACCTCGACGACGAAGAGGAGACGGCGGAGAAGCCGCGCCGCGGCCGTGAAGACCGCGACGGCGAAAGCCGTGAAAGCCAGCGCGGCGTCGAGCGTTCGGACACACCGTTCGCCGCTCCGGTGGAAGCTGAGACGGCGGATCCTAACGGCGAGCTGGACCTGACCGACGACGTCGACACTCTGCCCTCGGACGATCAGGAAGGCGTCATCGGCGTCCTGGAAGCCGAAGAGGACGACGACGACAACGCCGTCGAGCCGCAGTATGACGGCAACGACAACGACGAGTTCTCCGCTGACTCACCTGCCGGTGACGTCGACGAGGATCGCGCGTAACACCATGCCGGATACTTCGCTGATTGCCGGGTACGACGCAGTCCTTTCGGACTTGGATGGCGTTGTCTACGCGGGCCCGCACGCCATTGCAGGTGCCGTCGAAGCGTTACAGCGCCTCGACGGCGAGGGTGTGCAGCTTGCCTACGTCACCAACAACGCCTCGCGTTCCTCCGAAACGGTGGCCGCGCATCTGCGCGAGTTGGGGGCGCCCGCAACAGCGGAGACGGTGTTCGGATCGGCTCAGGCCGGTGCGGAGCTGCTGGCGGCTTCGGTGCCGGCCGGGTCCACGGTCCTGGTCATCGGAAGCGACTGGCTCACCGAGCAGGTCCGCGAACAGGGCCTGGTTCCGGTGCGCTCCGCCGATGACCGGCCCGACGCCGTCATCCAGGGTTTTGATCCCGCGCTCGGCTGGAAGGATCTGGCCGAGGCGGCCTTTGCCGTTGAACGCGGCGCAGTGTGGGTCGCTACGAACACCGACATGTCCATTCCGCAGGCCCGGGGGATCGCCCCGGGCAACGGAACGCTGGTGGCCGCCGTTGCGGCAGCCACGGGCAGGACGCCCCTGGTGGCGGGGAAGCCGGAGGCGCCGCTGTTCCTGACGGCGGCGCGCCACCTGAACGCCAAGAGCCCGCTGGTGGTGGGCGACCGGTTGGACACCGATATCCTCGGCGGTAATAACGCCGGGTTCGCCACGGCGATGGTGCTCACCGGCGTCGACACGCCCCAGACGGCGCTGGGCGCCCGCACCCGGGAACGGCCAACGTACCTCATGGAAAACCTCGACGCACTGTACCGGCCGTACCCGGAGGTTGAAGTGCGCGACGACGTCAGCCGCTGCGGCGCGGCCGCCGCCCGGGTGGACGGGGAGACCCTGGAGATTTCCGGGAACAGCAGTGATCTGGACAGCTGGCGGGCCGCCTGCGCTGCATGGTGGAAGGCCCGCCCTGACGAGGAGAACGCCACCGCACCGGTGCTCAGCTGGACTGTCACCGCCGGCGGATAAGCTGGGTTCAAACCGTAGATAAGGAATGGGCAGCTGCCAGATGGACATTAGCCAGATGGGGAACACGAGCGAGGATTCACCGGCCTCTGCCGACAGCTGGCCCCGGGCCCGCGTGCAGACGGAGGATCCGGTGGTCAACGCTGCCCTGGCGGCACTGGAGACGATCCCCGAAACGCCCACGGCCGAACACCATGCCGTGTATACCGCGCTCCACGACCGCCTGATGGCTGAACTGAACGCCGAACCGCCAGAGGAGCGCTAGGAAAGTGGCAAGACTCGACCAGGAACTGGTGACCAGGGGACTGGCGCGCTCCCGGACCCACGCGGCCAAACTCATCGCCGCAGGCCGGGTGGCCCGTGCCGGTACCGTGCTGGGCAAGGCCTCGGCCTCCGTCACAGCCGAAGATGCCCTCAGCGTGCTCGACGACGGCGTTCCGGACTATGTCAGCCGCGCCGGCCACAAGCTCGCCGGTGCCCTGGAAGCCTTTCCTCAGGTCAAACCCGCAGGACTGCGCTGCCTGGATGCCGGAGCCTCCACCGGGGGATTCACCGACGTCCTGCTGCGTTGCGGCGCCGAGCGCGTGGTGTCCGTCGACGTCGGGCACGATCAGCTGGTGGAGATCCTTCGCCACGATCCGCGCGTTGATGTGCATGAGGGCCTGAATGTCCGGTACCTGGAAGCTGAGGCCATTGGGGGAGCGGTGGACCTGACCGTTGCCGACCTTTCCTTCATCTCCCTCACCATGGTGGTGGCCGCCCTTGCCAGGGCGACGCGCCCGGGCGGAAGCCTGCTGCTTATGGTCAAGCCTCAGTTTGAAGTGGGCCGTGAGAAGCTGGAGAAGGCCGGCGTCGTCCTGGATCCGCAGAAGCACCGGATGGCGGTTGCCCGGGTGGTGGAGTCCGCTCTGGCGGAAAATCTGCGTGTTGCAGGCCTGGCGCGTAGTCCGCTGCCGGGGCAGAACGGCAACGTGGAGTTTTTCCTCTGGCTGCAGGTCCCTCTGCTGGACGGCCAGGTACCGGGAACATCGGTGCCCGAAGCGCCCGTTGATGCACAGACTGCGGCCCGGCGTTTGGTGGATGAGGCCTTTGGCGGGTTTGATGGACCCGGACCGAAGCCGTCGGATCGGTTCGCAGATGAGGAAGACCCCGCAATAGACTGACGGATTTCCAACCAGCTCCCCGTGGAGCGGAACAGGACGATACAGACATGAGCAGACGGATACTCGTGCTGGCCCACACCGGCCGGCGGGCTGCCATGACTGCCGCCCAGGAAGCCTGCACCCAGCTCCACGCCTCAGGCCTTACCCCGGTCATGCGGCGCAAGGATCTGGAGGATATCCAGTCCGTTTACGGTGTCCTGACCGCTCCCACGGAAATCCTCAACGAGGACATTGACCTTGACGGTGTGGACCTGGGGATGGTCCTGGGCGGCGACGGCACTATCCTGCGGGCAGCCGAACTGGTCCGCGGCACCGATGTGCCGCTGCTGGGCGTGAACCTGGGCCATGTGGGCTTCCTGGCCGAAAGCGAACGCGCCGATCTGGCGCAGACCGTGCACTGGGTGGTCGAGCGGTCGTACACCGTTGAAGAACGCATGACCATCGACGTTAAGGTCTGGTTGGAAAACCGGCTGATTGCGCACACCTGGGCGCTGAACGAAGCGGCCGTCGAAAAGGCCGACCGGCAGCGGATGCTCGAAGTAGTGGTGGAAGTGGACGCCCGGCCCATCAGTTCCTTTGGCTGCGACGGCGTGGTCCTGGCTACGCCCACCGGTTCCACCGCCTATTCCTTCTCTGCCGGCGGCCCCGTGGTGTGGCCCGAAGTGGAAGCTCTCCTGATCGCTCCGATCAGCGCCCATGCGCTCTTTTCCCGGCCGCTCGTTGTGGCACCCACCTCAATCCTTGCAGTGGAAATCCTGACCCGCACGAATGCTGCCGGAGTGCTGTGGTGCGACGGCCGCCGCAGCGTTGAGCTGCCGCCGGGAGCGCGGGTGGAAGTGACCCGCTCAGAGATCCCTGTCCGGTTGGCCAGGACGCACGCAACTCCCTTCTCTGAACGCCTGGTCCGGAAGTTCCAGCTGCCCACCCAGGGGTGGCGCGGTCCCGTAGGCGGCCCCGGAGAGCCCTCGGACAGCGTTGAGCTCACCCGCCGGCCCGCTGGGAGCGGAGGGCTGGCCACATGATCGAAGAAATCCGCATCCGCGACCTCGGCGTCATCACCGACGCCACACTGGAGCTGGGCCCGGGGTTCACAGTGGTCACCGGTGAAACCGGCGCGGGTAAAACCATGGTGATCACCGCCCTGGGCATGCTGCTGGGTGCCCGGACCGACGCCGGCGCCGTGCGCATCGGAGCGAAAGCCGCCCTGGCTGAGGCCGTGGTCCGGCTGCCGCCGGAAAACGCCGCGGTTTCCCGTGCGGAAGACGCCGGCGCCGAGCTGGAAACGTACGACGGCGTTACTGAACTGATGCTCGCCCGCACCGTTAATGCGGCCGGGCGCAGCCGTGCGCACGTTGGCGGGCGGTCCGCGCCGGTGGGCGTCCTGGCCGAGGTGGGCCAGCACCTGGTGGCGGTGCACGGTCAGTCGGACCAGCTCCGGCTCAAAAGCGCGGCCGCCCAGCGTGAGGCACTGGATAAGTATGCCGGGCCCGCCCTTGCTGCCCTGCTGTCCTCCTACCAGTCCGACTTTGCCCGCTGGCGCTCTGCTGTGGCTGAGCTGGCCAGCCTGCGGGACCAGGCCCGTGAACGGCTGCGGGAGGCTGAATACCTCACGGCCTCCCTGGCGGAAATCGACGCGCTGGAGCTACTGCCCGGCGAAGACGAAACGCTCAAGACCGAAGCAACCCGGCTGAACAACTTCGAAGAACTGCGCACGGCTGCCGAGGGTGCCCACCAGGCCCTGATCGCCGGAGATTTTGCCGATGGTTCCGATGCCACCTCTTTGGTGGACGGGGCCAAACGGCAGCTTGAACTGGCCGGCGAGCACGATCCGGCGCTGGCGGACTCAGCCAAACGGCTTGCGGAGGTGGGCTACATCCTGGCCGACATCGCCACCGAGCTGGCCAGCTACAGCGCCTCCTTGGACGGGGAAGGACCGGAACGGCTGGCCGAAGTCGAAACCCGGCGCGCCGAGATCTCAGCGCTCACCCGGAAGTTCGCTCCGTCCGTGGACGAGGTCCTGGCATGGGCCGAAACCAGCCGTGTCCGGCTGGCGGAGCTCGGCGATGACAGTACCCGGATTGAGGCGCTGGAGTCGGAAATCTCCGAGCTTCAGACGGGACTCACCTCGGCTGCGGCTGACCTGACCAAGCTGCGGACCGAAGCCGCAGCCGATCTTGCCCGGCGGGTCAGCGATGAGCTCTCCGCCCTGGCCATGGCCAACGCCAACCTGCTCATCGAGGTCACGCCGGTGGAGGAGCTGGGAGTGCACGGAGCGGACAGCATCTCCTTCCTCCTGCAACCGCACCCCGGCGCGCCGGCACGGCCGCTGGGCAAGGGGGCCTCCGGCGGCGAACTCTCCCGGGTGATGCTGGCCATTGAAGTGGTGCTTGCCGCAGTGGACCCCGTGCCGACGTTCATCTTTGACGAGGTTGATTCCGGGGTGGGCGGTAAGGCCGCCGTTGAAATCGGCCGCCGGCTCGCCATGCTGGCCAAACATGTGCAGGTGATTGTGGTCACCCACCTTCCGCAGGTGGCCGCCTTTGCCGACCATCACATCCGCGTGATTAAAATGTCCGCAGTGGAGGAAGATGGAACCGGCGTAACCGCCAGCGACGTCACCGTGCTGGACGATGCAGAGCGGATCAAGGAACTTGCCAGGATGCTCGCGGGTCAGGAGGACTCCGAGTCCGCCCGGGCGCACGCCGTCGAACTCCTGGCTGCGGCGGGTCATCCGCCGCAGCAGTAGTCCCATGCCGCAGGAATAATCCAATGACGACCAATTCAGAACTACAAAAGGTGATAGGCTCGAACTCCGTGGTGCAGCGATCAAATTCCAGGTTTCCCAAGTCGTCTTCTACGACCAAACACATCTTCGTCACCGGTGGCGTGGCGTCCTCACTCGGTAAGGGACTGACAGCGTCAAGTCTCGGCCATCTGTTGAGGTCGCGCGGCATAGCGGTGACCATGCAGAAGCTCGATCCCTATCTCAACGTGGATCCGGGCACAATGAACCCCTTCCAGCACGGCGAGGTCTTCGTGACCGATGACGGCGCCGAGACGGACCTTGACATTGGCCATTACGAGCGTTTCCTTGATGAGAGCCTTGACGGCTCCGCCAACGTAACCACCGGCCAGGTCTACTCCACCGTTATTGCCAAGGAACGCCGCGGCGAGTACCTCGGGGACACGGTTCAGGTCATTCCGCATATCACCGACGAGATCAAGCGCCGGATGCGCCTGCCCTCCGAGGCGAAGAAGACCCCCGACGTCATCATTACCGAGATCGGCGGCACGGTTGGCGACATCGAGTCCCAGCCCTTCCTGGAGGCCGCACGCCAGGTGCGCCAGGACATTGGCCGCAACAACGTCTTCTTCCTGCACGTTTCCCTCGTGCCGTACATCGGCCCGTCCCAGGAACTGAAGACCAAGCCCACGCAGCACTCAGTGGCTGCCCTGCGTTCCATCGGCATCCAGCCGGACGCCATCGTTATCCGCTCGGACCGCCCGGTGCCGGATGCCATGCGCGCCAAGATCGGCCGCATGTGTGACGTGGACATTGACGCCGTCGTTGGCTGCCCGGACGCCCCGAGCATCTATGACATCCCCAAGACGCTGCATTCCCAGGGCCTGGACGCGTATATCGTTCAGCACCTGGATCTGAAGTTCAAGGACGTCAACTGGACCAAGTGGGACAAGCTCCTCGAGGTTGTCCACAACCCCAAGCACCACGTGGACATTGCCCTGGTGGGCAAGTACGTGGATCTGCCGGATGCTTACCTTTCCGTGACGGAAGCCCTGCGCGCCGGCGGTTTTGCCAACAAGACCAAGGTCAACATCCGCTGGGTGCCCTCGGACGAGTGCGCGACGCCGGAAGGTGCCGCCAAGGCATTGGGCGACGTGGACGCCATCTGCGTTCCCGGCGGCTTCGGCATCCGCGGGCTGGAAGGCAAGCTGGGCGCGCTGACCTACGCACGGGAAAACAAGCTCCCCACGCTGGGCCTGTGCCTGGGCCTGCAGTGCATGGTCATCGAGTACGCCCGCAACGTGGTGGGGATGGAAGGTGCGTCCTCCTCCGAGTTCGAGCCGGACACCAAGTACCCGGTCATCGCCACCATGGCGGAGCAGAAGCACATCGTTTCCGGTGAGGGCGACATGGGCGGCACCATGCGCCTGGGCCTGTGGGACGCCACGCTCGAAGAGGGCTCCGTAGTAGCCAAGACGTACGGCAAGACGGCAGTGGCCGAACGTCACCGCCACCGCTACGAGGTCAACAACGAGTACCGCGACCAGATTGCCGAGGCAGGCCTGTCCTTCTCCGGCACCACGGTTGACGGCGGACTGGTGGAGTTTGTTGAGCTTCCCGCTGACGTCCACCCGTACTACGTCTCCACGCAGGCGCACCCGGAGCTCAGCTCCCGCCCCACGCGCCCGCACCCGCTCTTCGCCGGTTTGGTGAAGGCCGCCCTGGCACGCCAGAACGGCAAGGGCTAGTAATCCCATGAGCGAGACCAGAGGGTTCGCCGACGAACAAAGTCCCCGCCGCCTGCTCAGTTCCTCCGTGGAATACACCGGGCGGGTCTGGGACGTGGTCAGCGAGAAGTTCTCCCTGACCGACGACGGCGAACCCCTGGTCCGCGACTACATCCGCCATCCGGGGGCGGTGGCCATCCTGGCCCTGAACGATGCAGGCCAGGTGCTGCTGATCAACCAGTACCGCCACCCGGTACGAATGACCCTGTGGGAAATCCCCGCCGGACTGCTGGATATCGAGGGCGAAGACTTCCGGGTCGGGGCGGCCCGTGAACTGGCCGAAGAAGCGGATATCAAAGCCGCAGAGTGGAACGTCCTCACCGACCTCTTCCTCTCACCCGGCTCGTCCCGCGAAGCCCTGCGCATCTACCTGGCCCGCGGTATTACCGAGATCCCCGCAGCCGAGCGGCACGTGCGCACCCACGAGGAAGCGGAAATCCGCACCATGTGGGTCGATCTTGACGATGCGGTCCAGGCGGCCCTGGACGGTCGGATGCACAGCCCCTCGGCAGTAGCCGGTGTCCTCGCGGCGGCAGCCGCGCGTCCCTCCGGTTTCGCGAACCTCCGTCCGGGCGATGCACCCTGGCCCGAACACCACTCCCAGCACTCCACCTGGCCGCAGGGCCCCGTTCTTTAGGACTGAAGACCGCTATGGCCGCCTCCGATCTACCTGCAGGCGGACAGTCTCCTGCACCGGTTCCAGTAGGCACTTCTGCGCCCTTTCAGCCCCCGTCGGCAGCGCAGCTCAACGACACTGTTGTTTTTGACTTCTCCTCCATCAACGCCACCCTGAGGCTGGATTCACCCGCCGAACTTCTGCGGGCGGCACTTGCCCAGGACAGGGCTGACGGAGACGCTGCGGCGAAGGCCAGCGGCCCCCAAAACTCTCCCCAGCCTGCTGGCGAGGCAACTCCGGCGGCCGAAACGGTGCCCGTAAAGGCGACAACCTCCGCCAGGCCCAAGAAAACTCCCGCCCCCAAGGGTCCGTCCGCCGCGGACGAGCTGCGCGCCACCGCCGTCGGACGTGCCATCGGCGGCTACCTGCAGCACATGGCCGTGGAACGCGGACTGGCAGTGAACACCCTCGACGCCTACCGCCGGGACCTGCTGCGCTATGCCCGGTTCCTGGCCTCCCGCGGTGTGGAGGAGGTGGCCCGCATCTCCCGGCACGACGTCACCGCCTTCGCACAGTCGATTGTTGAAGGTTCCGACGGCGCCTCAGCGCTGAGCGTGCGCTCGGCGGCCCGCACCGTCGTCGCGGTCCGAGGCCTGCACAAGTTCTGGGCGCTGGAAGGCCTGACCACCGCCGATCCGGCCGCAGACGTCCATCCGCCGCTGCCGGGCAAACGCCTGCCCAAGGCCATCAGCGTCAACGAAGTGACCCGCATCCTGGAAGCCGTCTCCACCGAGACCCCCACGGGTCTGCGGGATCGGGCACTGCTGGAATTCCTGTACTCCACCGGTGCGCGCATCAGCGAAGCCGTGGGCCTGGACATCGATGACCTGTCGCTGGAGCGCATTCCGGCCAACGGTCCCGACGTTGTGCGCCTCTTCGGCAAGGGATCCAAGGAACGGCTGGTGCCGCTGGGCTCCTACGCCGCCCGGGCGCTGGACGAGTATCTGGTCCGCGGCCGGCCTGCAGCCTCGGTGAAGGGCAAGGGAACCCCGGCGCTGTTCCTCAACGCCCGCGGCGGACGGCTCAGCCGCCAAAGCGCGTGGACCATCCTGAAGAACGCCGCCGAAAAGGCCCGGATTGGACGCGATGTGTCCCCGCATACCCTGCGGCACTCGTTCGCCACTCACCTGCTGGAGGGCGGTGCCGACGTCCGTGTGGTCCAGGAACTGCTCGGGCACGCGTCCGTGACCACCACACAGGTGTACACGCTGGTGACCGCCGAAACCCTGCGCGAGGTTTACGCCGCCGCGCACCCCCGGGCACTGTGAACAGCGCCGTTCCGGAGCGTGGAAATCCCGGGCCGCCCACCCGGGCAGTGCCGGTGGTGCTGTGCTTCCTCATGCGCGGTAAACCGCAGCAGGGAACCGAAGTGCTGATGGGCCTGAAGCTGACCGGGTTTGGAGTAGGACGGATCGTGACTCTCGGAGGGCATGTGGAACCGGGGGAGACCCCGGAGCAGGCTGCCGTGCGGGAAGTCTTTGAAGAATCCGGGGTCACCGTGGCGGAAGCAGACCTTGAGCGTGCCGGCACCGTCGAGTTTATTTTTCCCGCCCGCCCGGATTGGGACATGTCCACTGTTGTCTACCGGGTGCACAGCTGGACCGGAGAGCCTGCCCCGTCGTCGGAAATCGTTCCCCTCTGGTACCCGGTGAATGAGATCCCGTATCCACAAATGTGGCCCGACTCGGCCCACTGGATGCCGGAAGTCCTGGCGGAAAGGTACTTCGACGCCGTCGTTACCCTGGCGGAGGACAACGAGAGCGTGGTCGGCGTCGTCTTTTCCTAGACTGCCGCACAGGTTCCCACTCTCTGGGACTGGTGGTGCTAATGGGACCACACCAGCCCCACCAGTTCCCAATGCCTGGGAACCAGTGTGGAGCTAGCGGGTTGCCGGACCCAGGCGCGCGGCGGCCCGGCTGTCCGGCTCCACAGAACGGGCAGCCGTGGCCTTCGCCAGGCCCGTGGCGGGCATGCCAACGTACATGGACTCGGCACGGTCCACAACATAGGTCTCGTGCCAGATACCCACCGCCCCCGGAGCCTTGCGGGCAATCCGGTTGAAGGCTGCCCAGGCTGGGCGATGCTGGGCGTTGGTCTGACTGGCATAGGCATACAGCTGCTCGGCGCTCTTCCAATGCTGGATCACCAGCGGCCCTCCGGCGCCGAGGGTGATCCGGTAGCCCAACAGCCCGGAGTCCGGGTCAGCGGATAGCTCCGCGAGCATGCGCGGCATGGCTGCGAAAGCCGGCAGCCACAGATCCGGCCGCCAAGGCCGGTTGATCCGCATGCCAATCAGGAAAACCACAAGGGGGCCGTCGTGCACATGGGTCATCCGGTGCGGAATGATGCGAGCCATGACGGCTCCCTCCGTAGTGTGGATAGTGATGGTATCCAGAGTAGAGAGTTAGACTATCCAGCACAAGGGGGTCCGGATGAGAGTTTCAGAGCTGGCGGTGGAGACGGATATTTCCGTAGCCACCATCAAGTACTACCTGCGGGCCGGCCTGCTCCACGAGGGGCGGAGAACGGCGCCGCGGCAGGCCGACTACGACGCCGGGCATGTATCGCGGCTGCGGTTGATCCGGGCCCTGCTGGGGCCGGGTGGTCTTTCGGTTGCCGCCGCCGGGAAGGTGCTGGAGCAGCTGGATGAGCCGACGGAATCTGCGCATGACCTGCTGGGGATCGCCGCCCACGCGGCGGCGGCGCTGCCTAAACCCTCCACCAGCCACCCCCGGGCCGACGCGCTGCTGGAGAAGTGGGGCTGGAGCGTGGATCCCGAAGACCATGACGCCCGATCCCGGCTGGAACAGGCACTTCAGGGACTTGAGGACGCAGGGTTTGAGCCTCCGGAAGGGTTTCTGGAGATGTATGCCTCCGCCATGCGGGAGGTAGCCGCCCGGGAGGTGGAAGAGGTCCCGCAAAGCAGCCCCGCCGAAGCCCTGAGGTACGTCATGCTAGGGACGGTCCTGGTTGAGCCGCTCCTGCTCGCGCTGCGCAGGCTGGCACATCAGGATGCCTCCGCGCGGATATTCGCGAGGCAGGCCTCGCCGTGGCCTAATGCAGAGCGGACCCCGGAGTAGGCGGCTTTAATGTTTCCTGCGAGTTCTACGAGCAGGAAATTTCGTTGCCGCCGTTCCGGGGTCCGCGGGGCACCCAACGGTGGCTGCCTAACCCATGTGCCGTTCCTCGTGTCCGTTGTAGACACTGAGCGGACGGATCAGGGAGTTGGCTTCCAGCTGCTCCATGATGTGCGCGGTCCAGCCGGTGATCCGGGCGGCCACGAACAGCGGTGTGAAGGTGGGCGTGTCAAAACCCATCATGTGGTAGACGGGACCAGCCGGGTAGTCCAGGTTCGGCAGGATGTTTTTCCGCTCGCCCATGGCCGATTCCAGCGCCGTGTACAGCTCGCCCAGATCCGCCCGGTCGTAGTGCTTGACCATCTTGTCCATGGACGCCTTCATGGTGGGCACCCGCGAGTCGCCGTTCTTGTAGACCCGGTGGCCAAAGCCCATGATCTTCTTTTTGTCTGCCAGTGCAGTATCCAGCCAGCCGGCGGCGTGGGCGGCAACGTCGCCCTCGCCTGCGCTCTCGGTGATCTCTTCGAACGTGTGCATCACGGCCTCGTTGGCGCCGCCGTGCAACGGGCCCTTGAGCGCGCCGATGGCACCGGTCACGGCGGAATGCAGGTCCGATAGCGTGGAAGTAATCACGCGGGCAGTGAACGTGGAGGCGTTGAAGGAGTGCTCCGCGTACAGGATCATCGAGACGTTGAACGCCTCCACCACCTCCGGAGCCGCCTCCTCTCCGAAGGTCATCCAGAGGAAGTTCGCGGAATAGCCCAGGTCATCCCGGGGCTCCACCACGTCCTGGCCGCGGCGTCGGCGCTGGTCGTAGGCGACGACGGCGGGCATGGCCGCGAAGAGGCTGATCGACTTTTCCATGTTCGCCTGCACGGAGGAGTCCTCCGCCTTGGGATGTTCGGCGCCCAGCACCGAAGCCGCGGTACGGCACACGTCCATCGGATGGCACGTTGCCGGGAGGGCATCAATGACCGCCTTCAGCTCGGGGGAGAGCGCCCGCTGGGAACGCTCGCCTTCCGTGAACTCCGCCAGCTCATCGGCGGACGGAAGCTCGCTGTTCCAGAGCAGGTAGGCCACCTCTTCGAAGCTGCAGCGTGCGGCCAGGTCCTGGACGGGGTAGCCGCGGTACAGCAGCGAATTGGTCTCCGGATTAACCTTGGAGATCTTGGTGGTGTCAACGAGGACACCGGCCAGCCCCTTATGGATCTGCTCATCTGTCATAGCAAAAGACTCCTTTGTCGCGATGGTGTTACTTGCTGGATTCCGGCGGATGCTCTAGTGCTTGCCCGGGATCTGGAAGTTGAAAACGGACGTGTCAAAGCGGTTATAGGCTTCATAATCCACCAGATCGTACAAACGTGCACGCGTTAACATATTGGGCACGTCATCCTGCTGGGTGCCCTTGGCCTTGATGGTGTCCAGGGTGCGTTCGGCGGCGCCCATGGCGCTGCGCAGCAGGGTCACCGGGTAGATGACCATGTTGACTCCCACCGAGGCCAGCTCGTCATAGCTGAACAATTCGCTCTTGCCGAATTCGGTCATGTTGGCCAGGATCGGGACGTCGACGGCGGCGCGCATGGCGGCGAATTCCTCGAGCGTCTTCATCGCCTCGGGAAAGATGGCGTCCGCTCCGGCGTCAACCAGGGCACGGGCGCGGTCCTGGGCGGCTTCCAGGCCGTCCACGGCGCGGATGTCGGTGCGGGCCATGATCAGGAAGTTCGGATCCCGGCGAGCATCCGCTGCAGCCCGGATCCGCTTGACCGCGGTGTCGGTGTCCACCACGTTCTTGCCGTCCAGATGGCCGCAACGCTTGGGGTTGAACTGGTCTTCGATGTGGCAGCCGGCCAGGCCGGCGTTCTCCAGCTCCTGGATGGAGCGGGCCACGTTCATGGGTTCACCAAAGCCGGTGTCCGCATCCACGATCGCGGGCAGGTCCGTCATCCGGGCGATCTGCCCGGCGCGGGTGGCCACTTCGGTCAGCGTGGTCAGGCCGATGTCCGGCAGACCCAGGTCATTGGCGAGGACTGCGCCGGAGATGTAGACGCCGTCGAACCCCTTTTCTTCGATCAGGCGGGCCGAGAGCGGGTTGAAGGCTCCCGGGAACTGCTGGAGCGTACCGGAGGCCAGGCCTTCGCGGAAGGCGATGCGCTTGGCTTCGGGTGTTACTGAGGAGTACAGCATTTAGAAGAGTCCCTTCGGGGCGTTGGCCGGGTCAATGATGCCGGGGGCTGCGGTGATATTCAGGGCGTCCAGCTCGCCGGCGGCCAGTTCGGGCAGGCGCTGCACGGTGGTCAGGAACCGCTCGATCTCCTCTTCGGAGACCAGACCGGCGGCCAGGGTGCGGAACTTGTTGATGTACTGCTCGCGCGCAAACGGCTTGGCACCGAGGGGGTGTGCGTCGGCGACGGCGATTTCGTCGGTGATTTCGGTGCCGTCGGTCAGGGTGATGGTGACCCGGCCGCCGAAGGCCTTCTCGTTGATGTCCAGGGAGTGGTAGCGGCGGGTCCATTCCGGATCCTCCACGGTGCTGACCTTGTGCCACAGCTCCACGGTGTCGGGGCGGCCGGCGCGTTCGGGGGAGTAGGAGTCCACGTGGTGCCAGGCGCCGTCCTGCAGCGCGACGGTGAAGATGTACGGGATGGAGTGGTCCAGGGTTTCGCGCGAGGCGGTGGGATCGTACTTCTGCGGATCGTTGGCGCCGGAGCCGATCACGTAGTGGGTGTGGTGTGAGGTGGAGATCTGCACGCTGGCCACCTTGGAGGCGTCGGCGGCCTCCGGGTGTTCGCGGTGGATCTTGCGGGCCAGGTCAATCCAGGCCTGAGCCTGGTACTCGGCTGAGTGTTCCTTGGTGTAGGTGTCCAGGATGGCGCGCTTGGCTTCGCCGGCCTCGGGCAACGGAACCTCGTAGGCGGCGTCGGGGCCGTCCAGCATCCAGGCAATGACGCCGTCTTCACCCTCGTAAATGGGGGTGGGGGAAGTCTGTCCGCGCATGGCGCGGTCCACGGCCTCCACGGCCATCTTGCCGGCGAAGGCCGGGGCATGAGCCTTCCAGGTGCTGATTTCGCCCTTGCGGGACTGCCGGGTGGCGGTGGTGGTGTGCAGGGCCTGGCCCACGGCCTGGAAGATGGTGTCCACATCCAGGCCCAGCAGGGTGCCGATGCCGGCGGCCGCGGACGGACCGAGGTGGGCAACGTGGTCGATCTTGTGCTTGTGCAGGCAGATCGCCTTGACCAGGTCCACCTGGATTTCATACCCGGTGGCAATGCCGCGGATCAGATCCGCGCCGGAGGCTCCGGTGTGCTGGGCAACGGCGAGCAGCGGCGGAATATTGTCACCCGGGTGGGAGTACTCGGCGGCGAGGAACGTGTCGTGGTAGTCCAGCTCGCGCACCGCCACGCCGTTGGCCCAGGCGGCCCATTCCGGCGAGGTCCTCTGTTCAACGCCGAACACGGCCGAACCCTGGCCGTGGGCGGAGGGGGAGAAGGACAGTGCCTGGGCGCGGGCAGCGACAATGGGCCCGCGGTTCAGGGAGGCGATGGCCACCGAGGCGTTGTCGATGATGCGGTTGATGACCATGTCCGTGACCTCGTCGGTCACGGCAACGGGATCTGCGGCGACCTCGGCAATCTTGTAGGCCAGCTGGTCTTCGCGGGCCAGGTTTTCATCGCTGCGGTGGACCCGCACCTTGTGGAGATTCATGGGTTGTCCTTTCGGGGACGTTCGGGGAACTTTTCAGTGGAACGTTCAGGGGTACCGGCCGGTGCTGCTGCGGCGGCGAGAAAATGTTCCAGGCTCTTGTGCAGATGCACGGAGGTTGCCGCGGCAGCCAGCGCGGGATCCCGGACGGCAATGGCGGCGGCAATGGTGGCGTGTTCGCCTGCGGTGGCCAGCAGCCGTTCGGGGTTGTCCTTGGCCAGGCGCCGGACACGGGCCAGATGCAGCCGGACGTTGGCCAGTGCCTGGGTGAGGTACGTGTTCGCCGCAGCGGCATCGATGGCTTCGTCCAGCCGGGCCACCAGTGCGTAATAGCCGGCGCGTGTCGGGTCAGTCCCGGCGTCCTGGAGAATCAGGTCCGCCGCATTCTCGAAGTCCCGCCGCAGCCCGGCGAAAGTGCCGGGATCTCCGCGCGTGGCTGCCAGCGCGGCTGCCTTGCACTCCAGCGCCTGCCGGAGTTCGAACAGTTCCGTCACGGTTTCCGGCGAGATGGAGGTGACCACGACGCCGCGTCCGTTGTGGGGTGCGGCCAGCCCGTCGGCGGTGAGCCGGCTGAGGGCCTCGCGGAGAGGAGTGCGGGAAATACCCAGGCGCTGAGACTGTTCAACCTCGCCCAAAACGGTGCCGGGAAGGAGGCTGCCCGCCACAATGTCTTCGCGGAGCGCCCGGTAGGCGCGGTCGCTGGCCCTCACAGGTGCTCCTTTGTGCTGGCGGGCAGCTGCGGTGTGAGCGGGCCCGGATGTGATCTGTCTCATTAGTGTATACATAAATGGGTTCGCAGCGAAGAAACCTCCCGGAGTTGCCGCGCTTAGTCTGCTGTCATGTATACACAGCACTGTTGTGGCTGCCCGCGGACTGACCTAAGGTGATGGGTATCACATCCCACTTGAGGAGGATCCATGAGCTCTGGCCTGGACGCAGGAAACGAAGCACCGGACGTTGCCGCCGCCGCCGCCGCTGCCGCCGCCGCTGCCGCCGTCGCCGGAGCCGTTGGACTCCCGGAGGAAGGCTATGCGCACGCCTATGCCCGCAGCCTCAGTGATCCCGAGGCCTTCTGGCTGGAGGCTGCCGCGCTGGTGGACTGGGACACCGCCCCGCAGTATGCGCTGGACGATTCGGCCGCTCCGCTGTACCGCTGGTTTCCCGACGGCCACCTAAACACCAGCTACAACGCCCTGGACCGGCACGTGGCCGCAGGCAGGGGAGAGACGGCTGCCCTCATCTATGACTCCGCGATGCTTGGAACCTCGCGCGCCTATACCTACAACCAGCTCCTGGCGGAGGTGGAGACCTTCGCAGGAGTGCTCCGCGAACTCGGTGTGAAAGCCGGAGACCGGGTCATCATCTATTTGCCCATGATTCCGCAGGCGGTGATCGCCATGCTTGCCGCGGCCCGGCTGGGCGCCGTCCATTCGGTGGTGTTCGGCGGCTTCGCCCCCAAGGAGCTGGCGGCCCGCATCGACGACGCCCGGCCCGCCGTCGTCGTCACCGCCAGCGGGGGACTGGAACCCAGGCGCGCGGTGGAATACCTGCCCAACGTGGCAGCCGCGCTCGCCGAGGCCACGCACCGGGTGAACCACGTGGTGGTGGCAGAGCGCGAGGGCTTTGCGCACACGGCCCAGGAGTACGACGGCAGGAACGGCGCCGCCTGGCACGACTGGGATGCGCTCGCCGCCGGGGCGCAGCCGGCCGGCCCGGTCTCCGTTGCCGCCACCGACCCGCTCTACATCCTGTACACCTCCGGAACCACCGGCGCACCCAAGGGCGTGGTGCGGGACAACGGTTCCCACGCCGTCGCCCTGGCTTGGTCCATGCGCAATATTTACGACGTCGGCCCGGGCCAGGTGATGTGGACCGCCTCGGATGTGGGCTGGGTGGTGGGCCATTCCTACATTGTGTACGCGCCGCTGATCGCCGGGGCCGCCACCGTGCTGTACGAGGGCAAGCCGGTGGGCACGCCCGACGCCGGAGCCTTCTGGCGGGTAGCGGATCAGCATAAGGTGGATGTCCTCTTCACCGCGCCCACCGCGCTGCGGGCGATCCGCAAGGCCGATCCGGACGCGGCCCTGATGGGCGACTATGACCTGTCCGTGCTGCGGACTCTTTTTGTCGCCGGGGAGCGGCTGGATCCAGAGACCTTCACTTGGGCCGGCCGAACCCTGAATGTTCCGGTGGTGGATCACTGGTGGCAGACCGAAACCGGCTGGGCGATCTGCGCCAATCCACTGGGTCTGGAGCAGCTGGCCATCAAAGCCGGCTCGGCCACCGTGCCCGTTCCCGGATTCTCCCTGGCGATTGTGGACGGCTCCGGCGTAGAGGTGTCTGCCGGCGAGGAGGGCAACATAGTGCTGCGGCTGCCGCTGCCGCCGGGCACGCTCACCACGCTGTGGGGTAGTGATGCCCGGTTCCGGTCCTCCTACCTGGAGATCTTTGAGGGCTACTACACCACCGGGGACTCCGGCTATGTGGACGAGGACGGCTACGTGTTTGTGATGGGCCGCACCGATGACGTCATCAACGTCTCCGGACACCGGCTGTCCACTGGAGCGATGGAGCAGGTGGTCGCCTCCCATCCCGCGGTGGCCGAGTGCGCCGTGATCGGGGTGGCGGACTCCCTGAAGGGTCAGCGGCCCTGCGGGTATGTGGTCTTGAAGTCGGGTTCCGCTGTGGGCGTGGAGGAGCTGCGCACAGACCTGGTGAAGCTGGTGCGCGAGTCCATTGGGCCGGTGGCTGACTTCAAGGACGTACAGGTCGTGGAGGCGCTGCCCAAGACTCGGTCCGGCAAGATCCTGCGCAAGACCATGCGCCAGATTGCCGACGGCGATGCCTACACGGTGCCCTCCACCATTGAGGATCCGGCCGTCATTGAGGCGCTGGTGCCGCTGCTGCGGCCGGAGGCGTAGGCAGTACGGGTGCCCGGGCCCTGGCACTCAGGCGGTGGGGATCCAGTAGCGGCGCTTGCCGTGGCGGATGTCCTCCAGGACGCCGCCATTCTTTTCAATGGTGGCCCGGGACGCGGTGTTGTCCTCATCGCACGTGAGAAGGACTGGAGAGATTCCCAGTTCGAGGGCGACGGGAAGTGCGTTTTTCAAGGCTTGGGCGGCGTGGCCGCGGCGGCGTGCCGACGGACGCACGCTGTAACCGATGTGCCCTCCTTTGTGGAGAAGGAAATCATTCAGTTCGTGCCGGATGGCCAGAGAGCCAACAACCGTCTCGTCCTCGACGATCCACAAGTAGGTACAGGGGACATATCCGGGCTTCGGAACAGTGCCGGGCAGTGCCTCGGCGAGGAGCTCCGCAACGAATCGGCGGAAAGCGCCGGGGTCCTGCAGGTCATCCAGCGACCAGTCCTGCCCGCCGGCACCGTCCCGGTGCGCACCGTCAAATTCGGCAGCGCACTCCAGCCAGGATGAGTGGAATTTTTCGTCGGGAAGCACAAGGGTAGCCATGGCCCGATAGTAACGGCCGGCGCCACAGCCGCCGTGCGCCACGCCGTCCGCAGGCCCTGAACCGTCGCCGGTATTCGCCGGACGATATTCCGCGGCTGGTGCCGGATCCTGCTCCGATCAGTGGGCCGTCAGGCCGCGTTGGGCCGGCGGAAACCTCCAAGGCTTCCGCCGTGGAACACCATCGGCTCTCCGCCTGCGGCGCTTAGTCCGACGACATGGGCGATGACCAGGAGGTGGTCACCGCCGTCGAGTTCGCGTTCGACGGTACAGTCAATCCACCCCAACGCACCGTCAATCTGCGGCGTGGCCAGAGGGGAGAGGGTCCAGCTGACGCCAGCGAATTTGTCCTCCGTCCGGCGGGACAGTGCCGCCGCGACATCCTGCTGTCCCTGTGCCAGCAGGCTGACCGTGAACTTCCCAGCCCGTGCGATCTTCGGCCAGCTCGCCGAGGAACGTCCCACACTGAACGTGATCAGTGCGGGGTCCAGGGAAAGCGAGGCCAGCGAGCCGACCACCAGCCCGCAGGGCTCTTTGGTGTCCGGGTCAAGGGAAGAGACGGCAGCAACCCCGGTCGGATGATGCCGCATGACCTCGCGGTACTGCTCCGGAAGGATTGCTGCGGGTTCGGTGTTTGTCTTTGCCGGCAACGTGGCCGCCTTTCATCAGGAGTTTGTCGGTGTTGCTACAGCATGCACGAAACGCAATTTTCCACCTCGGTGCCTTCCAGGGCGAGCTGGCGCAGGCGGATGTAGTAAATGGTCTTGATGCCCTTGCGCCAGGCGTAGATCTGCGCCTTGTTGATGTCGCGGGTGGTGGCGGTGTCTTTGAAGAACAGCGTCAGGGACAGGCCCTGGTCCACGTGCTGGGTGGCAGCGGCGTAGGTGTCGATGGTCTTTTCGTAGCCGATTTCGTACGCGTCCTGGTAGTACTCCAGGTTGTCGTTCGTCAGGTACGGCGCCGGGTAGTACACGCGCCCGAGCTTGCCTTCCTTGCGGATCTCGATCTTTGCGGCCACCGGGTGGATGGAGGACGTCGAGTTGTTGATGTAAGAGATAGAGCCCGTGGGCGGCACCGCCTGCAGGTTCTGGTTGTAGATGCCGTGCTCCATGACCGAAGCCCGCAGCGCCGCCCAGTCAGCCTGGGTCGGGATGTGAATGCCTTCGAACATCTCGCGGACACGGTCGGTCTTCGGGACCCATTCCTGGTTCACGTACTTGTCGAAGAACTCGCCGGTGGCGTATTGCGAGTTCTCGAACCCCTCAAAGGTCTGCTGACGCTCCATGGAGAGCAGGTTGGAGGACCGCAGGGCGTGGTAGACCACGGTGTAGAAGTAGATGTTGGTGAAATCCAGCGCCTCTTTGGAGCCGTAGTGCACCCGCTCGCGTGCCAGGTAGCCGTGCAGGTTCATCTGGCCCAGGCCGATGGCGTGGCCGGCGTCGTTGCCTTCGGCGATGGACGGCACTGAACCGATGTGGCTCATATCCGAGACGGCGGTCAGCGCGCGGACAGCGGTCTCGATGGTGGCCGCCAGGTTCCCGCCGTCCATGGCCTTGGCAATGTTCATGGAGCCGAGGTTGCAGGAGATGTCCTTGCCCACGCTCGAATAACTGAGGTCATCGTTATAGCGCGACGGCGTCGAAACCTGGAGGATTTCCGAGCACAGGTTGGACATGGAGATCCGGCCCTGAATCGGGTTGGCCCTGTTCACCGTGTCTTCGAACATGATGTACGGGTAACCGGACTCGAACTGGATCTCCGCCAGGGTCTGGAAGAAGTCCCGGGCCTTGATCTTGGTCTTCTTGATCCGCGCGTCATCCACCATCTCGTAGTACTTCTCGGTGACCGAGATGTCCGAAAACGGGACGCCGTAGACCTTTTCGACGTCGTACGGGGAGAACAGGTACATGTCCTCATCGCGCTTGGCCAGTTCAAAAGTGATGTCGGGAACGACGACGCCCAGGGAGAGGGTCTTGATGCGGATCTTCTCGTCCGCGTTTTCCCGCTTGGTGTCCAGGAACCGGTTGATGTCCGGGTGGTGGGCGTGCAGGTACACGGCGCCGGCGCCCTGGCGGGCACCGAGCTGGTTGGCGTAGGAGAAACTGTCTTCGAGGAGCTTCATCACGGGGATGACGCCGGAGGACTGGTTCTCGATCTGCTTGATCGGCGCACCCACCTCCCGGACATTGGTCAGCGACAGGCCGACGCCGCCGCCGCGCTTGGAGAGCTGCAGTGCGGAGTTAATGGACCGGCCGATCGACTCCATGTTGTCTTCGAACCGCAGCAGGAAGCAGGACACCAGCTCGCCGCGCTGGGCCTTGCCCGCGTTCAGGAACGTGGGGGTGGCCGGCTGGAACCGGCCACTGAGAATCTCATCGACCATCTGCTCAGCCAGCTTCTCGTCGCCGTCGCCCAGATGCAGCGCCGTCATGCAGACACGGTCCTCGAAACGCTCCAGATACCGCTTGCCGTCAAAGGTCTTCAGCGTGTACGAGGTGTAGAACTTGAAGGCGCCGAGGAAGGTCTCGAAGCGGAACTTCTGCCCCTCGGCGCGCCGGTACAGCCCGCGGATGAAGTCCATCGAATACCGGTCAAGGGTTTCCCGCTCGTAGTACCCGTGGGCCACCAGATACGTCAACTTCTCGTCAAGAGTGTCAAAGTGCATGGTGTTCTCATTGACATGCTGCAGGAAGTACTGCCGCGCCGCAGCACGGTCCGCCTCGAACTGGATCACGCCGTCTTTGCCGTACAGGTTCAGCATGGCGTTGAGCTCGTGATAGCCCAGGCCCTGCCCCGCCGGCGGCAGCCGGTCAACGCCGGTTCCGGGAACTGACTTCTCTGTTATCTCCACAAAACTTCCATTTCTTTGTTCATCAGTTTCGGAACCGGCGAAGCGCACGTTAGGCCGTCGGCATGCTGTAGTGGTCCGCCAGCAGTTCCAGGGTGTGCGCCTGGGTGCTGCGCAGATATCCGCCGACCACGAGCATCACTTCATCGACACCGGTCTGGTGCTGCAGCTCCTCCAGCCCGGCTGCCACCTCTTGCGGGGTGCCGTGGATGGTGCGGTCGGTGTACTCCTCGAGGATCTGCCGTTCCTGGATGTTGGGACGGTAGGCCGCAACTTCTTCGGGGGACAGCAGTGCGAAGGGCTTGCGGGTGAACATGCGCAGCATCGCCATGGCCGTGGACGTGGCCTGGCGACGTGCCTCTGCCGGATCCTCGTCGGCAATGGCCCCGATGCTCACCAGGCTGTAGGGCTTGTCCAGGTAAACCGAGGGACGGAAATTTTCGCGGTAAATCCGCATGGCGTTGAGGATATCGGCACTGCCGAACTGCAGGGCAAACGCATACGGGCGGCCAAGCCGCGCCGCCACCTGCGCCGAGTAGACGGAGGATCCGAGGATCCAGACATCGGCCGCCGTCTCGGGAGGCGGCACCCGGTTCTCATCGGCCTGCCAAGGGCCCGGTACGGCAGGCACGCCTGCATAGGGGTGCCCCTCGGGGAAGTCGTTCTCTAGGAATCCGACCAGCTCGGCGATCTGTTCGGGGAATTCGTCATTGGCGGAGGCATGGCGGCGCAGGGCTGCTGCCGTGGCGCCGTCGGTGCCCGGCGCCCGACCCAGGCCGAGATCGATGCGCCCGGGGGCCAGCGTGTCCAACATGCCGACCTGTTCGGCGACCACCAGCGGCACATGGTTGGGCAGCATGATTCCGCCTGCACCGAGCCGGATGCGTTCGGTCTCGCCGGTGAGCCGGGCCGCCATCAGCAGCGGCGACGGAATAGCGGCACCGGGCATGGCATGGTGCTCGGACATCCAGAAGCGCTGGAAACCGCGGCGGTCGGCAAGCTTGGCCAGCGAGATGATCTCGCTGTAGGTCTCGTTGACCGTGTGGCCGACGCCGGTGAAGGCGTTGTCGAGGACCGAAAGCACAAAAGGTGCAGTACCGGAAGGGTTGGGATGCTTCATGAAGTGCCTCACTAATCACGGTATAAGTAGATCTTTAACGTGAGATTCACTCTAGAAGGTTCTCACGGCAAAGTGCAACTGATACCGTGAGTCCTATGACAAACGTCCCACTTCCCCCCGCTCCGGGGACAGCTGAGCACCTTAGCCTGGCGCTGGCGAACAGCATCGTTACCCTTCCCGGCGGTTTGCGGGTTGATGAGCTGAACAGTCCGGAAAACGCCACGGCGTGGCTTATCGCGCAGAATCTGGCCCCCGAAGGCACCGGCCTGCTCGCCTACTGCCAGCTGCAGCTTGCAGGCTTGCGGGAACAGCTCCGGGAGGTCCTTCGGTCCCACACCGAAGGCACCGCGCCGGACCCCGCGGCCCTGGCTGGCCTCAACCAGGCGCTGACTGCAGTCCCGAGCGCGGCCCCCCTGCACTATTCCCCGGAGGAAGGGCTGACCCGGGGGCGCACCCATCCGCTGAGCCGGATTGTTGCCCACGCCATGGCCCAGATTGCCGAGGACGCTGCCACCCTGTTGACCGGGCCCGATGCCGCGCGCATTGCGATCTGCGCAGCCGTGCCGTGTGACCGGTTCATGCTCCGTACCCATGCGAGGCGCCAGTGGTGCTCGGAGCGATGCGGCGCGAGGCAGCGGGCCAGCCGCTCCTATGCGCGGAAACTGGACAAGACCCCCGCACCATAGGCAGCCCGAAGCCTGGTAACTCCGGACCTGGACGGCCCGGATCTGCGGCCTGCGCGCCGCTTACCGGCTGGCGAAGCGGGCCCGGTAGGAGGCTGGTGTGGTGCTATAAGCGCCGGCAAAGTTCTGCCGGAAGGTCACCGGGCGGCCGAAACCGCAGGCCTCGGCAATTCGTGCCACGCTCTAAGCGGTGGTCTCTAACAACAGCCGGGCCGTTTGCTCATATTGGCGTGGCCTGCCAGGTCTTCCACCTCCAGGGACTGGTCGAGGTTTGCAAGGGCCCATTCGAGCGTCTTGCCCAGCAGTCCGGCCATTTTGGAATCCTGCAGTGGGCGGCGGTGCGACGACAATGTGCCGGGCAACGTCCGCAGCTGCTGCCGCCCCAGATAGTGCTGAGTCGTCGAACCGAACAGCCGGATGTGAGCAAGCCATCGCCTGTGCGGACTCCCAATGGGTCACCGCGGTACGTCCTTCCAGCACTCCGCTTCGAGCCACTGGATATGCACCCAGGCGCAGCCTCGCGATCCGCGCACCGCATGCAGGGGAAGAGCGGAGGAGCGTCAGCATATCCTCGCTCGGCTCAGGCAGTCCGGAGAGCCAGGACGGGAACACCACCAGGTGTGCGTCCCGGGCAAAACCCGGTCCGGCAGTTTCACTCACCACATAGCCTTCGGCGCTGCGAACAGGCGCTCCCGTCTCGGTGAACACCCCGGTCTCCCAATTTTCGGCCAGCCCCAAACGCGTCACTTCACCGAAAACCAGCAACGGTGTCGCCAAATGGAACAGCGTGATTCCGTCGAATGCGTGGATGGCAATCTCCACGTGGCTCGTTTCCATCGAAAGTCTGCATATACGCCACTCACGGTACCCGGCCGGTCGCTGCCAAGCTGGAAGCACGCCTCATCAACCACACGAAAAAAGGACACCACCATGGCACAACCGAGCCGCGCACTAGTCGTCGTTGACGTGCAGAATGAATACTTCGCCGGACCGCTGGAGATCCAGTACCCGGCCCGCAGCGAGTCGCTCACCAACATCACCACGGCCATCGACGTTGCGGAAGCGCAGGGGCTGCCCATTGTCATCGTGCGGCATGTTGCACCGGCAGGATCACCGGTGTTCGCACAGGGGTCTCACGGCTGGGAACTGCACCCTGACATTGCCTCCCGCCGCAGGGATTCCTGGAAGCAGATTGGAAAGAACTATGCGAGCGTTTTTGCCGGAACAGACTTCGAAGCGTGGCTGCGGGAAACACAGGTCGACACCATCACTTTGATCGGATACATGACCAACAACTGCGACCTGGCCACTGCTGCTGCGGCCGAACCCCTCGGATTCACGGTGGAGCTGCTCTCGGATGCCAGCGGATCGATTCACCTTGCCAACGCTGCTGGAGAGGTCAGCGCCGAGCAGGTGCATGAGACCCTCATGGTGCTGCTGAACTCCAATTTCGCAGCCGTTGCGACTACTCAGGACTGGGTGCAGGCGGTGGAACAAGACGCGGTGCTGCCCCGCGGCGACCTTGGGTCCTCGGCCATGCAGGGGAGGGCCGCCTTCCAGCCGGTTGTCTGAGGCGCTACCGCCGCCAGCTGTACTCCAGCTCGGGCCGGCCGCGGGTGCCGTAGCGGGGGCTCCTCGCTACGGCCCGCTGCTCGTCCAGATGCTCCAGATAGCGGCGGACGGTAATCCGTGACATGGCCAGTGCCGCGGAGACCTCGCTGGCAGACATGGGCGCCGCTGCGTTCTTGAGCATCTCGGAGACCGTCTCCAGGGTTTCGGGAGACAGGCCCTTGGGCAGCGTGGACGAGACCTTGGGACGCAGTGCGGCCAGCGCCCGGTCCACCTCGGTCTGAGTGGCAGAAATGCCCTGCCCGGCCAAGTTCAGGTGGTATTCCCGGTACGAGGCCAGCTTGGCGCTGAATGCCGAGAACGTGAACGGCTTGATCAGGTACTGGGCGATCCCCGCGGACATGGCGCTGCGGACGACGGCGAGATCCCGCACCGCGGTGATGGCAATGACGTCGGCGGGAACACCGGCACCGCGAATCCGGCGCAGCACATCCAGCCCGTGCAGGTCCGGAAGATTCATGTCCAGCAGGATGAGGTCCACTGCCGGTTCCGAGGTTTCACCGCTGTGCACGGGCAGTCTGCCGTCGGCTACGCTCCCGCTGCGGCCGGTGGCGGAGGCGTTCAGGAAGGTGATGGCCTCCGTGCCGGTATGCACCACGCCGGCCAGGGCAAAGCCGGGGCTGCGGCGCACATACTCTGCGTGGGCTTCGGCAACAATTCCCTCGTCCTCCACCACGAGCACGGTGATGTTCCGTTCACTGCTCACTGGCGCACCGCCTTGGACAGGGGCAGAGGGAAGACGGCAGGGAGGGGGAGCAGGATGGTAAAGCAGGCGCCCCTGCCCGGTTGACCGCCCGGATCAAGCTGCAGTTTCCCGCCCAGGCGGAGCACTGCCTGGCGGACCAGGGGAAGCCCGATGCCCCGTCCCGTACCTCCGGTACCGGAGGGGAGCAGCGTCTTGGGGTCCTTGGTGCTGAAGCCCTGGTGAAAGATCCGTTCGGTGGACGCTTCCGGAATGCCCGGACCGTTGTCCTGCACACTGATCTCAAAAACGGACCCTCCGGCGTCGTCCTCCACCACGGTAAACCGCGCGGTCACCGTCGGCTGCCGGACTTGGCAGGCGGCGTCGAACGCGTTATCGATCAGGTTGCCCACAATGGTGACAAGTTCCCCCGGATCCAGGCCCAGCGGGGCGGCTGTTGAGGAGTCTGCCTCCTCAAGGTCGATGCGCAGGCTAATGCCGCGCTCGCGGGCCTGGGCTGCCTTACCGGTGAGCAGCGCGGCGAGTGCCGGCTCGCCCACGGAGGAGACGACGTCGTCCGCCAGTTGCTGTGACTGCTCCAGATCCCGGGTGGCGAATTCCAAAGCTTCCTTGGGGCGGTTGAGTTCAATCAGGGAAACCAGCGTGTGCAGCCGGTTTGCGTGTTCGTGCGCCTGGGCCTGAAGCGCTTCGGTCAGGGTGTGCATGGACTGCAGTTCTCCGGTCATTGCTTCTATGTCTGTGTGGTCACGCAGTGTGGTCACCGTGCCGATGCGCTTTGGTGGCGGAGTGCCCCGTGAAGGGCCGCGAAGGACACCCCGGGAGATTCCGGAAGTGCCCGAATCTGGGGTGCCGTGCCCGGCGGCCCGCAGCAGGGCGCCCTCGGCCGTTGGGGCAAGGACCGGCGACTGGTTCACCACGAGGATCCGGTCGCTGGCGAAGTGGAATTCATCTTCCGCCGCCCGGCCTCCGCGGAGGAGCTCGGCAAGCGGGATCGGCAAGCCCAGTTCCCTGGGGTCTTTCGGCCGGGCGCTGCCGTCCGCCGGCAGGCCCAGCAGGGCGGCCGCGCGGTTGTTGTAAAGCACCAGATCGCCGTCCTGGTTCAACAGAAGCAGGCCTTCGCGCAGCGATTGGAGGGCTGAATCATAGAACGCAAACATGCCCAGAAGCTCGTCCGGCCGCCGGTCCAAAGTAGTGCGCCGAAGGTAGCGGCTGAGCAGGTAGGAGGCGAGCGTTCCGCAGGCGAGGGCGCCGAGGGAAATGAGGAACATCGCGGGCAGATGAGCGTTGCGGGCGACGGCGACCCGGTCAACAGTGATGCCCGCTGCCACGAGGGCTGTGACTTCACCGTCCGCACCGACCACCGGGACGATGGCCCGGACCGACGGGCCCAGAGTGCCCACGTAGGTTTCAGTGAAGGAGCGTCCGGCCAGGGCCTGGTCCACGGAACCGAGATAGGGCTTGCCGATCTGGTCTTCACTGCGGTGCGTAAATCGGGTGCGGTCGGGCGCCATAATCGTCAAAAAATCGATGTGGGCGGCGTCCATCACGGCCCGGGCGAAAGGCTGCAGCGCGCTGCTGGGGTCCGCTCCGGCAGCCGACTCCAGGACATAGGGGTCAGCGGCGACAGTGCCTGCTACGGCGAGCATCCGGTCGGCGGTTTCTTGGTAGCTGTGGCGCTCGGCCTGAAGGTAGAGCGTCAGCGACAATCCCAAAGAAAGGCACACAATAAAGGCCAGCTGCCCCATAAGCAGCCGACTGGCCAGGCTCCACTTCCGCACTTTTTTCCTTTTGCTCACTGCAGCTAAGAACAGTATGACCACAATCGTGACAGCCGTCACAGGGTCAAACGACGATGTCTACATATGACTTGTGTTCCGGCGATTCCCGTACGGCTCCTCACCTGGTGAAGAACCGCAGTTTCGGTGCCGCCCAGGGACAGACCAGCAGCAACCAAGCCGAGGAGCAGCACAGATGGCATCTGCCACCATTCGCGGAGGCGCAGGCTCACCGAAGAGCCCGCGCAAGAAGGACAGAACACACTTTTTGTACATCGCAGTGATTCTTGCGGTGGTTCTCGGTGCCACCCTGGGGCTGGTGCAGCCTGAATTCGCCAAGGAGCTTAAGCCGATCGGCACCGCCTTTATCGGCCTGATCAAGATGATGATCGCGCCGGTCATCTTCTGCACAATTGTCCTCGGCATCGGCTCGATCGCCAAAGCAGCCACCGTGGGTAAGGTGGGCGGCCTCGCCCTGGGCTACTTCATTGTCATGTCCACCTTCGCCCTGGCCATCGGGCTGGTTGTTGGAAACCTGATCCACCCGGGTGAAGGCCTGAACATCGCCGCCGGGGCAGAGAACGCTCCAAAGGTGGCTGAAGATGCCGAAGGAATGGCCGGCTTCATCCTCAGCATCATTCCCACCACGCTGCTGTCTTCGCTGACCGGCGAGAGCATCCTGCAGACACTGTTCGTGGCGCTTCTGGTTGGTTTTGCACTGCAGAAGATGGGTTCCACCGGAGCCCCCATCCTGACTCTCATCGGGCAGATCCAGAAGCTGGTCTTCCGCATCCTGAGCATGGTCATGTGGCTGGCGCCCATCGGCGCTTTCGGTGCTATTGCCGCCGTTGTCGGGGAAACCGGCATTGAGGCGATCAAGAGCATGGCGGTGTTGATGATTGCCTTCTACATCACCTGCGCCCTGTTCATCGCCGTCGTCCTGGGCAGTGTACTCAAGCTGTGCACGGGTGTGAACATCTTCAAGCTCATGCGCTACCTGGGCCGCGAATACCTGCTCATTTTCTCCACTTCTTCCTCCGAGGTGGCCCTGCCCCGCCTGATTGCCAAGATGGAGCACCTGGGTATCTCCAAGCCGGTGGTCGGCGTGACCGTTCCCACCGGGTACTCGTTCAACTTGGACGGCACCGCCATCTACCTCACGATGTCCGCCCTGTTCGTTGCCTCCGCGATGAACATGCCGCTGGAACTCGGCGAGCAGATCTCCCTGCTGGTCTTCATGATCATCGCCTCCAAGGGTGCTGCCGGCGTGACCGGTGCCGGCCTGGCCACCCTGGCCGGCGGCCTGCAGTCCCACCGCCCGGACCTGGTGGAGGGTGTTGGCCTGATCGTCGGCATCGACCGCTTCATGTCCGAAGCCCGCGCGCTGACCAACTTCACCGGCAACGCCGTCGCCACCGTCCTGATCGGTACCTGGACCAAGGAAATTGACAAGGAACAGGTCACCGCGGTGCTCAACCGTGAACGGCCGTTTGACGAGGCCACCATGGATGAGGCCCACGCCGAGCCGCAGGTTCCGGAACCGGAGCTGGAAACCGCGGCAGCCCGCTAAGGGTCTAGCCGGTTTCACTCATATGTAGAAGGGGCGTCTCCGCAACAGCGGGGGCGCCTCTTCTGCCGTGAGTCAAGCGGCTTTGAGCAGCGCGTCAGTTCCGAGGGGCGCCAAGCGGTCCACCTGAGTGGTGAGGTCTTATTCGTTGGCCGAGCCGACGAACGGCAGACGTACGGGTCTGATCATTAGGAGCTCCCTATGGTCGATGCGGCACCCCTGAAGAAGGGGGAACCATTGAGCAGGGAACGAAAGTCTTGGATGGTGCTACCTGTGCTCGGAGCAGTACTTATTGTTGTCCCGCTTTTTGGTCTGTGAAACAGGGACTAAATCGTTGCTATTTAGCTGTCCGCTGGCGAACAAACCAATCTCGAGAACCTCAGGCGGATGTGAGGCCGCAATGGCAAATACGCGCTGTATGGCCTCCGTTTCGGAGCGGTTAAGCATTGACGCGGAAATATAGCAACATTTTGTGGTCTTTGCAGAAGCGTGGGCGCGGGTAATTCTCGTCCGGGCAATTACTCAATTGTCGTTAGGATTGGCTGATTAGCACCCAAATACCCCGGATTGAGTCCATGAACCGCAAAAGCAAACAGCTGATCCGTTCCCGAAACAGGCCGGACTTCGGTCCGCCTTGGATTCCCATCTTTCTCGGGGTTGGCACGTTGGTTTTTGCAACCACCGGGCTCGTGGCCACCACAATGCAACCGACCTCCGAGGTCAGGATCGTTGTTGAGGGCCGGCAACCGTGGAACATTTCTCAGGAGACGGTTGAGGCCGCGCTTGATGAACCGGTTGCTTCCTGGCAGCCGCTTACCCTTGTGGTCACCGACCGGACATTGAGCCTTGAGGAACAGCAGGGGAACCTTGCTCCGGGCACCGATATCTTGCTGAGCACCCAGCTCCCGGAACCCAGCAAGGAACGTGCCCCCTATGACACGATCAGGCAGACCCAGGCCGTCGGCAAGGTGGGAGTCCGCCCGGTCTTCGATGATCCGGCCCAAAACCTTGTCGCAGGCCAGGACATCCACGATGCTTACCAGATCAACGTCGGGCTGGGCCACGGGCCATTGGCCGTGGTCGCCGCAGCACAGGAAGCCTCCCTGCAACTCTCCGACGGGCCTGCGCAATCACTCTGGCCATGGCTCCTGGGTACCGTCCTGGGATTGCTGCTGACGGCGGTCGCCATGTCAAAGGCTCTGAAGCGCCGCTCCCAGTGGGAAGCCCGCTTCCACCGGCTGACTGCCGCTCAACGCCGCCTGGCCGGGGTGGTCTTGGATCTTGAGGCGCTGGAGGTCACCTACCTGGCCACCGATCCGGAGCAACGCCCCCCGGGGTTCACCGAGGCTTGGACGAAAGTACATGATGCGTCCCTGGACTTGGCGCGCACCGAGAAACAAGTTGTGGCGGCTGTGCATGCGCGCAGCAGCGGCATGACATCGAGGACCGCCGGGGAAGTGGAAAGGTTCGAAACCCAGGTGTCGGACTTGGTGGCAGCGGCCGACGCAGTGATGGGTGCCGGCGCCGTCATCGGACAATTCGACAGTGGTGGAAGCACTTTTCAGCGGCTGAGCGCACCGCTGACATTCGCGGCCAGGGAACTGTTGACGCGGCTGCGCGCCGCCCCTGCCGGCGCCGTCGAGCCCCGGACCATCAGCGGCCTCGAATCCGCGCTGGACTCGCTGCTTGAGGCCAGCGCCGGCACGACGGGCGGTGCCGAAGGGAACGTACGCACCTGGGAACGGGCGGAACGCGGACTAAAACACCAAGCGGATGCCCTCTCCCGGAAGCTGCGCCGCACGTTGCCGCGGCGGAAGCTGCGCCGCATGCCTGCGGGGCGTCCTGCCGTGATCCCGCGACCAGCCGAAGACCTGAGCATGTTGCGCACGAGCCTCGGGCTGGCTCCCCAGGGGTCCCGCCGTTCCCTGGATGCGCTGGATGCGGCGAACGACATGGCCCGCGTAGCTTTCGGCAGGCTCCCCGAATTCGATGATGCTCCGGAACAGGCGCGGCGCAAGCTCCCGGTGAATCCCAAACTCCGCAAACGCATCGGCCTGGGTTCCAAGGTGCTGGCCGGGATCGCCGCGGGGTTCGTTGCGCTCTTCCTGAGCGTGATGCTCATGTTCACTATCGATGATGCTTCCGGAACTTTGCCGACCGGAAATAGGCCCTTGGAGGCGTTGCGCTTTGAGCCGGACGCCAGCAGGTTCGACGTGGAAGAGATCCGCCGCAATGTCGAAGACAATTTCATGGAAAACCTCGAAGTGACGGTGGTTGCGGGGGACGCGGAGGACGACCTGCTGCTCAGCATGGATTATGCGAACGCCCTGAAGTACGACCCTCAGGACCCCCTGGCGAAGCGGCGCGTCGACGCCAACCTGCTGTTGGAAACCATGTGGAAACTCAAGGCCCAATACCCCCACTTGGTTGATGAGAGCACCGGGGAACTGCTCCCCGGGCAAGCGGTGGTGCCCGTGTTTTTCTTCGATGACGGGTACACGACGGTGCCCGCGTGGATGACTTCGGCGGTCTACTCCGCAGATGCACGCCGGATGGGCCGATTCAACTGGGATACCAGCGAATATTTCATTAGGGAGCCCGAGGAATCGGTGTCCTATCCTCTGGAGGAACTTTCCAAAGCCCAACAGTGGAACGGCTACAGTTGGCAGATTCGTGACTCGGACCCCCTGTTGCTGCTCCTGTTCCCGATCATGGGGATTGTCCTGTTCATCGGTTACCAGGTGCTGCGTTACGGCGGCAGCATGTCCATGCGCCTGGGCCGCTTCGGCAAGGACGCTGCCAGGTTGCGCACCGTCCGCAGGGATCTGGAGGCATTGACCATGGGCCTGGACGATTCGCGGCTCAACGCGGTGTTCATGGCCGATCAGGGTTCAGCGCCGCTGGCGGCCGATGGTGACCAGAGGCTCTTCGAAAGCGCGTTGGCCGTGGCATGGCGCATGACCGACGAACTCGCGTCCCGCCCGTTGGCCCGGCGTCTCGGCCCGGACTACACGGATCAGATTCGCAGGCTCGAATATCTGGTCTCGGTGCTCTCTGTGCGGGACGCCGATGTTGCTTGGCGCGCCCAGGCCCTGCTCGACGCTGAACGCGAGGCCCAATAACCAGTTGGCCTGCCATTGCATGGTGACGATCAACTCCGCCACGCCATCCTCCTTTCACGGGCCAAAATTGGCTTGGGGGTGTGACGGGAACGGGTTGAGGGCAGAGCCGATGAACCATCTCTCAGCGCGTTTTGGGCCGTCGTGCATCGGTGATCGTATCCAAGAGATAGGGAAGACTGATTACTAGACCGATGAGTCCTTGTTCCAAAGAGCAACCCCGCCGCTCACCAGCACCGCGATGCCCACCGCTGGAACGAGCATCCAAACTTCCACCGACTTCTTGATCATGCCGGTCCCCAATGCCTTAGTGGAAACAGACGTAGCTTTCTCTGCGAATTGGCTGAACTGCGGGCCAGATGTGTTGCAGCACTGGACTTACAGCGGCGCCCGCAAACCGATCTCTTAGAGGACTCCGGAACAGCCTAGGGTGGAGAGGGCGTCCCGTATCTCGCGGACGCAAAGACAAAGGGATACTCATGCTGGCATGGACAGCACCTGAAGATGCAAACCCGGTTATTCCCAATCAATGGGAGGGCACCGTTCTCGTGATTGGAGTGCTCGCCCTGCTCCTCGTTGTAGTGGTCCTCATCGACATTGCGCGCTCTCACCAGCTCACCGGCGTCGTACGGGCGGTGTGGGTGCTCGTGGTGCTTGCCTTCCCCGTGGTCGGTCCGCTTCTTTGGTTCCTCCTCGGCCGCCGCTCTAACACCTCTACTCACGACGCCGGTGGCAGCCCGGCAAGCAGAGCCAAGTAAGGATTTGCTACTTCTGCCCTGCTACATGAGGGGCCGCGGCAGGGCTTCTCAACGCGCTCTCATGAAAAGCGGCTTTACCGAGGTAGCGCGCAGCGGATCACTGGTCTACTACGAACGAGGCTTGACCGCCCGTAATCCGGTTGGACTTTGGAACGGTTTGCTTCCAAGCTAGGGTCGCCGTATCAGGCTGTCGCAACAAAGGGGCATCATGACCAGTAGAAGGCTGCAGCGCAGGAAGGCATACCGGATCGGTGCCTGCGCGATGATCCTGTCCTTGGTGGCTGCCTTCGTGGCGAGGGCACTGGATGACGGCGCCGGCCCGTGGTTGTGGGTAGGTGTTGCGGTTCAGGTCGCAGCAGGAATAGCCGTCGTGGTTTGCCTTGCCTCGATTGTTCGAGGCCAACGTGACGACTACTGGAGAGAGCGAGGGCATGATCCCCGGTGTCCAAGCCCATAATTTCCACCACAGACAGCATGCTGCTTCGCTCCCAGATCGGGAAGTTACGACGGCTGCCCGGCTGGGTGATCTTCCCCCTCATCGCAGTGCTCTACACGGTTTCCATGCTCGGCAGGGACTACCTCACGGGTGAAGTCCTGGACCCGATGCGCATCGCGTTCACTTCGGTTGCGGGCATAGCAGTAAGTGTCATCATCTACTGGTTAGTGAGATGGCAGAGGGCACGAGAACGCAAGAAGCCTGTTGGCTGGCCCACAGTCACCAACTTCAGGACAGCCCTGTCCTCCGGGCAGATTCCAGAAGGCGCAAGGGTGGAGCAATGGGTTCCCGAACTGACAAAAGCAATTCGGCAAGAGCGGCGTATGAGCTGGATCGGGATGCTCATGTTCACCGGCTTCACCGGCTTGGGCGTTTTCCTGACCATCGACAACCCTGAGCACCCGTGGTTCTGGGTGATTGCCGCGGGACTCTTCGCCGGACTAGCAGTCTGGTACCCCATATGGACTCCTCGCCGTCGGAAGAAAATGCAGAACCTCATCGCCGCGTTCCCTGATTACGACGCATAATTGGTCAGGCGACCACAACATGTGCAAATGAGTGTCTTGCGCAGGAACCAGAATTTGCTCAGTACTTTGCTGAACAGCACCGAATCGCCGTCTTGTCCCGTGGTTTCATAGGCTGCGCCCTCGTAGAGCAGGCGGGCCTGGTTACTCCGGTGAACGCCTAACTGATCCAGTCTGCGAGGTTCAGCTCGATGGCGGACATTCACCCCTGGAACTCGTCCGGCTCGATGCTCTCCATGTACTAGAGTTCCTTGCCGAAGATGAAAGGAAGATCGCCTACTTCGGCGAATCGAAGGTGCGGTGGCGCGTTCATGGACCTGAGCGTCTCACGCCTTTTAGGCGAGGTGATACCGGCCAGCCCGCTGCAGCCAGGGCGCCGGCGACGGACCAAAGACGGAGGGGAGTGGGCGCTCCGGTGGGCTTGAGATACCAACGTTCGACCTCTAGTTGAGAGTCAAGGCTCGCGGCGGTTCCGCAACGCCGATTCGCGGTATAGGTGTTGCACGGCTGTAATCTTGACATGGACAGCCCGCAGGACAGCTAGAGACGGAAGCGTGGATTATTACGTGAGCAGCGATCAGAGTTCAACAACTCTGCAGGACGCAACACAGGACGCAGCCGATTCCGTGATGGGACCGACCGGACGACCGCTGACGGAATTCCCCGAACCTCCGGTGCTTACTTCCCACGGGCCCGCCCGGATCATTGCCATGGTCAACCAGAAGGGCGGGGTGGGCAAGACCACGTCCACCATTAACCTCGGCGCCGCCCTGGCAGAAGCCGGACGCAAGGTGCTGCTCGTGGACTTCGATCCGCAGGGCGCTCTCTCCGCCGGCCTGGGCACCAACCCCCATGAGCTGGATCTCACGATCTACAACGTGCTGATGGACCGCAAGGTGGATATCCGCGAGGCCATCCATGAGACCGGCATCGAGAACATCGACCTGTTGCCGGCCAACATCGACCTGTCCGCCGCCGAAGTGCAGCTGGTGAACGAAGTTGCCCGCGAGCAGGTCCTGGAACGCGCGCTGCGCAAGGTTTCGGACGACTACGACGTCATCCTCATTGACTGCCAGCCCTCCCTGGGACTGCTGACCGTTAACGCCCTGACTGCGGCCCACGGCGTCATCATCCCGCTGATCTGCGAATTCTTTGCCCTTCGTGCGGTGGCTCTGCTGGTGGAAACCATCGAGAAGGTCCAGGACCGGCTGAATCCCGGACTCCAGATTGACGGCGTCCTCGCCACTATGTACGACGCACGGACCCTCCACAGCCGCGAGGTCATCTCCCGCCTGGTGGAGGCTTTCGGTGACAAGGTCTTCGAGACCGTCATCAAGCGCACCATCAAGTTTGCCGACGCCACCGTGGCTGCCGAGCCGATCACCACGTACGCAGGCACCCACCCCGGAGCTGATTCCTACCGCCGCCTGGCTAAGGAACTGATTTCCCGCGGCGGCGCCCCCTAACCGCTCGTGAAAGCCGGCACTATGCATCCCGCGGCGGAAAAGGAATCCACCGAACAGGCGTTTCCCCAACATACGGAGTCCGAGCCGGAGGCCGCAGCTGTCCGCGGCAGCTTCCGGGTCCGGCTGGAGAACTTCACGGGCCCGTTCGACATCCTGCTGGGGCTGATCTCCAAGCACGAACTGGACATCACTGAAATAGCCCTCGCGGCCGTCACCGACGATTTCATTGGCTACATCCGTGCCCTGGGCGGCGAGGATCAGGGCTGGGCGCTGGACGAGGCCAGCGAATTCCTCGTGATTGCTGCCACTCTGCTGGACCTGAAGGCAGCCCGTCTGCTGCCGGCCGGTGACGTGGAGGACGCCGAAGACGTGGCTCTGCTGGAGGCGCGGGACCTGCTCTTCGCCCGGCTCCTGCAATACCGTGCCTTCAAGGAAATTGCCGGCATCCTGGACTCCCGGCTGCGCGAGGAGGCGGAGCGTTTTCCCCGCCAGGCCACCCTTGAACCGCGCTTCGCCGCCATGCTCCCGGAGCTGATCTGGCGCACGGGGCCGCAGGATTTTGCAGCCCTGGCCGTCAAGGCCCTCACACCGCGGGAAGTGGCGCCCACCACCGTGGGGCTGACACACCTACATGCACCCAAGGTCAGCGTCCGGGAGCAGACAGATATTATTGCCCGCCGGCTCATGGCGGCAGGGAAGCTGACGTTTACTGCTCTGGTGGACGACGCCGACAGCTCGGTGGCCGTGGCCCGGTTCCTGGCGCTGCTGGAACTGTTCCGGGACGCCGCGGTGTCCTTTGACCAGTCCGATCCGCTGGGTGAACTGTTGATCAGCTGGTGCGCCGCTCCCGGTGCCTGGCCGGTGCCCGAGGTTCGCAGCCCACAGCCCGGCCATCCAAACAACACTGTTCCATTGGAGAAATATGCAGCAGAACCCGTTGGATGAGCCGGCGCCTTCAGTAACCGAGACCGACGCCGATACCTCAGCCAACACCCGCGCAGCACTCGAGGCCGTGCTAATGGTGGTCGACGAGCCGGTCACCGCTGCTGAGCTTGCTGAAGCTCTGGAGGTTCCGGTGCCGGTGGTCGGCCGGATCCTGGCGGAACTGCAGCGGGAGTATGACGGTTATACTGGGGGAGGACCCGGTGGCACAGTACGTAGTTTAACTTCAATGCGAGGTTTTGAACTGCGGGATGTGGCCGGCGGCTGGCGGATCTACTCCCGCGCCGAGTTTGCACCCGTGGTCTCGAAGTTCGTCCTGGGCGGCCAGAGTGCTCGTTTGACTCAGGCAGCGCTGGAAACCCTGGCAGTGATTGCCTACCGGCAACCTGTTTCCAGGGTGCGGGTATCTGCCATCCGGGGTGTCAATGTGGACTCCGTGGTGCGGACCCTGGTCCAGCGCGGACTCATTGACGAAGCCGGAGTGGAAGCCGAGACCGGCTCCATGATGTACCGGACCACGCCGTACTTCCTGGAACGGCTGGGACTGGGCGACCTTAACGAACTTCCGCAGCTCGCACCACATCTGCCCGGGCTGGAAAACCTGGCTGAATTTGAAGACACTACTTACTAACCGCTACACCCGAAGGACTTTTCATGACACAGGCACCCCGCTCCGGATCAGGCCGTAACAACCCGCGCAGTGGCGGGGGAGCAGCCGGCGGCAAGTCCTTCGGCAAGGGCTCCAAGCCCGCTGGTTCCCGCACCAACGGCCGCGCCGGGGCGCGCTCCGCTCAGCGCGACTCCGGCATGAGCGCCGGCGAATTCCGCGCCAACGGCTACCGCCCCCGCGAGGAGTCCGCCGAGAACCGTCCCGAGAAGTTCCGCTCAGCGGCTTCCCGGGCCTTCGACGGCAAGGGCTCCGGCGCCCCCAAGAGCACCGGCGCTTCCAAGCCCGGAGCCGGCCAGTTCAAGCCCGAGGGTTACCGGGCAGGCGCTCCGAAGGCCGCCAAGCCGTACGGCTCCAAGGGTGGAGCCGCCCGCACCGGCGGTCCGCAGGCCGGCCAGCGCAAGACCGGCGACCGCGCGTTCCGCAACGAGCGTTTTGGGCAGAACCTGGGCACGGTCAAGCGCACCACCACCCGCCGCCCGGCCAAGCCCGTCATCTCGGACCACCACGACCCAGAGGGCGTCCGCCTGCAGAAGGTCATGGCCCAGGCCGGCGTGGCCTCACGCCGTGTCTGCGAAGACATGATCCGTGAGGGCCGTGTGGAGGTCGACGGCGAGGTTGTCACCGAGATCGGTGTCCGTGTTGACCCCTCGCAGGTTGCCATCCACGTGGACGGCATGCGCCTGCAGCTGGATGAGCACCTGAAGTACTACGTCTTCAACAAGCCCAGCGGTGTTGTCTGCACCATGGATGACCCGGAGGGCCGCCCGTGTATCAGCGACTTCCTCAAGAGCACCAATAAAAATGAGCGCCTCTTCCACGTGGGCCGCCTGGATACCAACACCGAGGGCCTGCTGCTGCTGACCAACGACGGCGAGCTGGCCAACCGCCTGACGCACCCGTCCTACGAGGTTCCCAAGACCTACCTGGTGCAGGTCCGCGGGCCCATGGCCCACGGCGTCGGCGCGCAGATGCGCGAAGGCCTGGATCTGGAAGACGGGTTTGCCCAGGTGGACTCCTTCAAGCTGGTTGACTCCACCCCGGGCCACCTTCTCGTTGAGGTAGTGCTGCACTCCGGCCGCAACCGCATTGTCCGCCGCATGTTCGAGGCCGTTGGCCACCCGGTGGAGCGCCTGGTCCGCACCCAGGTTGGCCCCATCCGCGTGGGTGACCAGCGTCAGGGCAGCATCCGTGTGCTGGGCCGCACGGAAGTTGGCCATCTGCTGGCCTCCGTAGGCCTCTAAGCAGTGGGCGCGGCACAGGGATCCGCCACGCATCTGTCCGGTCCCGTCCTGGTGATCGGCACCGGCCTGCTCGGCACCAGCATTGGGCTGGGGCTGCGCCGGCAGGGAGTGGATGTGGCGCTGTCCGATATTTCGCCGTCGACGGCGGCCGTGGCCCGTGACATCGGTGCCGGCCGGCTGCTGGAAACGGTGGAAGAAGGCTTCGCTCCGCAGCTGGTGGTTGTTGCCGCGCCTCCGGATGTTACTGCGACCCTTGCTGCGCAGGCGCTGCAGGACTGGCCCGACGCCGTCGTCGTCGACATTGCCAGCGTCAAGGGTGCGGTGCTGGCGGACCTGCGCGCCTCCGGCGCGGATCTGAGCCGTTATGTGGGCACCCATCCGATGGCGGGCCGGGAGAAATCCGGGCCGGTTGCCGCGCTGGGTGAACTGTTCACCTCCATGCCGTGGGTCATCTGCGCTTCGGAGGACAGTTCTCCGCAGGCTCTCAAATGTGCGCAGGCGCTGGCGATCGACCTCGGCGCCGTGGTGTCGCGGATGAGTGCCGAGGACCACGACCAGTCAGTGGCACTGGTCTCGCATCTGCCGCAGATCATGTCCTCGCTGGTGGCCAGCCGGCTGCAGGAAACCCCCGCTCAGGCCATGGCTTTGGCCGGCAACGGGCTGCGGGACGTGACGCGGATTGCCGCCAGTGATCCCAAGCTCTGGGTGCAGATCCTCTCCGGCAACGCTCCGCGGCTGGTGGAAATTCTCTACGGCGTGCGGGATGACCTAAACCGGCTCATCTCCACCCTGGAGGATCCGGTGGCCGACGGCGCCCGGCTGGACATGGCACAGCTGATTTCCGAGGGCAACACCGGGCAGGCCCGGATTCCCGGCAAGCACGGAGCCCCGCCGCAGTCCTTTGTGTCCTTCACCGTGCTGGTGGATGACACGCCGGGACAGATCGCGCGGCTGCTGACGGAGATCGGCGAGATCGGAGTGAACCTGGAAGACCTGCGGTTGGAGCACTCATCCGGCCAGCAGGTGGGCCGCGCGGAGATTTCCGTGCTGCCCAGCCGGGTGCACAACCTGGTAAATGAACTAAGCACCCGCGGGTGGAAGGTAGTGCAGTGAGTGTAGAACGCAATCCGGCCGAGTTCCGGCTGGGCAAGCCCCTGGTGGTGGCCATCGACGGTCCCTCCGGTTCCGGAAAATCCAGCATCAGCCGCGAAGCCGCACGCCGGCTGCATGCAGCGTACCTGGATACCGGTGCCATGTACCGGGCCGTGACGCTGTACTGCATGGAAGCGGGCATTGACCTGGACAACGCCGAGGCGGTGGAGGCAGCCACCCGCAGGGCGGACATTGAACTGAGCACCTCGCCGGACGCCGAGTGGGTCCGCGTCAGCGGCCGCGACGTTACGGACGCCATCCGCGAACCGTCGGTGTCCTCCTCGGTCAGCGCCGTTGCCACCACCCTGGGCGCCCGCGCCGAGCTGGTCCGCCGCCAGCAGCAGATGATTGCCGACTCCGGCCTGCGGATCGTGGCCGAGGGCCGGGACATTACCACCGTCGTCGCGCCCCGCGCTGAAGTGCGGATCCTGCTGACTGCCTCCGAGGAAGCCCGCCTGCGCCGGCGCGGCGTCCAGCTGGGCGGCACGCAGAGCGCTGCGCAGCTCAAGGAACAGGTGATCATGCGCGACGCCAAGGACTCCACGGTGGTCAATTTCCAGCAGGCCGCCGACGGCGTAGTCACCATCGATTCCTCCGATCTGGACTTTGAAGAAACGGTCCAGGCGGTGCTGGACGTGGTGTACGCCAGCACACACTAGGACCAAGACCACACACCAGGCGGCAGCGAAATGCCAGCGTACCGGCAGGGCCCAAATGCCCTGCCGGTGCCGCGCGTGTTTCAATGTAACTGGTGGAACTGCGGTGTTATCACCCGCGGAACCTCAACACACTTACCGGGCTGAACGTCCGGAGACGGCCTGCTTGCAGTGCTGCAGACCTCAACGGAAAGAAAGCAAAAATGACGAACTCCTCATACTCCGGCGCTGCCGGCGACGAGACTGGCCAGGAAGAATACATTCCGGCCGGAGAGGACCAGGTAAACGAACGCCTGGCCAAAATGGACGATGCCGAGACCGAGATGCGCGCCGAAACGCTGCGCGCCGGTCTGTCAGACTACGAACTTGATGAAGAAGACGCCGCGCTGCTCGCCGGCGGCTTCGACGAGTACGACGACGACGCCCCGCTGCGCCAGGATCCCGTCGTCGCCATTGTGGGCCGCCCGAACGTGGGCAAATCCACGCTGGTGAACCGTATCCTGGGTCGCCGCGAAGCCGTGGTGGAAGATACCCCCGGCGTGACCCGTGACCGCGTGTCCTACCCGGCCACCTGGAACGGCGTGAACTTCACCCTGGTGGACACCGGCGGCTGGGAGCACGACGCCCGCGGCATCCATGCCCGCGTGGCCGGCCAGGCCGAGGTGGCTGTTGACGTCGCCGACGCCGTGCTGCTCGTGGTGGACGCCACCGTTGGCATCACCGCCACCGACGAAGCAGTGGTGCGCATGCTCCGCGGCAAGGGCAAGCCCGTCATCGTTGTTGCCAACAAGGTTGATGACATCCAGAACGAAGCCGACGCCGCGCAGCTCTGGGGCCTCGGCTTCGGCGAGCCGTACCCCGTCTCCGCCCTGCATGGCCGCGGCACCGGCGACATGCTGGACGCCATGATGGAGGTCCTGCCGGAGTATTCCGCCTACGGTGGACTGGACAAGTCCGGCGGCCCGCGCCGCATCGCCCTGATCGGCCGCCCGAACGTGGGCAAGTCCTCGCTGCTGAACAAGCTGGCCGGTACCGAGCGCGTCGTCGTGGATGACACCGCCGGCACCACCCGCGACCCCGTAGATGAGCTCATTGAGCTCGGCGGGCGCACCTGGCGCTTCGTGGACACCGCCGGTATCCGCCGCCGCCAGCACATGGCCCAGGGCGCCGACTTCTACGCCTCGCTGCGTACCCAGTCCGCTCTGGAAAAAGCCGAGGTTGCCGTAGTGCTCCTGGCCGTGGACGAAGTGCTGTCCGAGCAGGATGTCCGCATCCTCCAGCTCGCCATCGAGTCCGGCCGCGCCCTGGTGCTGGCCTTCAACAAGTGGGACCTGCTGGACGACGAACGCCGCCGCTACCTGCAGATCGAGATCGAGCGCGACCTCGCCCACGTCGAGTGGGCACCGCACGTGAACATCTCGGCCATGACCGGCTGGCACAAGGACAAGCTTGTTCCCGCCCTGGACACGGCGCTGGAGAGCTGGGACAAGCGCATCCCCACCGGCAAGCTCAACGCCTTCCTGGGCGAGCTCGTGGCAGCCCATCCGCACCCGGTGCGCGGCGGCAAGCAGCCCCGCATCCTCTTCGGCACCCAGGCATCCTCCCGCCCGCCGAAGTTCGTGCTTTTCACCACCGGGTTCCTGGACCCGGGCTACCGCCGCTTCATCACGCGCCGCCTGCGCGAAACGTTCGGTTTCGAGGGAACCCCCATCGAGGTCAACATGCGCGTGCGTGAAAAGCGCGGCAAGAACCGCTAGCATGTGGAGCCCCGGATGCCGCTGAGGTGTCCGGGGCTTTCCCGATTCGGGAAATCTGGCAATCATGAGGTAGAGTATTCGAGTTGCTTCGGCCGGAAACATACCGGCCGAACAGCGGGTTGTGGCGCAGCTTGGTAGCGCACCTGACTGGGGGTCAGGGGGTCGCAGGTTCAAATCCTGTCAACCCGACAGATAGCCTGATGAAACGAAAGTTTCATCGGGCTTTTGTCGTTTAATGGACCGACCGGCAAACCGAAGCAAAAGCCATGGCGGAGCAGGGGGAGCTGATGACGATTTACCCTAGGTGGCCCCTGAGCCGCCCGCAGCACAGCGCACGCCCACGAAGGATGCCCGCGGTTGTTGCCGCCATCGCTGCGCTCATGGCGGCAACCTCGGTAACGGCGTGCACGGCACCGCCCGGTGCGGAGAGCGGAACAGCCGCCGGGACCGCATCTGTGGAAACCATAGTCTCCGGGCTGGATGCGCCGTGGTCGATCGCTTTCCATGACGAGATTCCCCTGATCAGCGAGCGGGATTCCGCCCGGATCCTGGAGCTCGACGACGCCGGCAGCAGCCGGGAGGTCGGCACCATCGAGGGGGCTGCTGCTGGAGGAGGAAGCGGGGGAGGAAACGCGGGGGAGGGCGGGCTGCTCGGGATCACAGTCCGCGACGGAGTTCTCTACACGTATCTGACCGGCGACGGGGAGAACCGGATTGAGCGCCGTGAAGTGGCAGGGGCCGCCGGCTCGCTGGAACTGGGGACGCCCACGATCATCCTGGACGGCATTCAGGCCGGTTCCGTCCATAACGGTGGGCGTCTCGCCTTCGGCCCCGACGGGATGCTGTACGCCACCACCGGCGATGCCGGGAACCGCGGGAGTGCCCAGGACAGGGACTCGCTGTCCGGCAAGATTCTGCGGATGACTCCCGACGGCGGTGTGCCGGCGGGCAACCCCTTCCCGGGATCGCTGGTTTACAGCTATGGTCACCGCAATCCGCAGGGAATCGCGTGGGACGCCCGGGGCGCCCTTTACGCCAGTGAGTTCGGGCAGAACACCTGGGATGAGCTCAACGTGATCCAGCCCGGGGGAAACTACGGTTGGCCGGAGGCTGAAGGAATCGCCGGATCGGAGGATTTCATCGACCCGGTCCAGCAGTGGGAACCGGCCGACGCCAGCCCCAGCGGCATCGCCGTCGCCGGGAACTTGGTCTACATCGCGAATCTGCGCGGAGAACGCCTTCGGGAAGTTCCGCTGGCCAACCCGGCCACCTCCACCGTGTATCTGACCGGCGAGTATGGGCGGCTGCGCGACGTCGTGGTCGCCCCGGACGGCAGCGTGTGGGTGCTCACGAACAACACCGACGGACGCGGCAGCCCGGAACCAGGGGATGACCGGATCCTCAGGCTCAGCATCGAGGACTGATCCCGGGGCATCAGGCGCAGTGGGTGCTGCGGATGCGGTTGATGTTCAGTCCGGGCTCATACCGCAGGTCAGGTTCACCACGGCGCCGTTCATGGCCTCGGCCCCGCCCTCGGCAAGGAAGACGGCGGTGCGGGCAACCTGTTCCAGCGTAGGCAGTGTCCTGCCAGCTCCATCTCCAGCAAGGGGACGCCCTGTACCAGGGGGACGCCCGCGGCGTTGAGGACCACGTCGACACGGCCGGCCTGGGCGACAACCCCGTCGCTGTGGGCCTGGACCGCTGCGGAGTCATAGGCATCCACCAGATTGGCTGTCACCGGTGCAGCTCCGCTGCGCTTTATCCGGGCCGCGAACGCCGCCGCGACGGCTCCGCCCGCCACTATCAGTTTAGGCTCCGGGAGGGCGCTTGCGGCAAGCCCCGGTGCAGCGGGGAGAATGTTCTGCTGTGACCGGAAACTGCCGCGCATCACCCTTCGCCAGCGGGCAGCCAACCGGAAAAGACAGATGAACTGAGGTGCATCATGGTTGATGTCATCATTGCCGGCGGCGGTCCAACGGGCATCATGCTCGCCTGCGAGCTGCGGCTGCATTCAGTGGACGTCGTCGTGCTGGAAAGAGACCCGGAGCCAGCCAAGGTTGCCCGAGCGCAGGGACTGCACGCACGAAGCATTGAAATACTGGACCAGCGCGGACTGGCGGAGCGGTTCCTGCGGCTCGGTACGCAGCACCCGGTGGGTGGTTTTTTCGCCGGCATCCTCAAGGCCGCGCCGGAGAGCCTGGACACCACCCATCCCTACGTCCTTGCGATCCCGCAGACCGTCACCGAGCAGCTGCTCACCGAGCACGCCCTGGATCTTGGTGTCGACCTGCGGCGCGGCAATGAAGTGGTTGGCATCAGCCAGGACGAGGAATCCGTCACCGTCGGGCTCAGTGACGGCGCCACCCTGGGTTCGCAGTATCTTGCCGCGTGCGACGGCGGGCGCAGCAGGGTGCGCAAGCTGCTCGGCATTGGTTTCCCCGGCGAACCCGCCCGTCGCGAGTGGCTGTTGGGTGAGGTGTCGCTGACCGCGGATCCGGAGACGCTGAGTGCCGTCGTCGCTGAAGTCCGCACGCTGCACAAGGACTTTGGGGCGATTGCGCTGGGTGAAGGACTCTACCGGGTGGTTGTTCCTGCTGACGGGGTGACCGACGACCGTGCCGCCCCGCCGGCACTGGCGGATGTGCGTCAGCAGTTGCGTAGGTTCGCCGGCACCGACTTCGGGGCACACTCGCCGCGCTGGCTCTCCCGCTTCGGAGATGCCACCCGACTGGCGGACAGGTATCGTGCCGGCCGGGTGCTGCTGGCCGGTGATGCAGCGCACATCCATCCGCCGCTCGGCGGCCAGGGGCTGAACCTCGGACTGCAGGACGCCTTCAACCTGGGCTGGAAGCTGGCAGCCCAGGTTCGCGGCTGGGCGCCGGAGGGGCTGCTGGACACCTATCAGGCAGAACGGCTCCCGGTCGCCGCCGATGTACTGGAGAATACCCGGGCGCAGTCCGAGCTGACACTGGCCGAACCGGGACCGCAGGCGGTCCGCCGGCTGCTCACGGAGCTGATGGACTTCCCCGAGGTGAACCGGTACCTGATTGAGAAGGTGACCGCCACCGGAATCCGTTATGACTTTGGCCCCGGAAATGAGCTGCTGGGCCGTCGGCTGCGTGATGTGCCGCTGATGCGGGGGCGGCTCTACGGACTCATGCACAACGGCCGCGGGCTTCTGCTCGATGAGACCGGCGTCCTCTCAGTGGAGGGTTGGGCAGATCGGATCGACCACGTTGTGGACACCAGCTCGGAACTGGAAGCACCCGCAGTACTGCTGCGCCCGGACGGGCATGTGGCATGGGTGGGCGAGGACCGGCCGGGTCCGGGCCGGACAAAGGATATCCAGCAGCAACTCGGCAGCGCCATGGCCAGGTGGTTCGGCGCCGGATGGCAACCAGGGTCACAGGGTTCGCCGTCTTGCTGAACATTCCTGAGCCGGAGGTCTCCGCGGTCGGGGCGGACAGAGGGCCACCAGCTCGGCGACGGAGCCCTGGGGGCGAATATTTTACGCAGTGCAGAGACCCGGGCGGCCTGATGGTACAACCGGTCCGGCGGGTTTGACCGGCCCGGAAAACCCTCAGTGCCGCGAAGGCCCTCCAACAGGTAGGCTAGGACAGCCGGTACGGCAGGATTTGTCAGCAGGAACTGTGCGGTCAGCCAGCAACACGATTGGTTGGCCGCATCTTTTGGGGAGGATATACCACATGGCGCGCGAGGACTACAACGCCGGACAGACCGAAGATCGGCGTGAGCTGGAAGCCGAGGACACCACCTCTATCAGTCTGCCGCCTCAAAGCGAGACGACTGCGGTGGAACCGAAGCTCAGCGCAGACGAGCGTGCTGCCGTGGCTGCGCTGCCCGCCGGGTCCGCGTTGCTCATTGCACACTCCGGTCCCAACAGTGGGGCCAGGTTCCTTTTGGACCAAGATGTCACCACGGCGGGACGCCATCCAAATGCGGATGTGTTCCTCGATGATGTGACGGTGTCCCGAAAGCATGTGGAGTTCCGCCGCAGTGCCGAAGGGTTCCGCGTGGTTGACTCCATGAGCCTGAACGGCACCTATGTGAACAATGACCGGGTGGACACATTACTGCTGCGGACGGGCAACGAGGTGCAGATCGGCAAGTTCCGACTGACCTTTTATGCTGCGCGGCCCACAGCCACTCGAGCCTAAGAAGAATCGGCGCAGGAGCCCCCTGCCACTGTCCACGGGAACACTGAGGGAATAGGTACCAGGAATGTCAGCATCACAGCCAGTCAGGCGGACCCTGGGCACGGGGACCGAGCGTCTGCGCGGCCGTGTGCTCAATATCGGCGAAGTGCTGGGTGAGCTCAGTGCCGATTTTCCCGGCATCAGCGCCTCGAAAATCCGGTTCCTCGAGGAAAAGGGCCTGGTGACCCCGCAGCGAACGGCAGCCGGTTACCGGAAATACACCCACGCCGACGTTGAGCGGCTGCGTTTTGTCCTCGCCCTCCAGCGGGACCAGTACCTGCCGCTGAAGATCATCAAGGACTACCTGGATGCCATTGATCGGGGGGAGCGCCCCGAATCCCTGCCCGGCGGGATGTCGCTCACGCCGCGGGCTGTGTCCGATCAGCTGGCGGGGGAGTTGACGGCCCGCACGTACGCCCGCGGTCTGACCTTCAACGAGCTGGTCCGGGAATCGGGGGCCTCGGCTGATCTGGTGCGGAACCTGGCCGGTTACGGTCTCATCACGGCACCGGAAAGCACTGCGGAGCATGGTGTTTATGACGAACATGCGCTGAAGGTGGCCAAAGCCTGTGCCAAACTTCAGGCGCACGGCATTGAACCCCGCCACCTGCGTCCGTTTCGGGCGGCGGCTGACCGGGAGCTGGGGCTGGTGGAAAGCGTGGTGGCACCGCTGGCGTCCCGGCGCGACGTCGCGTCCAAGGCGCGTGCAGCGGAGACGGCCCGGGAGATCAGTGATCTCTGCCTGAATCTGCACAGCGCCCTGGTGAACGGACATATCGCACGGATGGAAGGCTGAGGACCATGCGCGAAGTCGAAGTTGTGGGCGTCCGGATCGAGCTGCCGTCCAACCAGCCGCTGGTGCTGCTGAAGGAACTCAACGGGGAACGCCACCTGCCGATCTGGATTGGTGCCCCCGAGGCCAGCGCCATAGCGTTTGTCCAGCAGGGAATAGTTCCCCCTCGGCCCATGACACACGACCTCCTCGCCTCGGTGGTGGCTGCGCTGGGCCGCAGTGTCACTGAAGTCCGGCTGGTGTCGGTTGAGGACACAGTCTTCTATGCGGAGCTCGTTTTCGACAACGGCGTTGCTGTCAGCTCCAGGGCTTCAGACGCGATAGCGGTGGCACTGAGGGCTCCCTGCCCCATCTTCTGTGCTGACGCCGTCCTGGATGAGGCCGGTGTACGGATAGCTGAGGCGGAGGAGGCCGGGGAAGATGACGCGGACCAGGAGAACGCCGAACAGGAGCTGCGGCAGTTCCGCGAGTTCCTAGCCGACGTTGAACCCGAGGACTTTGAACGCTGAGCCCGACACGCCTTCAGAAAAAGGGCCTGCATCTTTGACCTTGGACGTGGTCAGATCTAACGTCGAAGCATAGAGTTCCCACTGCACGGATCTCCGCCTTTTCCTCTTTACCGGGGTTCTTCCCCTGAGAGGTTCCGCGGGGCACACTAAAGGTAGTCGTCCCCGACACCTTCGTCCCGTGCTGACCCCCCCCTCGGGAACCGCTACTAGGAGGCACAAGTGAGTCCGAAAGGCGATGCCGGCGGGCATAACCACGCCGCTGCGCCGGGCAAGGTTCCCGGAGCCCAGGGCTTGCTGTTTACTGAGGATCTGCCCGTTCTCGATGAGGACGCCGGATACCGCGGTCCGACAGCCTGCAAGGCGGCGGGGATCACCTACCGCCAGCTCGACTACTGGGCCCGCACCGGCCTGGTGGAGCCTGCAGTTCGCAGTGCCTCCGGTTCCGGCACCCAGCGGCTCTACGGCTTCCGCGACATCCTGGTCCTCAAAGTCGTTAAGCGGCTCCTGGATACCGGTGTTTCGCTCCAGCAGATCCGAACCGCCGTTGAGCACCTGCGGGAGCGCGGTGTGGAGGACCTGGCCCAGATCACGCTCATGAGCGACGGTGCCAGCGTCTACGAATGCACATCGGCGGATGAGGTCATTGATCTGGTACAGGGCGGGCAGGGCGTCTTCGGCATCGCCGTCGGCCGTGTCTGGCGGGAAGTTGAAGGAAGCCTCGCACAGCTGCCCAGTGAGCACGTCAGCGAGCATGAATTTCCCGGGGATGAACTGAGTCAGCGGCGGATTGCCCGCAAGATCAGCTAGGCGAAACACTTTCGTGGGACAAGAACACCCCGGGGCGCTGTCGCCCCGGGGTGTTCTTGCGTGCGGCGGCTAGCCTGCGCGGCGGATGACGCGGTTGCGGACGCTACCGGTTTCCACGAGGTTCTTCAGCAACTCGTCGAACGTGCCGGCTGCCTGCTTGGCCGATTCGCCGGGCCAGTGATGCACCGAGTGGGCCGCACCCTGAATCTGCTGCCAGTTGGCCTGTTCGGCAATAGTGGGGTTCAGCAGCAGTCCGCCAAACATCTGCTTCATTTCCGCCAGTCGGAAAGTGTGCTCGTTGGAACCTGTTCGCACCCGGTTGGCAATGATCCCTGCCGGAGCAAGATTGGGCGCAAACTCCTTGCGGAACAGTTCCAGGGCCCGCATGGTCCGCTCGGTGCCGGCGACGGAGAACAGTCCTGGCTCCGCAACGAGCAGGACCCGGTTGCTGGCGGTCCAGGCCATCCTGGTGAGTCCGTTGAGTGAGGGAGGGCAGTCTATGAGGACAAGCCCGTACCCGCTGACTCGGGAGAGGAGGGTGGAGAGACGCTTCAGGTCCCGCCGCCCCAGGTCCGGACGGTCATAAATACCCGAATACGCCGAGCCCATGGCGACATCCAGCACAGGCTGGGCCTTGGGGTCCCTTTTTGCGGTCCGCCGTTCGTTGGCCACCCACCCGCTGGGAACAACATTGTCCGCGAGCTGCGCGCGGCGGGAATTCTTGAGCATTTCACCGACGCCGGGCTTGTCCGCAGCCGCGACGCCCAGGCCGGTGGTGGCGTCCGCGTGCGGGTCCAGGTCCACGACGAGGGTGGGAATTCCTGCTGCCAGTGCAGCCGACGCCAGTCCGAGCGTCACGGAAGTCTTGCCCACGCCGCCCTTCAGACTGCTGATGCTCACTACTTGCACTTGTTGAACCAAAACCTAACGTGTCTAGGGATCACGAGCGGGGCCCTTGTGAGGCTGCAGTTTCATTCTATGTGACGCCCGGCGGTAACTCCTGCAGCATGGGTTTTGCAGGGTGGCGTGGAAAAAGCAGAATAAGACAGGTGACGCGGGACACACGAGAAGCGGTCACGGTGAAATAGTCTGGAATAGAATTCGAGGAGGCAGCGGTATCCGCTGTCCCCACCGGCAACGATGCAGGAGTGCAATGTTCTCGAAGATACTGGTAGCCAACCGCGGAGAAATCGCCATCCGTGCCTTCCGTGCCGCCTACGAGCTGGGCGTGAAGACCGTTGCCGTGTTCCCCTACGAAGACCGCAACTCCATCCACCGCCAGAAAGCTGACGAGGCGTATCTGATCGGCGAGGAGGGCCATCCGGTCCGGGCCTACCTGGATGTGGACGAGATCATCCGTGTCGCGAAGGAATCGGGCTGCGACGCCATTTACCCCGGCTACGGGTTCCTCTCCGAAAATCCCCAGCTGGCCCGTGCTGCCAAGGAAGCGGGGATCACCTTTGTTGGTCCTGCGGCGGACATCCTGGAGCTGGCCGGCCATAAGGTGCATGCCATCAACGCGGCTCGGGAAGCAGGCATCCCGGTGCTGCGCTCCACGCCCCCAAGTTCGGATCGGGAAAAGCTGCTCGGTGAGGCTGAGGACATCGGGTTCCCCATCTTCGTCAAGGCAGTGGCCGGCGGCGGCGGCCGCGGCATGCGCCGCGTGGACACCGCAAAGGACCTGCCGGAGGCGCTGAACGCAGCCATGCGTGAAGCTGACACTGCCTTTGGTGATTCCACCGTCTTCCTTGAACAGGCCGTCCTGAGGCCCCGTCACATTGAGGTCCAGATCCTGGCCGACGGCGAGGGTAACGTCATCCACCTCTTCGAGCGTGACTGCTCCCTGCAGCGCCGGCATCAGAAGGTCATCGAAATTGCACCGGCCCCCAACCTTGATGAGGGTATCCGGCAGGCCCTGTACCGCGATGCCGTGAAGTTCGCGAAAGCGCTGAAGTATGAAAACGCCGGCACCGTGGAGTTCCTTGTGGACACTATCGGCGAACGCGCCGGCCAGCACGTGTTCATTGAAATGAACCCGCGCATCCAGGTGGAACACACCGTGACCGAAGAGATCACCGATGTGGACCTGGTCCAGTCCCAGCTGCGGATCGCCGCCGGTGAAACCCTGGAAGACCTGGGGCTGCGCCAGGACGAGCTGCAGGTCCGCGGTGCCGCGCTGCAGTGCCGGATCACCACCGAGGACCCGGCCAACGGCTTTCGCCCCGACGTCGGCAAAATCAGCGGCTACCGCTCCGCCGGCGGCGCCGGTGTCCGGCTCGACGGCGGCACGGTTTATGCCGGAGCTGAGATCAGCCCGCACTTCGATTCCATGCTGGTGAAGCTGACCTGCCGCGGCCGCACCTACCCGGCCGCCGTAAACCGCGCCCGGCGTGCCCTTGCTGAGTTCCGCATCCGCGGGGTCTCTTCAAATATCTCTTTCCTGCAGGCCGTCCTCGACGACCCCGATTTCATCGCCGGTGACGTGGCGACCTCCTTCATCGAGGAGCGTCCCGAACTGCTCAGCGCACGAGGTTCAGCGGACCGCGGTTCACGGCTGCTGAGCTGGCTCGCGGACACTACGGTGAACAAGCCGCACGGGGAACTGCCCGTGCATGTCGACCCGGCCGACAAGCTGCCCACCGATCTGCCCGAGGTCCGGCCGGGATCACGCCAGCGGCTTGAGGAACTTGGCCCGGAGCGTTTCGCGGCCGAACTCCGCGCACAGCAGGCACTGGCCGTCACCGACACCACCTTCCGGGATGCCCACCAGTCACTGCTGGCAACCCGGGTGCGTACCCGCGATCTGCTGATGGCCGCGCCCGCCGTGGCCGCGCTCACCCCGGAACTGCTCTCGGTTGAGGCCTGGGGCGGAGCCACATACGACGTCGCATTGCGCTTCCTTGGCGAGGATCCCTGGGAGCGGCTGGTGTCGCTGCGCAAGGCACTGCCGAACATCTGCATCCAGATGCTGCTGCGCGGCCGCAACACCGTGGGCTACACTCCGTACCCCACTGAGGTGACGGAGGCCTTCGTCTCTGAAGCCGCCAGCGCCGGCGTGGACATCTTCCGGATCTTTGACGCCCTGAACGACGTCGAACAGATGGAGCCTGCCATCCGCGCCGTCCGCGCCACGGGCACCGCGGTGGCCGAAGTAGCCCTGTGCTACACGGCGGACATGCTCAATCCCCACGAGACGCTCTACACACTGGACTACTATCTGGGCCTGGCCCAGCAGATGGTTGATGCCGGTGCCCACATCCTGGCCATCAAGGACATGGCCGGACTGCTCCGTCCCGCCGCCGCCGCCAAACTGGTGGCCGCGCTGCGCGAACGCTTTGACCTGCCCGTGCACCTGCACACCCATGACACCGCCGGCGGGCAGCTTGCCACCCTGCTGGCCGCGGCCAACGCGGGCGTGGACGCCGTTGATGTGGCAACTGCCTCCCTTGCCGGAACCACCAGCCAGCCCTCCGCTTCCTCCCTGGTAGCGGCTTTGGTCAACACCGACCGCGACACCGGACTGGATTTGGACGGCGTCAGCGCCATGGAGCCCTACTGGGAAGCCGTGCGCCGCGTCTACGCCCCGTTTGAATCCGGCCTGGCCGGCCCCACCGGCCGCGTCTACCAGCACGAAATTCCCGGCGGCCAGCTGTCCAATCTTCGCCAGCAGGCCATCGCGCTGGGGCTGGGCGAACGCTTCGAGGCCATTGAGGACATGTACACGGCCGCAGACCGCATCCTGGGCCGGCTGGTCAAGGTCACCCCGTCCTCCAAGGTGGTGGGGGACCTGGCACTGCAGCTGGTTGGCAGCAACGTTTCCCCCGATGATTTCGAGGAGAATCCGCAGAACTACGACATTCCCGACTCCGTCATCGGATTCCTCAGCGGCGAACTGGGCAACCCGCCCGGCGGCTGGCCGGAACCCTTCCGCACCAAGGCACTCCAGGGACGCACCATCAAGGTGCGCGACGCCGAACTCACCGAGGTGGACCGTGCCGGCCTGGCCGGCGATTCGGCAACCCGGCGGGAAACGCTGAATCGGCTGCTGTTCCCCGGCCCGGCGAAGGAATTCGCTACGGTGCGGGAAACCTACGGAGACGTCTCGGTCCTGGACACGCGGGACTACCTTTACGGCCTGCAGCGCGGGGTGGAACACGTGGTTGAACTCGAGAAGGGCGTACGGCTCATTGCCACCCTTGAAGCGGTGTCGGAGCCGGATGAGAAGGGTATGCGCTCGGTCATGACCACCCTCAACGGGCAGATGCGCCCCGTTCTGGTCCGCGACCGCAGCGTGAAATCGGAAGCCAAGGTGGCCGAACAGGCAGATCCCGGAAATCCCGGGCACGTGGCGGCACCGTTTGCCGGCGCCGTCACCGTCACGGTGAAGGAAGGCGACGACGTGGCGGCCGGAGAAACGGTCGCCACGATCGAAGCCATGAAGATGGAAGCCTCCATCACGGCACCGGTGTCCGGCACCGTCGCCCGGCTGGCGATCTCCGCCGTCGAGCAGGTACAGGGCGGAGACCTCCTGGTGGCGATTGATCCCAAGGAGGACTAAGCGGCAGCCCGTGAGCTGACGCACTCTCTGCGGGAGGCCCCGGTATCCGGCAACGGATACCGGGGCCTTCGGCGTCCTAGACTGGAAGAGTGACTCACTTTGATTTGGCCATTATTGGCTCGGGCTCCGGCAACTCCCTGATTACCCCTGACTGGGACGGCAGGAAAGTTGCAGTGATCGACGGCGGCACCTTTGGTGGTACCTGCCTGAACGTGGGCTGCATTCCCACCAAGATGTTCGTGTATCCGGCGCAGCTGGCAGCGGCCGGGTCCGACGCCGGCCGGTTGGGGGTGGATGTGACCCTGGACAAGGTGCATTGGCGGGACATCCGCGACCGCATCTTCACCCGCATCGACTCCATTTCCGAGGGCGGCCGGAACTATCGCGCGGAGGAACTGGATAACGTGACGCTGTATGAGACCCGGGTGCGGTTTGTCAGCGAGCATGCCCTGGAAACAGAGGACGGCCGGCGGATTACTGCCGACCAGATTGTGGTGGCCGCCGGCTCACGGCCGGTGCTGCCCGATATTCCCGGCATGGACCTGCCGCAGGTGCACACCTCGGACACCGTCATGCGGATCCCCGATCTGCCGCCGCGGATCCTGGTAATCGGCGGCGGGTACATCGCCGCCGAGTTCGGCTTTGTGTTCTCCGCTTTCGGCGCGAAGGTCACCATGGCGGCACGTTCCGGCACCCTGCTGCGGGCAATGGACGCCACGGTCTCCGAACGCTTCACCAGAGAAGCCGCCAAACAGTGGGACGTACGGCTGGACACGCAGGTGGAGTCCCTGATCGAAAACCCGGACGGCTCCGTCCGCGCCCGCCTTCGAGGTCCGCAGGGGGAAAGCGACCTCGACGCCGATCTGGTGCTGGTGGCGACCGGCCGCGTGCCCAACACCGACCGCCTCGATGTCCGGGCCGCCGGATTCGACCAGCGTGCCGACGGCCGGCTGGCCGTGGACGAATATCAGCGTGTGCTGAAGGACGGTAAGCCGGTTGAGGGCGTCTGGGGATTGGGAGACGTGAGCAGCGACTTCCAGCTCAAGCACGTGGCCAACCATGAGGCCCGCACGGTGGCTTACAACCTGGTGCATCCGCAGGAGCACAGGGCCAGTGACCACCGGTTTGTGCCCTCGGCCGTCTTCAGTAGCCCGCAGATCGCCTCCGTGGGCATGACGGAGGAGGAAGCCTGCGCGGACACGGAGGCACGGGGCGTGGAGCTGGCCCTGGCCGTGCAGGAGTACGGCTCCACCGCGTACGGCTGGGCCATGGAGGACACCACAGGATTCGTGAAGCTGCTGGCCGAGAAGGAGAGCGGAAAAATCCTCGGCGCCCACATTATGGGCCACGAGGCCTCCATGCTGATCCAGCCGCTGATTCAGGCCATGTCCTTCGGGCTGGACGCGCAAACCATGGCTTCGGGCCAGTACTGGATCCATCCAGCCCTCACCGAGGTCGTGGAAAACGCCCTGCTGTCGCTGCAGACCGGAGCACAAAGCTAGGAAAGCCAGGAAGGCCAGGAACGCGAAGAGCCGGCCCGGGAACTCCCGGACCGGCTCATTTGCTCTGCTAGCGCCAGGCGCCGTACCTGCTGCTTCCGGCGCGGCTAGACCTTCTGGCCGCTGTAAATCTCATCCACCACGGCCGAGAAGTCCTTGAGGACCTGGGCCCGCTTAATCTTCATGGACGGAGTGAGGTGGCCGCTGGCCTCGGTGAAGTCGGTCGGAACTACACGGAAAACCTTGATGGACTCGGCCTTGGATACGTGCTTGTTGGCCCGGTCCACCAGCGCCTGGATCTCGTTCTGGAGCTGAGCGGTTTCAGCCGCTTCGGTAACGGTGGTTCCCGCCGGCAGCTTGTGGCGTTCCAGCCAGCCGGGAAGGGCTTCCTCATCCAGGGTCACCAGTGCGGAGATGAACGGCCTCTGGTCTCCGACCACCACGCACTGGGACACAATGGCGTCCGCGCGGATGCTGTCCTCCAGAGCGGCCGGAATGACGTTCTTTCCGCTGGCCGTGACGATGATTTCCTTCTTGCGTCCGGTGATCTTCAGGAACCCGTCCTCATCCAGCTGGCCAATGTCTCCGGTTCGGAACCATCCGTCCACGAAGTTCTCGGCCGTGAGGTCGGGGCGGTTGTAATAGCCCTTCATGACGCTGAAACCCTTGGCCAGGACCTCGCCGTCGTCCGCAATTTTCAGCGCATTGCCCGGCAGGGGAGTGCCCACCGAACCAATCTTCACCCGCCGCGGGGTGCTGCTGGTCACCGGAGCCGTGGTTTCCGTCAGGCCGTAGCCTTCCAGGACCAGGACGCCCACCCCGCGGAAGAAATGTCCCAGCCGCTCACCTAGCGGAGCGCCCCCGGAGATGGCGTACTGCACCCGGCCGCCCATGGCGTCGCGGATCTTTCCGTAAAGCAACTTGTCGAACACGGCGTGCTTGATCTTCAGGCTCAGCGGGATCTTGCCACTTTCCTTGGCCTTGGACCAGGCGATAGCAGCTGATGCTCCGGCGTGGAAGATCTTGCCCTTGCCGCCGTCCTCGGCCTTGAGCATGGAGCTGTTGTAGACCTTTTCGAAGACCCGTGGAACCACCAGGATGAAGGTGGGCTTGAAGCTCTGCAGGTCCGGCAGGAGATTCTTAACGTCGGAGGTGTGTGCCACAGTGGCGCCGGAGGTGACGCTGAGAATGGAGATAAACCGGGCGTAGACGTGGGCCAGCGGCAGGAACATGATGGTCTGGGCGCCCTCGCGGCACACTTCGGGCTGTGCCGCCGCAGCGTTCCGTGAGAGGTTTACAAAGTTTCCGTGTGTCAGCTCGCACCCCTTGGGGCGTCCGGTGGTTCCGGAGGTATAGATAATGGTGGCGGTGTCCTCCAGGGTGGCCTTGGAGCGGCGGGCTTCCAGCTCGTCGTCGGACACCGCTGCCCCTGCTGCCCTCAGCTCGTCCAGCCCCGGCCCGTCAATCTGCCAGACGTTGACGACGGCAGAGAGATCGTCCTCCACGGCCGCCTGCCGGACCACGTTCTCATGACGGGCAGATTCTACGACGACGCCCACGGCACCGGAGTCTCCGAGGATCCACGCGACCTGGTTCGGCGATGAGGTCTCATAGATGGGAACGGAAACAGCGCCGGCGAACCAGAGGGCAAAATCCACCAGGGTCCATTCGTACCGGGTCCGCGCCATGAGCCCTACCCGGTCGCCGGTCTGGATGCCGGAGGCTGCAAAGCCCTTGGCCAGCAGCTTCACGTCCTTCAGGAACTCGGTGGCCGTAACGGGCTGCCATGCCCCGTCGGCACCACGCACGGAAAACAGTGCCGGGTTGGAGGCCTTGGCCGCCTGTTCCAGCAGCAGGTCTGTGGTGTTGCTCTCCACTGGAGACTCCACCAGAGGGGGGACGCTGTATTCACGCACGATAGCTCCTTTGATATCCGGCTGCCCTGCGGACGTTACGCAGACATTACCCCTCAGCCTATAACGGAGATCACTTTAAATACTGGCCGGTAACTTCTCGAACCAATAACGCTTTCGCGGCGCGGGCGCGGGGTGAATAGAATGGTCTGTTGATGCGTCCAGTAACCCCAGCGCCCGTTCCCCGTTCCGCTCCGACCCTTTGGCAGCGCCGTGCCATTGAGCCTTTCCCCGCACGCCGGCCCATGCGGCTCCCCAATCGGATGCGGCGGCGCGGGTTGGCCATCGGGATCGACATCGGCGGCACCAAGGTTGCCGCCGGGCTGGTCGACGGCGACGGCAGGGTCCTCGCCGAGGCGCGCCGTTCCACCCCCGGACAGGATCCCCGGGAAGTGGAATCGGTCATCGTGGACCTGGTGGGCGAGTTATCCGCCAACCATCACGTATGGTCCGTGGGCATTGGCGCCGCCGGGTGGATGGACCTCGCCGGCAGTACTGTGCTCTTCAGCCCGCATCTGGCGTGGCGGAATGAGCCGCTGCGGGAGAACCTTGAGCGACTCCTGCGTAGGCGCGTCTACCTCGTCAATGATGCCGACGGCGCTGCCTGGGCCGAGTGGCGCTTTGGCTCCGGCCTCGGTCAGAGCCGGATGGTCTGCGTGACGTTGGGCACCGGAATCGGTGGTGCCATGATTATGGACGGCCGGCTGGAGCGCGGAAGGTTTGGCGTGGCCGGAGAGTTTGGCCATCAGATCATCATGCCCGGCGGACAGCGCTGTGAGTGCGGAAACCGTGGCTGCTGGGAGCAGTACGCATCAGGCAACGCGCTGGGACGTGAAGCCCGTGAACTGGCGGCGGCAAATTCCCCGGTGGCGCAGGAACTGCTGCGGGCCGTTGACGGAGACATCAGTGCTATTTCCGGGGCAGTGGTGACCCGGATGGCACTTGAGGGGGACCAGGCGTCCGTGGAACTGCTGGAGGAAGTGGGACAGTGGCTTGGCCTCGGACTCGCCAACCTCGCCGCGGCGCTGGATCCCGGGATGTTCGTGGTGGGCGGCGGGCTCAGCGCAGCCGGTGACCTTTTGCTGGAACCTGCGCGGCGCTCCTTTGCCCGGAACCTCACCGGCCGGGGATTCCGGCCCGCGGCCCGTCTTGAACTCGCAGAACTGGGGCCGGCGGCCGGAATGATTGGGGCCGCTGATCTGTCCCGCATAGCCGCCCGGCGCTGATTCGGCCGGGTTCGTTCCCGCCGGGCGGCGCGCCCGCACTGAACGGTTTTCTCCCCGGCGTGTGGAAGCCGCCGTCCTTTCCCATGCCCGGCGGCGGGGGCGTCTTCGGGCCAGGCCGGAAAAAGTTGGTGAAAACCCTTGTCGAAAGTTTGTTTGTAAAGAATACTTTCAAACATGATGGCGCGAATCACAGACACCCGCCCGGCGGCTTTGACGGCTCAGGAACCCTCCCTGACGCGTCTGCCGCGCCCGGCGCTCCGGCAGGCCGCGCGGGCCTTGCCCGGGCACGCCCGCAGCTACAACCTGGCGCTTGTCCTGCAAACGCTGTACCGCTCGGGGGAACTCAGCCGGGCTGATCTAGCCCGCGAGCTCGGCTTCACCCGGGTTACTGCTTCAGACCTTGTGGGCGAACTCATCACCAGCGGTTATGTGGTTGAACTGGGGCACCGGGAGGAATCCCGGCCCGGAAAACCCGCCATGCTGGTGGACATCAACCGGGAGGGGCTGCAGATCGTCAGCCTGGACCTGGCCGAACACCAGGTCTTCCGCGGAGCGCTGATGGACTTGGACGGCAATATCCTGGACCGCTGCGAAGTGCCGCACAAGGCCAGCCGAGGCGAAGAGTGCATCCGGGAAGTCGTGGGCCTGCTGCGTCGGACCGTTGACCTGGCTACGGCACCGCTGCTCGGCGTCGGCGTGGGTTCGCCGGGAATTGTGGATCCCAGCGGCGTGGTCCAATCGGCACCCAATCTTGGCTGGTTCAACGTTGACCTTCGCAGAATCCTCGCCGAGGCCTGCGAGGTTCCCGTCACTGTGGTCAACGATGCGAACGCCGCCGTCCTGGCTGAGATCTCTTTCTCCAGCGCCGATGACGATCTCATGCTCATCAAAGTGGGTCACGGAGTGGGGTCCGGCCTGGTTGTGGGCGGCCGCCTCCTTCTGGGCAGCCGGTATGCCGCGGGAGAAATCGGCCACGTCACAGTGGGGACCGACGGCGGTGCGCAGTGTGCGTGCGGGAAGACCGGCTGCCTGGAAACCTGGTTATCGGTCCCAAACCTGGAAGCGGCCGCCGCCGGCGGCGACGCCGGGACGCGTGAGCGGGTCCTGTCCGAGGCCGGACAACGGCTAGGGATTGCACTGGCCCCGATTGTGGGTGCCCTGAACCTTTCTGAAGTGGTCCTGAGCGGACCGCTAAACCTGCTTGGCGGCACGCTCCTGGAGGCTGCCGCCGTAACACTCCGGAAGCGGACACTGGACGAATTTCACAGTGACGTGACTTTTCGGATGACCACGCAAGGCCAGGACATAGTCCTGCGCGGCGCGGCAGTGATGGTCCTCTCAGAGCAACTCGGAGTTGCCTGAAACGGGCTTGACCCAATGCTTTACCCGTAATTTCAATGACGAAAGGGAAGCCCGCACATGAAAAAACGACATGGAATCCTGGCTGTTGCCACAGCATCGGCACTGATGCTCGCAGCCTGCAGCTCAGGGAGCGATGACACCGGATCCACCAATAACTCTTCCGCCGAAGCAGCGGAGGAAATCACCCTCTGGCTGGCGGGAGGGGATACGAACGATGAACTACGGGATTATCTGAAGACAACGTTCAAAGAAACCACGGGATCCACCTTGGTGATCGAGGAGCAGTCCTGGGGTGACCTGGTCACCAAGCTCACTACCTCGCTGCCCGATGCCAACAACACGCCCGATGTTGTGGAGCTGGGCAATACGCAGTCTCCCACGTTCACAAATGTTGGGGCGTTTGCAGATATTTCGGACATGTACGAGGAGCTGGGCGGGGAGTCCCTGTTGCAGTCCTTCGTGGAGGTGGGCGAAGTCGACGGAGCAAACTACACCCTGCCGTACTACTTCGGTGCCCGCTATATGTTCCAGCGCAAGGACGTCTGGAGCGAGGCCGGGGTTGCACAGCCCACGACGCTGGACGAGTTCAACACGGCTGTTCAGGAGATCACCGAGAAGAACCCCCGCAAAATCGATAACTTCTCCGGTTTCTTCCTCGGCGGTCAGGACTGGCGCAACGGCATCTCCTGGGTATTCGCCAACGGCGGTGAGCTGGCGAAAAAGGACGGCGCCACCTGGACCTCCACGCTGTCGGACCCCAAGACCATCAAGGGCCTGGAACAGCTGCAGGAGATATACCGCAACGCCTCCAAGGCACCCTCGGATGCCAAAGACGTCACCCCGTGGCTGTACATCAACGACAAGGACGAAATCCTGGACGAGGAGGGCGTAGCCACCGGATCCACCTCCCTGGCCGCCGCAACCATCATGGCTCCGGGCTGGGCCCACGGCTCCATCGGCGACCTGGTGACCGGCGCGGACGGCAAACCCGCGCGTGAATGGAATGACGAAACCTTCGGCGCGTTCACCCTGCCGGGCAACGACGGAAAGCCGGCACCTGTTTTCGCCGGCGGCTCCAACATCGGCATCTCGGCCGCTTCTCCAAACCAGGAGCTGTCCCGGGAACTCCTGAAGATCGTCTACTCCGAGGAATACCAGAACATGCTCGGTGAGGCGGGTCTGGGCCCGGCCAACGAAAACTACGTCTCCAGCCTGGGCGATGACCAGTTTGCTGCGGCAGCCATCGAAGCCGCCTCCAACTCCAAGCTGACCCCCGCCGCGCCAGGTTGGGCTGCTGTAGAGGGCGCCTCCGTCATGGAGGAGTTCTTTGGAAAGATCGCCACCACTGATGATCTGAAGGCGCTGGCGGAGGAATACGACAAGAAGATCACGCCCATGCTCAACACCAAGGGCTAGGGCATGCACGGCACGGCATCACGTGCCGCAATATCCAGCGCGGTGCCGGGGAATCTCGGCACCGCGCGTCTTTTCCGCATATGAAAGGAGGCGGGTCCGTGGCGACTCTCCAATCCCCGCCCAAGACTTCAGGCAAACCCGCCCCGGGACACCGGACCCCGCGCCGTCGACCGTCTGGAAAGCTCGCTCCCTATGCCCTGCTGATTCCCTCGCTGCTGGTCCTGGCGGCCGCACTGGGCTATCCGCTCGTATGGCAGGCCGTCACCTCGCTCCAGCAGTTCGGCCTGGCCCAGCAGTTCGGCAAACCCCCTGAATTCGTGGGGCTGCAAAATTATCTGGATCTGGTGTCGGACCCCTATACCTGGATTGTGGTGGCCCGGTCCCTGGCGTTCTGCCTGGTATCCGCCGGCTCCACCATGGTGCTTGGTGTAGGGATTGCCCTGCTTCTGAAACGGGTCAACAAGGTGGTCAGGAATATCCTGCAAACCTCCCTCCTGCTGGCCTGGGCCATGCCCCTGGTGGCAGCCATGACCGTTTGGATCTGGCTCTTCGACTGGCGGCGCAGCGTGGTGAACTGGCTGCTCACCGAAGCCGGACTGGATTTCCAGAACTTCAACTGGCTCGCCTCACCCCTCACCTTCTACCTGGTGGCCGTCATCATTGTGACCTGGATGAGTGTTCCCTTTGTGGCCTTCACCGTGTATGCCGGGTTCACCCAAGTGCCGGATGAGGTGCTGGAGGCGGCACAGATGGACGGAGCCAGCGGTTTTGCGCGTCTGCGCCACATCACCCTTCCCATGATTCGTCCGGTTTTGGCCATCGTGATGCTCCTGCAGGTCATTTGGGACCTCCGGGTTTTTGCGCAGATCAAGATTCTGCAGGATGCCGGGTCTGTCCCCAGCGAAACCAACCTGCTGGGTACCTATATCCATCAGCTGGGAACAGGAGCAGGAGACTTCGGCATGTCCAGCACAGTGTCGATCTTCATGCTGGCCCTCACCTTGGGCGTGAGCTGGTTTTACGTGCGCAGGATGATTCGAGAGGACGAAGCAGCATGAGCAGTTCAATCCGACCCCCGGGCCGCCGTTCCCTGAAGCCCTCATCCTGGGTGTGGGGCGCCGTCGGGCTTCTCGTTGCGGCAATCTGGGTGTTCCCGGTCTACTGGATGCTCAACTCAGCATTCCTTCCGAACCTCACCCTGCAGGCCGGCACCCCCACCTTCCTTCCCTTTGGCGGGTCCTGGGATAACTTCCGTGCCGTCACCGCCTCCGGAAGCTTCTTCTCGGCCCTGGGCGTGAGCCTGGCCGTCACCTCCATCACCGTGGTCTGCTGCCTTTTCTTCGCGTTCCTTGGTGCGCTGGCCATCAGCCGTTTCCGGTTCCGCGGACGCCGGGGGTTTGTCCTGGCCCTGCTGCTGGTCCAGATGCTTCCCGCCGAGGGGCTGTTCATTGCGCAGTACCGCATGATGGCCAGTGTCAATCTGCTCAACTCAGTAATTGGAATCAGCATTCTCTACATTGCAGCCGTGGTGCCCTTTACCATTTGGATGCTCCGGGGGTTCGTAGCCGGCATTCCCGTGGAACTGGAGGAGGCGGCAATGGTGGACGGACTCACCCGTACGCAGGCATTTATGCGGATAACCCTGCCGCTGCTGGCTCCGGGCCTGGTGGCGTCAGGGGTCTATGCCTTCCTGCAGGCCTGGAACGAGTTCACCGTTGCCCTGGTGGTCATGACCAGCGATTCAAGCAAGACCATCCCGTTGTGGCTGCGCAGCTTCCTGCAGTCCAGTGCCAGCAGGGAAACCGACTGGGGTCAGGTGATGGCGGCCTCCACGCTTGTGGCAGTTCCGGTCATTATCTTCTTCCTGTTCGTTCAAGGGCGCATGAGCAGCGGCCTTGTGGGCGGAGCGGTGAAAGGATGAGAGCCTCCAAAGACTCCGCACTGCGCGGCCTGGTCAGCGGCACACTGCTTCCGGGGTTCTCCGGGACGCGGGCACCGGACTGGATTCTGGCGGAACTGCGGAACGGGCTCGCGGGGGTCTGCCTGTTTGGCAGCAACGTTGTTTCCGGCGAACAGCTGAGGAAACTGGCGTCATCCCTGCATAACGCCCGCCCCGGGGCGGTCATCGCCCTGGATGAGGAGGGGGGAGACGTGACCCGGCTGCACTACGCAGCAGGCTCGCCCCACCCCGGCAACGCGGTCCTTGGACGATGGGACAGGCAGGCAGAAACATACTCCTCCGCCGAAGCAATCGGCGCCGAACTCCGCCTCTCCGGCTGCACCATGAACCTGGCCCCGGTGGTCGATATTAACTCCAATCCGGAAAATCCGGTGATCGGGGTGCGCAGCTTCGGCTCAGCTCCGGCGCTGGTTGCCGGCCATGGGGCTGCCTGGATCCGAGGGCTCCAGTCAACAGGCACCTCTGCCTGCGCCAAGCATTTCCCAGGCCACGGAGACACCGGACAGGACTCCCACCTGTCGCTGCCGGTCCTCGATGCGCCCCTGGAGCTCCTCCATACGCGTGAGCTGGCACCGTTCCGCGCGGCAATCGCGGCCGGGACCGCTGCCATCATGACATCCCACATTCTGGTGCCGGCCCTGGATGCCCTGAACCCGGCCACGTTTTCGAGGGCAATTCTGCAGGACCTGCTGCGCGGGGACCTTGGTTTCACCGGTGTTGTGGTCACGGATGCCCTGGACATGTACGGAGCCAGCGGTGAGAGCGGAGTCCCGCAGGCCGCTATCCGGGCGCTGGCAGCGGGCTGTGATCTGCTCTGCCTAGGCTCCGATACGACCGAGGAGGAGTTCACCACGATTGTTGAGCGGATCATGGACGCGGTGGCAGCCGGTGAGCTCAGCCGCGACCGTCTTGGTCAGGCCGCCGAACGGGTATCCCGGCTTTCCGGCAGTACTCCGGCGCAGCAGCAGCCCGATTCGAGGCAAGAGCACCAACAGGCGCGCAGAACGGAACCCCCTGCGCCGCCCGCAACAAAGGCAGTGGCCGCTGCCTTCAGCCTCTCCGCCGCGGCCAGGACCTGGCTGGGCCGCTCCGATGCGCCAACCAGGATTCTCCAGCTGGACACCCTGGCCAACATGGCCGTTGGCCACGTCCCCTGGGGCCCGGCCTCCGTGGCAGGAGACCTGCCCGGGCAGGTGGACGTGGAAGTCGTTCGCAGCGACGGGCCGCTGCCGCGGGTTCCTGCGGGCACAAGGACCGCCCTGGTAGGCAGGGGCCTCCACCTTCAGCCGAGCTCCCGGACACTGGTCCGTGAGCTCCGCAGGCAGGAGCTGGACCTCATCGTCGTGGAAATGGGCTGGCCGTCAGCCGACGGCTCACTGGCAGATATTTGTACCTTCGGAGCTTCACAGCTGGTGAGCGGCGCTCTTCTGCAGATGCTCACAGGCACCGCAGGAGGAGCCGAATGAGGCTGGGGATAGATATTGGCGGAACAAAAACCGAAGTGGTTGCAGTAGCGCAGGGCCGCATCCTCCACCAAACAACTGTGCCAACCGGATACGGGGCAACGGCGGTGGTTGCTTCGGTGGTGGAAGCAGCGGAAGAAGTCCGCTCCCGCTGCGGCCGTGCCTTTGGGAGCTTTGAGTCAATCGGGGCAGGTATTCCGGGTCATGTTGACCACGTCTCCGGGATGGTCTCGCACGCGGTGAACCTTGGCTTTGAAACACTTGACCTCGGGGCTCTCCTGAGCCGCCGACTGGGCGCTGCCGTCACGATGGAGAACGATGTCAACGCCGCTGCCTTAGGCGCCCACCAGTGGTGGAGTACGACGGCGGGGGCCCGGGAACCGCTGTTTGCGTATCTCAATTTAGGCACCGGGTTAGCGGCAGGGCTTGTCCGTGAGGGAAGTATCTGGCGGGGGAGTAACGGCGTAGCCGGAGAGATTGGCCATATTTCCCTGCGGCCGGACGGCATCCTGTGTGCGTGCGGTCAGCGGGGATGCTTGGAGACCCTGGCCTCGGGTTCAGCCATTGCGCGGCTCTGGCCCACCGATGATCCGCTGCCGGCGGCGGCATTGAGTAGCGCCGCTGCGACGGGGGACCCCGAGGCTGTCCGGATCCTGGCGGGCGTCCACGACGGCGCCGCAACGGCGATCCAGATACTGGCGCTGGGCGCCGGAGCAGGATCCGTGGTGATTGGCGGCGGACTGACCGCGTTGGGGCCGCAGTTGTTGGCGGGGATCAGGAAGAGCCTGAAACGGTCGGCCGAGGCCTCCAAATTTGTTGCCTCGCTGGCACTTGCTGACCGGACCAGCTTCCTTCCGGACGGCTTTCCCGCCGCTGCAGTGGGAGCAGCCCTGATTGGAGCAGGCTATTCCGTCGCTGCGGAGGGAGGGACGAGTGCGGATAGTGCGGACGGAGCCGCGGGTGATCCGGACGCCATTGACTTGGTGTCCGGGTACCCCTAAACCGCCGCTCCGTCGTCGTCGTGGTGGGAGGGAAGCCGGAAGAGAAGGTAGCCGGCAGCCGCTACAAAGAGGGCGATCACGCCCAGGATGACGGCCAGGGGAGCGTTGCGCCAGAACATGGCGAATAGCAGCAGCAGGACGGGCCCGCCCAGGGCTCCCGCCCACGCCAGAACCACCAGGGGTTCGCCTGTGCTGAAGGGCGGGGGTTCGGGCGGAACAAATTCGCCTTCGGACTCGAGTTCCTCCGGCTCGTCGTAGTCCCGCGGCCCCCTGGGCGGCATGCTGCGAAACGGCTGGTTCTCGAAGATGGCGCGGGTCCGCTCAGCGGCGGAGCGGTGCACCGAGCCGTGGGGGCCGGTATCGGAAGCGGCACGGCTTCCCCCGTCCCGTCCCTGCCCTGAGCCGGTGCCCTGCCCTGACACCGGGGAACCATTGACACCGGGGGGAACCGCGGCACCCGCGGAGGGATCCGGCGTGCCGTGAACATCGCGCCCGTCCTGCCCTTGCGGTTGGTCGTCCGGTGCATCAGGTCCGTCCGTTGTGCCCGTGCGGGGCGCCGCCACCGCGTTCCGGCCGCCGTGGGTTTCATCGGCCGGCATGTTCTGCAGCCGCGAAACGAGATCCAGCCAGACCGCTTCGTCAGTGGATTCGTTGCGTTCCGGTTCACGTTCTTTCATGCTGGAGCACCTGCGCTGATCCTTTGGATGAACTGATGGGAACGGTCAAAAATTATGGGGGCGTCATGGTCCATAGTGGCCACATGGTAGCTGTTTTCCAAGGGAACCACTTCCAAGTCGCTGCCCAGATGGCGGCGCAGGACGTCCATGCTGGACTCCGGAACCACTGGATCCACGGTGGAACGGAACACGATCACCGGTGCGCTGATTCGCGGCAGTGACGCCGTCGTGTCTTTGAACAGCCGCATCAGCTGGTGCACCCCGCCAACCGGGGTCCGCCCGTACGCGCCTTCATCCTGGCCCTCGAGCTTGATGCTGTTGGCAATGGCTGGCACGGACCGCAGGACATACTTCAGCAGTCCGGAGTACCGGGCCCTGGGATCATCGATGGTCAGGCCTGGGTTCACCACTGCCACCCCCGCCACCGGGCGGTGCGCGGCGAGGCGGAGTGCCAGGGTGCCTCCCATGGACAGGCCGGCAGCAACAACCCGGTCGGTCCGGGCGGCAAGCTGCTGATAGGCCTGGTCGTAAGCGTCGTACCAGGATTCCCACGGGGTGCGGGCCAGTTCCTGCCACGTGGTTCCGTGCCCGGGAAGTAGAGGCAGGCTCACGGCGTACCCCTGCTCTGAGAGGTGCCGGGCCCATGCCGCAAGGCTGACGGGGGACCCGGTGAACCCGTGACTCAGGAGAACGCCGGTGGAGGCGTTTGCGCCTTGCCCGTCGCTGGAAAAGGCGGCTGCGCCCGGTGGGGAAGTCATATCTCTATGGTTGCATCCGGAAGCTGCTTTTCCACCCCTGCAAGGCCCAAAGTTGCCCCCCTTCCGAGCGCCGGAAATTCAGCCCGGGCAAGTGGGCGCATAGAGTAGAGAGGGGAAACCAAACCGGGTCCCTGATTTGTTATGTCCGGACGGGAGAGCTGGCTTACGTGTTCTATTGGGTGATGAAGACCATTTTCATCGGGCCGGTGGTCAATCTGCTCTTCAGGCCCTGGGTCAAAGGCATGAACAACGTGCCCGAAACCGGTCCCGCCGTACTGGTGAGCAACCACTTGTCCTTTTCCGATTCGATCTTCCTGCCGCTGGCGGTGCCACGGCCCGTGAGCTTCCTGGCCAAGTCCGAGTACTTTACGGGCAAGGGCATCAAGGGCAAGCTCACAGCTGCCTTCTTCCGGCTCACCAATCAGCTTCCGATGGACCGCTCCGGCGGTGCGGCATCGGCCAGTTCCCTGAGTGCAGGAGTGGACGTCCTGGAGAACGGCGGGCTTCTGGGCATATATCCGGAAGGCACGCGCAGCCCCGACGGACGGCTGTACCGGGGCAAGACCGGGGTAGCCAAGCTGGTGCTGAAAACCGGAGTACCGGTGATTCCCGTCGCCATGATCGGCACCGACAAGGTTCAGCCGATTGGCCGCAAAATCCCCAACATCCGTCGGATTGGCATCATCGTGGGGGAACCGCTGGACTTCTCCCGCTACGCCGGAATGGAGAACGACCGGTTTATCCAGCGTTCGGTAACCGATGAAATCATGTATGAATTGATGCGCCTTTCCGGTCAGGAATACGTGGATGTCTACGCCAGCACCATGAAGGAAAAGCAGGCAGCCGCGCGTAAAGTCTCCAAGGGCGCCGAAGCCCGCAGTGCGGCAGTGCGCGTTCCCGAGTCCGGCCCGACCGTTCCCGGAGATACCCCTGACGGGGGCAGGCCTGCCGAGCCCGGCGGCCGTGCCCGTCCGGCAACCGCTCCCGGTTCCCATGGCACAATCGACGACGGCGCTGCTGCCGCCGGTGCTCCCGTACCTGGCCAGGAAACCGAAGCCGGTGACGTCCAGGAACCCTCCACCCGCAGGTCCATCCGGAAGCCAGGTTCCGTGACCACCATCGGCCGCAGGAAGACCCCGCGCACGGAAAACGGTGCAGAGCCCGAAGATACGCAGCCGCACAGCGCCTAAGGACGGCCGTGGCGCAGTGCAAGCATTGCGCGTCCCGGGCGCTACGTTACGTCCTGTCGCCGGCCGCTTCTGCCCCAAGGCGTTCCAGACAGTACCCTTAAAGGCGTGACTTACACTCCAGTTGATAACGCGTTAGATTCTTCCACCGCCGCTCGCCCGGGCGCGGCGGATTATCCCGGCCTGGATGACTGGCGGTCCCTGCCGATCGCGCAGCAGCCATCGTGGCGCGAGCACCCCGGTTATGCGGCAGCAGTCGCTGAGTTGTCGATGGTTCCTCCGCTGGTTTTCGCCGGCGAGGTGGATATCCTCCGTACCCGGCTGGCCGCAGCGGCCCAGGGTAAAGCGTTCCTGCTGCAGGGCGGAGACTGCGCGGAGACCTTCGACGGTGCCACAGCGGACAAGATCAGTGCACGGGTGAAGACCATCCTGCAGATGGCCGTTGTCCTCACCTACGGCGCGTCGGTGCCGGTGATCAAGATGGGCCGCATGGCTGGCCAGTTTGCCAAGCCCCGCTCCTCGAACGACGAGACGCGTGAAGGACAGACCCTGCCGGCCTACCGCGGGGACATGGTGAACGGCTATGACTTCACCCCCGAGTCCCGTGAGCACAACCCGGCTCGGATGGTCCGCGCCTACCACACGTCCGCGTCCACGCTGAACCTCATCCGAGCCTTCACCCAGGGAGGGTTTGCGGACCTGCGCCTGGTGCATCACTGGAATAAGGGGTTCACCTCCAATCCGGCGCATTCGCGCTACGAATCGCTGGCCCGGGAGATCGACCGCGCCGTCCGCTTCATGGACGCCTGCGGTGCCGATTTTGAGGCCCTGAAGCGGGTGGAATTCTTTGCCAGCCACGAGGCCCTGCTGCTGGATTACGAGCGGGCGCTGACCCGCATCGATTCCCGTACCGGGCAGCCCTACGATACCTCGGGACACTTCCTCTGGATCGGGGAGCGTACGCGCGACCTGGACTCCGCCCACGTGGAGTTCCTCTCCAAGGTGCGTAACCCGATTGGTGTGAAGCTTGGCCCGAATACCAAGCCCGAGGACGCCCTCGCCCTGATCGACAAGCTGGATCCCGATCGTGAGCCCGGACGCCTGACGTTCATCACCCGCATGGGCGCGAACAACATCCGCGAGAAGCTGCCTCCGCTGGTGGAGCGGGTCACCGCCTCCGGTGCACAGGTCCTGTGGGTGACCGATCCCATGCACGGCAACACTGTCACCTCGCCCAACGGGTACAAGACACGCAACTTTGACGACGTGATGGACGAGGTGCGCGGCTTCTTTGAAGTGCACAACTCGCTGGGCACGTTCCCGGGCGGCCTGCACGTGGAAATGACCGGCGACGACGTTGCCGAGTGCCTTGGCGGCGCGGACCCGATCGACCAGGAGGCCTTCCTTGAGGGCTATGAATCGGTCTGCGACCCGCGGCTGAACCACATGCAGTCCCTCGAGATGGCCTTTTTGGTAGCCGGGGCGCTCTCCCGCCAGGGGGACTAACCGGCACCGGGACTCTGTCCGGGCGAGACCTGGACGCAAGCCCCTGACACAGCAGAAGGGCACGCCCGCCGGGCGTGCCCTTCTGCTGTGTCAGGTGTTGTTAGACCACACGCAGCGTGATGACCGATCCCTCCGGCGCCATGGATCCGCCACTGGGATCCTGCGACTGGACGATACCCAGCAGGCCGCCGAGCAGTTCACTGATCTGAACCTGGAAGCCGAGTCCCTCCAACTGGGCCCGTGCATCTTCGGGGGACTTGCGCACCACGTTGGGAACCTGCACCATAACCGGCCCCTTGGACAGGGTCAGCGTGACTGCGGAGCCGCGGTCCACCATCCCTGAGGCGGGAGCCTGCAGGGCAACCGACCCGTCCGGCACGTCGCTGCTGTTCACCCGGTCGGGAAGTACCTCGGCGCTCAGGCCTGCCTCCTTGAGGATCTGCACTGCTTCCTCCTCGGACTTACCAACAATCGAAGGGACCTCCACGGGCGCCGGGCCCAGGGAGAGAACCAGATTCACCGCTGTATCGCGCCGTAGCTGTGTGTCCGGAGCCGGGAACTGGCTGATGATCTTGCCGGCGTCGATGGTCTCGCTGTATTCCTCCGTCACCGCTCCCACAGTGAGGCCGGCATCCGTGATGTTCTCCGTGGCAGCCTGCGCGGTGCGCTGCACCACGTTGGGAACGTCGAAGAGTTCGGGACCCTTGCTGATCAGCAGGGTCACCGGGTGAAAGCGCCGGATCTCCGCCGGGGCATCGGGATCCGTTCCGACGGCGAGTCCGGCCACGACAATCTCATCATGGACCTCGCTGGTGGAGTATTTCAGCCCCTCCCCGCTGAGCAGAGCGCCGGCGGCTTCCTGCGAGACATTGGCGACGTCCGGAACGGTGACCACGGCGCCGGGCCCGCGGCCAAAGAACCATCCGGTAAAAACGGCGGCGGCGATCAGCAGCACGGCAAGAACCACGAGCAGCGCCCCACGCCTGCGGGGTCGTCCCCGCCGCAGGGACACTTCCGGCCGGTGCGCCTCGCGGCTGCTCTGCCGATGGAAGGCCTTAGCCTCCCGTCGGGCCGCCCGCCGCTGCGCACGGGTTCCCGCCGCTGCGCTCTCCGGGGGGACGTCGTCGTCGTGCTCGTTACGGCGGTCATCATCGCCGGGGCCGGAGGGCGGCTCCTGGCCGCCGCCGCCCGTCCACCCGCCGGCGGGGAATACGGAGGTGGCGTTGTCGCTGCGGCGGATGACCTCAGTGGGATAGGCTCCGGCGCCGCGGGAGGCCGCGCCCGCTGCCGAGATGACTTCAGTGGCGCCGGCCGGAGACCGGTTAAGGGCGGTGGTGGCGAACGGGTCCAGCGCTTCGGTGGCATCGGAACCTGCCGGATGCTGTGTCCCTGACTGGTCCTGTTCAACCGGGCCGGAACAATGGAAGTCCAGTTGGGCGTCGCTGAGCGAGGTGCGGATATGGCGCAGCTCGCCCAGCAGCGCCCTGCCGTCGACCGGGCGGTTGTCGGGGTCCGGGGCCGTGCACCACTGGACCAGCTCGTCCAGGTCCGGGGCCAGGCCGGGGCAGAGTACCGAGGGCGCCGGCACCGTGGAATGGACATGCTGGAAGGCAATTTGGATAGGTGCGGTGCCGGTAAAGGGTTGGACGCCGGTGAGCATTTCGTACAGCATGATGCCCGCTGAATACACGTCGCTGCGCTCGTCGGCGCCGCTGCCGGTCACCAGCTCAGGCGCCAAATAGGCAACCGTCCCCACCAGCGTGCCGGTATTGGTACTGGTGGATACGGCTCTGGCAAGGCCAAAGTCGGCGATTTTAATGCTGCCGTTATCGGCAAGCAGGACATTCTCGGGCTTGACGTCCCGGTGAATCAGTCCCGCGTCGTGGGCGGCGGCCAACCCGTCCACCACCGCGTCCAGCAGGGCAAGGGCAAGACGCGGGGAGAGCCGCGTGCGGGTTTCCAGCAGTTCCCGCAGCGTCTTGCCGGGGACATACTCCATCACCAGATAGGCCAGGTTTTCGGCGAACCCCTGGTCCAGGACACCGACGACGTGCGGGTGGGACAGCCGGGCGGCGGACTTGGCTTCGCGTTCAAACCGGTCCAGAAAACCACGGTCGGCGGCCAGATGCGGATACAGCACCTTGAGCGCAACATCGCGGTCCAGCCGCAGGTCAGTGGCCAAGTAGACCGTGGACATTCCGCCGCGGGCAATACGGGACAGCACCTGGTAGCGATCATCAACTACGGTGCCGACTAAGGGGTCATTCACGGGTTCATGCACTCTTAGATCCTACGTGTGCCAAAGGGCAGGGTCCGGATCGACACCCGATCCGGACCCTGCCCTGCGTGGAGTGGCGGAGCCGCTAGGAGAAGGACTGGCGGTGTGCCAGCACCGAGGCAACGTAGCCCCGCGTGTCCTCGTACATGCCCTGGGTGGTGACTGAATACTGGCCCTGGTAGTAGGAAGCCACGGCGGTCTCCAGGCTGTCGCTGGTGCGGATCAGGGACCGAATGATGGCAACGCCCGCGGTGGCGTTGTCATAGGGATCCAGCAGGTTCAGCGGGCGGCCCACAAGATCGGAGGCCCAGTCGCCGGAGCTGGGGATAACCTGCATGGCGCCGATGGCATTGGCGGGGGAGACAGCCCGCTGGTCAAAGCCTGATTCCTGGAAGGAGAAGGCCATCGCCAGAGCGGGATCAACGCCCATCTCTGCGGCCGTCTGCGCAACAATCTGCTGCATTTCCGCACGGGCAGGCACCGCGGTGTTGTTGAGTGCCTGCTTATTCACGTTGGCGTCGGCAACCACATGGTCCGGGTAGGTGTAATGCAGGAACGTGTTCGGTATCAGATCCGCCGGTGCAGCTTCCAAAGGTGCGTTGGAGAGCGTGGTAACGGAGCCGCCGCCGGACAGGACGACGACGTCGCCCGGGTGCAGCACGGTGCCCTCGTCCATGCCGTTGGCCGACATAAGCTCGGCCAGGCCCACAATGTGGCGTGCAGCGATCCCGGTGAGGGTGTCGCCGGCCTCCACGGTGTGGCTTGCGGCGGACGCGGCGGGAGCAGCCGCGGCCGGTGCCGCTGAAGGTGCCGCACCGCCGGAGAGGGAGATTTCCTGTCCCGGGCGGATGATGGAGGTCAGAGTCAGGCCATTGGCTGCCAGGATGCTGTCCAGGCTGACGCCGTGCGCGGCTGCAATGCCGCTGAGGGTGTCGCCGGCTTCCACCGTGTATGCCCCAGCGGTGGAGGCGGGTGCTGAGGGAGCGGAAGAAACCGATCCGGGCAGGCGCAGTTCTTCGCCGGCGAAGATCAGGGAGCTGCTCTGGAGGTTGTTCACGCGGAGCACTTCATCCTGCGACAGACCGTAACGAGCCGCAATTGAGCTGACGGTGTCTCCGGCTTCGATCCGGTGTGTGGCCGGCACGCTGGATTCGGCGGCAATGGTAAAGGGAATCTGGGTAGCCAGCTGTGAGGGAGCAACAAGGTTGTTGGTCGTCACGGCAGTCAGGTTTTTGATGGCCTGCAGCGGGAGCTGCGGGAAAAGTGTGGCATCCGGGTGGACGGGGGCAGCCTGAGCCGGTTCAGCAAGAGCGAGTGCTGACATCATCACCGCCGGAATGGCCGCCGTGGTTACGGCAACACTGAGCTTGCGTGGCATTCCCCTTGAAATGGAACGCGGGGAATTGCTTCCCTGAATCGACTGAGCAGTCATAAAGGGTTGTTTCCTCATCTGTAGACGGCGCGGCCTTTACCGCAACTCGGGAAACCACTCATAACAGTGGTAACAGTGGTGCGAGTGTGACAGAAGTTATTTCTGTGACCTAAGCGAATTTACACTACGAGGGCTCGGAGCAGTACTTGAGTACTTCCGCTACCCCTGTTTCAGTTGCACAACGGATCAAAAGTGGCCCGGGAGAGGGTTCTCGTGGGACCCTAAGAGGGTGACTGAACTTGAGGAACTTGTTTCCGACTGGCTGACCCTGCCCGATGTGGCTGAAAAACTGAACGTATCCATTACTAAGGTGCACAGCATGCTCGAAGAGCGTGCGCTGGTGGCCGTGCGGCTCGGTGAGCGCAAAATCCGCAGCATTCCCGCCGCCTTTATTGACGACGGCGCTGTCCTGGACAGTCTGAAGGGCACGATTTCCGTGCTGATCGACGCCGGCTACAGTGACGTTGAAATGGTCCGCTGGCTCTTTACGGCAGATGACTCTCTGCCGGGGCGTCCCGTGGATGCCCTGCGTGAAGGGCGGAAGACGGAAATCCGCCGCCGCGCCCAGGCTCTGGGCTGGTAATCCGGGACACTGAATAGCCCCAAGCAGCGGCTCCCGTTTCACACGGGAGCCGCTGCTTCTTTAATCGGGCAGCCGTGCTGCGGGCCGGATCAGGTGGTGCCCAACAGGATCACGCAGTTCGGGTGACCGCTGCATGGGCGAGGGAACGCAGGGCCGCCCGGGTGATCTCGTCTACAGGCATCTGTTCCAGCGCATCGAAAGCCGCGCGGGTGTGGCCCTCAATAAGACTTTCAGTGGCAGCCAGCGCACCGGAGTCTTCCATCAGCTCGCGCAGCCGGGCCACGCCGTCGTCGTCCAGGTCTTCGCGGCCCAGCCCGGCAGCAATGAGCTCCTGAGCGGAAGGGCCGCCCAGGGCAAGGGCATAGGCGACCAGGACGGTGCGTTTTCCTTCCCGCAGATCATCCCCGGCGGGCTTGCCGGTCTGGGCCGGATCGCCAAAAACGCCCAGGACGTCGTCGCGGAGCTGGAAGGCTTCGCCCAGCGGCAGCGCAAAACGCGAGTACCAGTCCAGGAGTTCATCCGTTGCCCCCGCCAGTGCTCCGCCGAGTGTCAGCGGGTGCTGCGTGGTGTATTTCGCTGATTTGTAGCGCAGGATATTCCGGGCGCGCACGACGGCGCGCTCCGGCTGGTGCGTGGGGCCCACCACTTCCTCGAGGATGTCCAGGTACTGCCCGGCCATCACCTCGGTGCGCATCCGGTTAAAGATCCGTCTGGCCGGTGTGCCGTGCGCGGCCTGGGCGCCTACCGCGGCGAACATTTCCTCGCTCAGCGACAGGCACAGGTCGCCGGCCAGGATGGCGGCGGAGGAACCGAAGTGGGTTCCGTCCAGATGCCAGGCGGCGTCGCTGTGGGCCGTGCTGAACCGCCGGTGAACGCTGGGGCCGCCCCGCCGGGTGTCCGAGCGGTCAATGATGTCGTCATGGATCAGGGCAGCGCTCTGGAATAGCTCCAGGGCCACACCGGACCGGACCGCTGCCGTTCCCAGCTCGGCTCCGCCGGCTCCGCGCCAGCCCCAGTAATTCAGCAGGGCCCGCAGGCGCTTTCCGCCCTGGGCCAGCGAGGACACGGCATCCAGCAACGGAAGGGATTCCATGGACACCTCCTGGAGCACTGACTGCTGTTCGGAGAGGAAAGCGTCCAGCTCCGCGCTGAGGTGTTCACGGTACGAGGACTGTTCCCGGGCTGCGTTCGCCTCGGCAGAAGGCAGGACGGTTGGCACGGCCGGGCCTACTTGGCTGACTCGGGGAGCGTGTTGATGCTGGCGGTGTACGTGAAGCCGCCCTCACGGGGAACCACCGTCACATTCGCTGTGTCATCGGCACCGGAACGTGAGAACTGCTGAACGGTGGCAGTTTTTCGGACCTCAGGATCGGCCGGGGTAAATCCCTGCGCCGTGAACGTTTTGGCGTAGAAGGCCAGAATTTCCTTCGCGGGGGCATCCGTTGTTGCGCTCAGCGAAGCGGTGAAGAGCTTGCTGGTTTCCTCAAAGCTCGTAGTCAGCGGGGTGGACCCCGGCATGACGGGAACGAGGTTGGTGGGAAAGCCGTCAGCAATGGCCGATGACGTGGAGCTCGGTGAGGCCGTGGTGGTGCTGCTGGCCGACGGTGAGGCTCCGGTTGTTGTGGAGGTGCCGGGGGAGGCTGATCCGCTGGCTGTCGGGGACGCCGAACCGGGTGCCGGGGACGCCGTGGCGGAGGTTTCTCCGGTTCCGGCGTTAGTGTTTTCCGACGCCGGGGTGCACCCCGCGGCGACCAGTGCCAGGGCAGCAGCAGTGAGAGCAATCAGTGGCTTTTTCATGGGTATCCGCATCTTGTGGGAGGTCAGGATCTGGTCCCCAGTCTAGGGGAAGCCCAGATGTCGGACCCGTTGTCTAGGATGAAGGAGTGAGCAATGGCCCCAGCGAAAACCGCGACTGCACGATCATGCACGTGGATATGGATGCCTTCTACGTCTCTGTGGAACTGCTCAAGCGCCCGGAGTTGGCAGGACGCCCCATCATCGTCGGCGGACTGGGCGGCAGATCTGTTGTCCTGTCGGCCTCCTATGAGGCCAGACGGTACGGAGTCCATTCCGCCATGCCCATGTCAGTGGCCTACCGCCAGTGCCCGCAGGCTGTCATCCTGGAGCCGCACCAAGAGGCCTACCGTGAGGTCTCGGGACGCCTCATGGCCATTTTTGAATCGATTACGCCGCTGGTGGAACCGCTGAGTGTTGATGAAGCCTTCCTGGACATTGCCGGTGCCATGCGGCTGCTTGGCCCGCCCCGGGCTATTGGAGAGCTGATCCGCAGGCGGGTGGCCGCCGAATTGGGCATCACCGCCAGCGTAGGCATAGCGGCCACCAAGTTCGTTGCCAAGATTGCCTCAACGCGCTCCAAACCGGACGGGCTGTTGTTGATTCCCCGGAATGAAACTGTTGACTTCCTGCACACTCTGGATGTCTCGGCTCTGTGGGGAGTCGGCGCCAAGACCCGGGAAACCCTGGGCAGGGTGGGAATCTCCACAGTGGAGGATGTTGCCCGTACCCCGGTCAGTGTCCTGAAACGCCTCTTGGGGGCCACGGGGGAGCATGTGTACGAGCTGGCGTGGGGGAGGGATCCGCGCAGCGTCAGTCCGGTGCGGGCAGAGAAGAGCATCGGCGCAGAGGAGACCTTTGCACAGGATGTCTTCGAAGATGAAATCCTGCACACCGAGCTGCTGCGGCTGGCGCACAAGACGGCAGTGCGGCTCCGGGCCGCGGGCCTGCAGTGCCGGGCGGTGTCCCTGAAGCTGCGGTATGCCGATTTTTCCACTATCACCCGCAGCCGAACCCTGCGGGAACCGGTGGACAGCGCCCAGCTGATCTATGAGGAAGTGCGCGCCCTCCTGACGGCGCTGGGACCCCGGCGGATGAGTGTGCGGCTGATCGGGCTTCGGACCGAACGGCTGGAACCGGCAGAAAATGCGGCTGTCCAGCTGACCTTGGATGGCCGTGACGACAACTGGCGGTCGGCGGAAGATGCCCTGGACAAAATCAATGCCCGGTTTGGCGAGCTGGGCGTGGTGCCGGCCCGCCTGCTGGCACCTTCTCCGCGAGGACGTACCGGCCGCGTATCGGGGCAAATCCCGGCTCCGCCGCAGGGGCAGGACTAAGCCCTAGGCGGAATGATTCCCCCTGGTGTGCCCGCTGCTTTCCCCGGACCAGAATGCCACCTATCCTAGGACGTAAGCACAACAAGCGTTCTGTCCGGGTCATCGGTCCAGGTGTTGTCTTCGGAAGTCCGGGGCACCGCCGCAGTTATCCGGGGTCCCGGCGGCGGGAACCGCCCCGGTACCGGGATCGTTGGTTGGTTTACATGGGAATTTCGGACCGCAAGGAGGCAGTAATGGCACTCTCGGAACACGAGCAGCGCTTGCTGGACCAGTTGGAGCAGCAATTACACGCCGAGGACCCCAAGTTTGCCAACTCGATGGCGACCCCGGCGGGAACAGGAATTTCGACCCGGCGGATAGTGCTGGGCGCACTGGTCGCGGTGGCAGGTATTGGGCTGCTTCTGGGAGGCGTTGCTTCCAACACGCCGTTCAGCACCGTCCTTGGGATACTGGGTTTCCTGGTGATGGGGGCCGGTGTCTACTACGCGACTACTCGGGGCAAACGGGGTTCACGGCCCAACTCTCCGGCCAGCAGGAAAGAGCGTGAGGCCAGCTCATCCAAGAACTTCATGAGCAATCTGGAGAACAAATGGGATGAGCGCAAGCGCGACCAGTAGGTTGCGCGGCCGGTAATTTCAAGAACCAGGATCCTCTTTCCTCCACCGCCATCCTCCACGTCCGGAAAAGACCCGCTGCGGCGGGTCTTTTTGTGGTTAACGAGGCAAAAGCGACACCCCGAACCCGGTTTTTGAGCCGGGATTCCTCCACAGGCCTGCATCCGCGCCATGGCAAGGAATAAAAGGTGCGGCGCGCCGGAAACCAGTAGCCCCAATCGTTGACTGTGGAGTGAAGTGGAGTAAAGTGGAGGCTATAAGAGTGTAGGGGTGGTGCAGGAGGAATTTCTCCCAATCAGACAGGTGGTGAGTGATGTTCCTCGGAACACATTCACCGCGACTGGATGAGAAGGGGCGACTCATTCTGCCGGCCAAGTTTCGCGAGGAACTGGCTGAGGGACTGGTCCTGACCAGGGGCCAGGAACGCTGCATCTACGTTTTCAGCCAGAAAGAGTTTGAACGGGTGCATGAACAGATGCGGGAAGCACCACTTTCCTCGCGTCAGGCACGTGATTACATTCGGGTCTTCCTCTCAGGAGCATCCGATGAAGTCCCGGACAAGCAGGGCCGGATCACTATTCCCCCGGCGCTGCGGGCCTACGCCGGACTCGGCCGTGAATTGGCCGTGATCGGAGCAGGAACCAGGGCTGAAATCTGGGACGCAACCGCGTGGCAGACGTACCTCGAAGAGCAGGAAACGGCGTTCTCGGAAACCGACGAGGAGACCATGCCCGGCATCTTCTAGGCCAACCGCATTTTCAACAGCTCGGCTGGGAACAGCAGACCGTTGAACCTCAGCTCCACCAGCAGTACCGCCAAGTAAACCAACCACCACGCAGAAACCGGATGCAGCGGGTTCTTGCATGAGATCTCCAGCCGCCCCGCAGGGCCGGCACCTGACTCACTTCCCCGGAGCCAGGCGCCGCAGCGTGAGGCGCGGATGGGGGTCTGATTCAAGAACTACGCCGCCGTCCCTGGACGCGGAAGGACAGCAGATGAGCGAAGAACGCCCTACCGAAGAACGGCATGTTCCGGTGCTGCGTGACCGCTGCATTAATTTGCTGGCACCGGCCATTGAGAGAGCAATCGAGGAGCGCGGCAGCGCAGTGGTGGTTGATGCCACCCTTGGCATGGGCGGACACACCGAAGCCATGCTGTCCCGTTTCCCGGCGCTGCATATCATCGGCATTGACCGCGACCGCCAGGCGCTGGCCCTGGCCGGAGCGCGCCTGGCTCCCTTTGAAGACCGGATCGACCTGGTGCATGCCGTCTACGACGAGATCGCCGACGTCGTCCGGGACCTGGGTTTTGACGGTATTGACGGAGCGCTCTTTGACCTGGGGGTCTCTTCCCTTCAGCTCGATGAGCGGGACCGCGGTTTTGCCTACTCCTACGACGCACCGTTGGATATGCGCATGGATACCAGCCGCGGCCGGACGGCGGCTGACATCGTCAACACCTACAGCGAAGCGGACCTGGTATCCATCATCCGCAAATGGGGCGAGGAAAAGTTCGCCGGCCGCATTGCCGCCACCATCGTCTCCACGCGGGCCGGCAAGCCCTTCACCACCACCGGCGAACTGGTTGACGCCATCCGCGCAGTGGTTCCGGCCGGAGCCGCACGCACCGGGGGGCACCCGGCTAAGCGCACCTTCCAGGCGCTGCGGATTGAAGTCAATGAAGAACTGGATGTCCTGGAACGGGCCATTCCCGCCTCACTCTCGGTCCTGAACCTCGGGGGCCGGGTGGTGGTCATGTCCTACCACTCACTGGAAGACAAGATCGTCAAGGGCGTCTTCGCCGCCGGCTCCCGGTCCTCTGCGCCCAAGGGGTTCCCGGTGGAGCTTGAACAGCACAAGGCCCAGCTGCAGCGGCTGACCAAGGGGACGGAAGTTCCCACCGATGAAGAAATCGCAGAAAACCCGCGGGCTGCATCTGCGAAACTGCGGGCCGTGGAACGTATCCGCAACTCTACCGACGGGGCAGGATCATGACGGCGCTTCAGACACGGCCGCACGCGGCGGCAGGCGCCGTCCGGCGGGCGACGCACGGAAACACCGCGCGCAACCTCGACTGGAATCCCGCACCGGCCCCGGCAGCTCCTGCTCCCCGCCGTCGTACGCCGCTTTCCGTGGTGCCCGCAACCAAGCGGCGCCGCCGTGCACCGGTGGTCATCTTCTGCTTTATTGCCCTCATCCTGGGACTGGGTGCAGTACTGCTGCTAAACATCTCCGTCTCGAGCGGCCAGTACCAGCTGGTGCAGCTGCAGAATGAGCGTACGGAGCTGGCACAGCGCAATGAGGCCCTGACTCAGCAGCTGGAAAACCATCAGGCGCCCCAGATGCTGGCAGCGCAGGCCGCCGATCTGGGCATGGTGACTTCCTCAACTTTCGGGAGCATCGACCTGCAGACTCTGGCAGTTACCGGGAATCCTGTTCCGGCGGAAGAAGGCACATTACCTCCCGTGCTGATTCCTGCCCCAGACGTCCTCACGCAGCCAATAGCTCCGGCAGCCCCGGCTCAACCGGAACCGGCCACCGAATCCGCACGGTCCGCAGAAGCAAGGGAAGCAGCGGAGGCCGCGGAACCGGCGCCCGCCGGACCTGCCGGCGCCGTCCCGGCCCCGGTTGAGCAGGAAGCGGATCTGAACGGCGGAACCATCCCGGCTCCGGTGCAGAGAAGCGGACAGTAAGTTTACTAAGCATTGATACTAAGCATTAACGAGGATACGTTGTGGCAAAAGCGCAGGGCCCCGGCAGGGACAACCACAGAGTAGCCGTCGTTACGGGCAGGCTCAGGACCGGACTGATCCTGGCCCTGGTTCTGCTGACAGTGCTGGGCGTACGCCTGTTCCAGGTGCAGGCCCTGGATCCCGAGGGCATGGCGGAAACAGCTGTCACCGAACGCCTGCGGACTGTGGCTGTCCCGGCGCTGCGCGGCAGCATCCTTGACTCCGAGGGCAATTATCTTGCCCGCAGTGTTGAGCGGTTCGACATTGTCGTGGACCAGACTCTCTCCCATGACTATGTGGAGGACCAGGAATACGAGCGCCGGAATGCTGCCGGCAAGGAGGTTGTCTCCTTTGAGAAGGCGTTCGAGGAGCTCTCGGCGATCCTTGGCCAGGATCCGGAAACGCTACGGGCCGCCGTGCTGGGAAACAACACGTTCAACTTTGTGGCAAAGACGGTCACCCCGGAGATCAAGGACAAAGTCCTGGCCGTGAAGTTCCCCGGCATCTACGCCGACCGGACCACGCTGCGCACTTATCCCTCCGGTTCGGTGGCCGGATCCATTGTTGGTTTCCTGGGCACCGACGGCCCGCAGGAAGGCCTGGAGCTGACGCAGGATGATGTGCTGGCGGGGGAGGCGGGCAGCAAGACGTACGAGATTGGCGGCGACGGCATCCGCATCCCCTACGCCACCAACGAAGACGTCCCGGTGCGGGACGGGGATTCGGTCAAACTCAGCATCGACCAGGATCTGCAGTGGTTCGCCCAGCAGACCATTGCGAGCCAGGTGGCGGAGTACAACGCGGACTGGGGCAACGTGGTGGTGGTTGAGGCCAAGACGGGCCGCATCATCACCATGGCGGAGTCCACCACGGTTGACCCGAACAATCCGGGCCTGACGCCGCCCGAGTCCCGGCAGCCGCTGTCCGTGACCGTCCCCTTCGAACCGGGCTCCACCACCAAGGTCATCACCATGGCGGGGGCCCTGGAACAGGGAATCATTGACCCGCTGTCCCAGTTCGAAATCCCGTCCACCTACACGGTGGACGGACAGACGTTCAAAGATGCCTTCGACCACGGCACGGTGCACATGACGGCCGCCGGCATCCTCACCAAGTCCATGAACACGGGCACGGTCATGATCGGACAGCAGCTCACTGCGCAGGAACGCTACGACTGGCTGAAGAAGTTCGGCATCGGAGAACCCCTGAACGTGGGCCTCAACGGGGAGACCGTGGGTCTCCTTGCCCAGCCAGAGGAATGGGACGGCCGGCAGCAGTACACAGTGCTCTTTGGGCAGGGCCTCGCCCAAACGGCGTTGCACACGGCCATGGTGTACCAAACGATCGCGAACGACGGCGTCCGGCAGGCACCGAGCCTCATTGACAGTTACATCGGAGCCGACGGTTCGGAGACTGCCGCCGAGAAGACTGAATCCACCCGTGTGGTCTCGGAGGAAACTGCCCGTGAAGTCCAACACATGCTGGAGACCGTCACGGCCGAAGGATCCGGAAAGGGCGGGGCCCTGGAGCAATACAGGGTGGGGTCCAAGACGGGTACTGCCGAGGCCCCGGCGGCTAACGGTGGATATGACGGCTACACACTCTCCTATGCTGGTATTGCACCCATGGATGATCCGCAGTATGTGGTGGTGGTGACTTTGCAGCGGCCGGAAGGATCACTGCAGGTCCTGGATCCGGGCAAGACCTTCAAGAAGGTCATGCAGCAGGTCCTGACCACCCGAAACGTTCCGCCATCCACCTCTGCGCCTGAGCTGTATCCCGTGGAGTACTGACCCCGCGCCCCGCGGGCCGGTTAGCGCCGGCGCCCCGGCGCCGACCATAACGGGCTGACCTTTTTCGAGTACCACGTCAATTTTCTGGAGCAACGCAGTGCCTACAAGTGATCAACGCCATCCGGAGCTGCCGGGGAGCGGAATGCGGCCATCAGCAGTTCAACCGGTGTCCCTGCGGGCAGCGGCGGACTCTCTCTTGGCCTCCGGCCTGCCCGGCTTCGAGCCCGTTCGGACAGCGGACGCGGACACGGACATCATGCTGTCCGGACTTACGATCAACTCGCGTGAGGTCCAGCCCGGGGATCTGTACGTGGCGCTTCCCGGTGCCCGCCACCACGGCGCCCGTTTTGCTTCCGCTGCGGCCGGCGCCGGCGCGGCGGCAGTATTGACCGATGCAGAGGGAGCGCGCCTGCTGGCGGATCTGCCTGTGCCCGTCTTCGTTGCCGGTGACCCGCGCAGGCTGGTGGGCCCGCTGGCCGCAGTGGTTTTCGGCAGCAGGCCGCAGGACGGCAGTGCACCCACGCTCTTCGGTGTGACAGGCACCAACGGCAAGACCACCACCACGTACTTCATCAACTCCCTTCTGAGCGCTCTGGGCAAAACCACCGGGCTGATCGGGACCATTGAAATCCTTGCCGGGGGAAAGCCCATCGCCAGCACCCTCACCACACCGGAATCCCCCCAGGTCCACGGTCTGCTGGCGCTGATGCGCGAAAAGGGCTTGGATGCCGCCGCCATGGAGGTCTCCTCCCACGCCATTTCCTACCGGCGCGTGGACGGCGTGGTCTTTGACGTTGCCGGTTTCACCAATCTCACCCAGGATCATCTGGACCTGCACGGTTCCATGGAGGAGTACTTTGCCGCCAAGGCCGCGCTCTTCACTCCGGAGCGCGCCAAGCGGGCCGTCATATGCGTGGATGATGACTGGGGGGCGCGGATGGCCGCAGCCTCGCCGGTGCCCGTCTGGACGCTTGCCACGCACGACGGCGGCGGCGAAGCAGACTGGCGCGTCACCGACGTTGTGCGCACCGGCCTGGGCCACAGGTTTGTGCTCGCCGGCCCCGGCGGCACGGTCCTCCGGGCCGGAACCGGACTTCCAGGCACCTTCAATGTCTCCAATGCCGCCCTGGCCGCCGTCATGGTGCTGGCTTCGGGGGTGGACGCTGCACAGCTGCAGGACGCCCTGGACCGCAGCGACCCGTTCACCGTCGAAGTTCCCGGTCGGATGCAGCTGGTGGGGGAGGCCCCCGCCGCAATCGTCGACTTTGCCCACAACCCGGATGCCCTGGCCCGCACGCTGGAATCCGTCCGCCGGGAAGCCCCGGGTGCGGACACAGCTGAGGCGGCCGGTTCCGGCAGTGCGGACATCCCGCCGCGTGTCATCGTAGTCTTCGGTGCGACCGGTCAGCGCGACCAAACCAAGCGGCCCCTGATGGGAGCCATTGCCGCACGCCTCTCGGATGTGGTGATCATCACTGACGATGACCCCCATGACGAGGATGAAGCGGCTATCCGGGCCGATGTCCTGGCCGGGGCCCGTGCAGCCCTTGAGAGCGGGTCAGTGTCCTGCGAAGTTCTTGAGGTGGCTCCGCGCGCAGCGGCCATAGACCGCGCCGTGGCGCTGGCCCGCCCGCAGGACACCGTGCTGGTCGCAGGCCGGGGACATGAAGTATTCCAGGAAGTAAAAGGAGTGAATTTGGCCCTCGACGACCGCGTTGAACTACGGCAGGCTTTGACACGGTACGGATTCCCTGTGCTGTCCGGCAACGGGGTAGAGTCCTAAAACGTCATGATTGAACTTAGTGCAGCAGACATAGCGGCAATTACGGGCGGCGAACTGATCGGCGGAGCCGCGCAGGCAGCCACAACGATCGTGAACTCGGCCACAACCGACTCCAGGGAAGCCTCCCCGGGCTCCCTCTTCATCGCCAAACCCGGCGAGCATTCAGACGGCCACCTCTTTGTGGGCGCCGCCTTTGAACGCGGCGCCGTCCTGGCCCTCGTCGAGCGCCCGGTCCAGGATTCCGCCGGAACCGTGTACCCGGCGGTCCTCGTCCCGGACGTGGTGCTGGCCATGGGCACCCTCGCAGCGGACATTGTCCGGCGGCTGCGGGCCTCTTCGCCGCTGACCGTCATTGGAATCACCGGATCGGCAGGCAAGACCACCACTAAGGACCTGCTCGCCGGAATCCTGCGGGCCGAAGGCGAAACAGTGGCACCCGTGGGCTCCTACAACGGAGAGGTAGGCGTGCCGCTGACCATTTTCGGCGCCGGCTACGGAACCCGGTATCTCGTCATGGAGATGGGCGCCACCGGCATTGGCCACATCGAGTACCTGGCCTCCATGGTTCAGCCGGACATCGGCGTCGTCCTGGGCGTGGGCACTGCACACGCCGGGGAATTTGGCGGCGTGGAGAACATTGCCCGGGCCAAGGGCGAAATGGTGGAGGCACTTGCCTCCGGAGGCACCGCAATCCTCAACGCCGATGACATCCGCGTGGCCGCCATGGCCGCACGGGCAGGCACCGGTGTGGAGATCCTTTACTTCACCTCCTCACCGGAGGAGGCCCACGGCGCCAAGTCAGCCGTGCGGGCACTCGACGCGCGAACCGATGACCAGGGCCGGCCCGTCTTCACCCTTCGCTTCCCCGACGGGAGTGATTATCCGGTCGCGTCGGGTCTGATCGGCGCGCACCACACCGCAAATCTGCTGGCGGCCGCTGCCGCAGCTTTCGCCGCGGGAATTCCCGCGGAACGGATTGCCGCAGGCCTCTCCGGGCAGAAGGCAGCCAGCCGCTGGCGCATGGAACGCACCGACCGTGCCGACGGTGTCACCGTCATCAACGATGCCTATAACGCCAATCCCGAGTCCATGCGCGCCGCTCTGCGCACCCTGGCCGAGCTGGGACGGGGCAGGCGCACCTGGGCCGTGTTGGGTGAAATGCTCGAACTCGGCGATTCCTCGGTTACTGAGCATGACGCCGTGGGACGCTATGTGGTCCGCCTGAACATTTCGCAGCTGATCGTCGTGGGCACCGGAGCCCGCGCGATGCACACCGGCGCCGTCATGGAAGGTTCATGGGGAGACGAATCCGTTTTCGTTGAAACGCCCGAAGACGCCGAACGCATCCTGGCGGACTCCCTGGAACCCGGCGACGTTGTCCTCTTCAAATCCTCAAACGGCGCTGCCCTGCGCCATCTCGGTGATCGGATAGCTTTGAACGCCCTATCTTCAGACTCTTCCCTGCCGGCGTCAGCGCCGCAGCACACCAGCCCGGACCTTGCCGGGGAAGCCGGAGGCGTCCAGTAGTGGTTTCCCTGCTTATCGGGTCTAGCCTGGCGATGATCCTTGCCTTTGCCGGCACCCCGCTGTTTATCCGTTTCCTGGTCAAGAAGAGCTACGGACAGTTTGTCCGCGACGACGGACCCACGTCGCACCACACCAAGCGCGGTACTCCCACCATGGGCGGGGCCGTCATCGTGGCCTCGGTGGTGGCGTCCTACTTCCTCACGCACCTGATCAGCTTTGCCATCCATCCGGGCAGCTTCGGTCCTTCCGCCTCCGGGCTCCTGGTCCTGTTCCTGATGGTCGGCATGGGGCTGGTCGGTTTCATTGACGACTACACCAAGATCTCCCGCCAGCGCAGCCTCGGACTTAACGCCAAGGCGAAGATCATCCTGCAGACGCTGGTGGGCGTCACATTCGCCATCCTGGCCCTGAACTTCCCCAATGGACAGGGACGGACCCCGGCCTCCACCGAGATTTCCTTCATCCGGGACACCGGTTTGGACCTGGCTTTTGCCGGGACCCTGATTGGCGCCATTCTCTTCATCCTCTGGGCCAACCTGATCATCACCGGAACCACCAACGGCGTTAACCTGGCCGACGGCCTGGACGGGCTTGCCGCGGGTGCCTCCATCCTGGTCTTCGGTGCCTACTTCCTCATCGGTATCTGGCAGTCCAACCAGAGCTGCGGAGCACCGGGCTCCGGTGCCGTCTGCTATGAAGTCCGCGACCCGATGGACCTTGCCCTGCTGGCCGGCGCGATGGCCGGGGCCCTGGTGGGCTTCCTTTGGTGGAACACCTCTCCCGCCAAGATCTTCATGGGAGATACCGGATCCCTCGCCATCGGCGGCGCCATTGCCGCCTTTGCCATCCTCTCCCGCACCGAACTGCTGCTGGTGATCCTGGCCGGATTGTTCGTGATCATCACACTTTCGGTCATCATCCAAGTGGGATATTTCAAGATCAGCGGCGGAAAGCGCGTGTTCAAAATGGCGCCGCTGCAGCACCACTTCGAGCTCAAGGGCTGGGCGGAAGTCACGGTGGTGGTCCGCTTCTGGATTGTTGCCGGGCTGTGCGTTGCCGTCGCCCTTGGCATCTTCTACGCGGAATGGGTGGTAGGAAATTGAGCGAACCAACAGAAACCGGCGGCGGAACGTCCCGGCTGGATGAACTCACCACCTGGGATGCGCCCTGGCGCGGACTGCGCGTGGTGGTCACCGGTATTGGCCTGTCCGGCTTCTCCGCAGCTGACACCCTGATCGAGCTCGGGGCGCGCGTAGTGGTGGTGGACGCAAGGGACACCGAAGAGAACCGGGCCAAGGCGGACACCCTGCGGATTGTGGGGGCCGCCGACGTCCTGCTCGGGGCGGAGCATGCCGCAACGCTTCCTGCGGTGGAAGGAGAGCCCGCTGACCTGGTGGTTACCTCGCCCGGGTTCAGCCCGTCCCACCCCTTGATGGCTGCTGCCGCCGTCGCCGGAATCCCGGTCTGGGGCGACGTGGAACTCGCCTGGCGGGTCCGCATCCGCGAGGGTCGTAAAACTGCCGAATGGCTAACCATCACCGGCACCAACGGCAAGACCACCACGGTGGGCATGACCGAGAGCATGCTTCGGGCAGCCGGGCTGCGCGCCATCGCCGCCGGCAACGTGGGAACTCCCATCCTGGACGCCATCCGCGACCCGGAGGGCTTCGACGTGATCGCCGTGGAGCTGTCCTCCTTCCAGCTGCACTGGTCCTCCTCCCTGTCGCCGCTGGCGAGCGTGTGCCTGAACGTGGCCGAAGACCACGTGGACTGGCACGGATCCTATGAGGCCTACCTGGCTGACAAGGCAAAGATCTACGAGAACACCCGTGTTGCCTGCATCTACAACGCCGAGCAGGCCGAGACCGAGCGCATGGTCGAAGAAGCCGACGTCGTGGAAGGCTGCCGGGCGGTTGGGTTCACCACCGGCATGCCGGCGGTGTCCATGGTGGGGATGGTGGAGAACCTCCTAGTGGACCGTGCGTTTATCGAGCAGCGCAAGGACTCTGCCGCGGAACTTGCCTCCAGGGCCGACCTCGGCGAGTACGCGCCGCGGCACATGGTGGCCAATGCCCTGGCGGCCGCAGCTCTGGTCCGGGCCTACGGTGTGGAGCCGGTTGCGGTGCGGGACGGGCTCCGTGCCTACGACCCCGGAGACCATCGGATCCAGCCGGTCGCCCGTTTGAACGACATTCTGTGGATCAATGATTCGAAGGCGACCAACCCGCATGCCGCGGCTGCCTCACTTTCAGCTTTCAGCTCAGTGGTGTGGATTGCCGGCGGACTGTCCAAGGGGGTTAGCTACGAGGACCTCATCCGGGATCATGCTCCGCGCCTGCGGTCGGTCATCCTGATCGGTGCTGATTCCGCCGACCTTCGCTCTGCCCTGGCGCGACACGCTCCCGACGTCCGGGTGATTGACGCGGTTCCGCCCCACACTGGTGGGAGGCATGCAGCAGCAGCAGTGGTCAGCGGCGAGGAAGTCATGGCTCTGGCCGTTGCGGCCGCAGCCGCTGAAGCCCGTTCCGGAGACACTGTCCTGATGGCGCCGGCAGCGGCGTCCATGGATCAGTTCGCGTCCTACGCGCACCGCGGGAACGCTTTCATCGAGGCCGTCCGCGGGTACGTGGAGGGACAGGCGCCGACTCCTAAGGAGCCCTAGATGGCAACTACATCTTCAGGGAAACCGCGTAAGCCGGTGCTCCGTTCCTCGCGCCAAACAACCCAAGCAGCCCCGGTGGGGTCCGCATCGAAGGCAGGGAAGCCGGAGCGCTCCGCCCCGCCGTCGGCCCGGGCCGCCTCCGAGCGGAAAGTGTCCGGCCGCGCCGGCCGGAAGCCCGCCGATCCTGAGAAGAAACCCTCGCTGCTGGAACGCGGCATCATCGCGCTCGAAGGCAGCCGTCGCAACGCAACAGGCTCGGCCTACTACACCATCCTCGGCGCTTCGCTGGCCCTGACTGCCATTGGCCTGATGATGGTGCTCTCCGCTTCCTCCGTGGAATCAATTGCCGCTTCGGCCGGGGAATCCGTGGGCAGCACCTTCGGCTTCTTCGTGAAGCAGGCCATGTTTGCGGCGCTGGGTGTCGCAGCCATGCTGGGGCTCTCCCGTCTTGGTCCCCAGGCCTTTCGGAAACTGGCCTGGCTGGGCATGGTTGCAGCTTTCTTCCTACTGATTTTGGTCTTTATCCCCGGCATTGGCGAAGAGGTGAACGGCAACCGGAACTGGATCAAAATCGGTCCCATCACCGGCCAGCCGTCGGAAGCAGCAAAGCTGGCCATGGCCATTTGGTTCGCCTCCGTATTGTCCGTGAAGCAGAAACTCCTCACCTCGTGGAAGCATGCCCTGGTGCCGGTGGTCTTTCCGGGCGGGGCCATCCTGATTGGGCTTGTCCTGATCGGTAAAGACCTCGGCACGGTGATCATCATGGGCATGATCATGATTGCCGCCCTGTTCTTTGCCGGGACCCCGCTGCGGTTCCTGGCGGCAATGGTGGCTGCCGGCGGCGCCGGAGCCATCCTGATGTCCCTGGCCAGCGGCAACCGCACCAGCCGGATCAGCGCCTGGCTGGGGCAGGACTGCGGTGCCGGTCTCTGTGACCAGGCCAACGCAGGCATGTATGCGCTGGCCTCCGGAGGCTGGTTCGGTGTGGGCATTGGCCAGAGCCGGCAAAAGTGGAGCTGGATTCCTGAAGCACACAACGACTTCATCTTTGCGATCATCGGCGAGGAATTCGGGCTGCTGGGAACGCTCCTGATCGTGCTGCTCTTCGGCGTCCTGGCGGTGGCCACCATCCGGATGACCATGCGGCACACCGATCCGTTCATCCGGATAATCTGCGGTTCCATCCTGGTCTGGATCATCGGCCAGGCGTTCGTGAATATTGCGATGGTGACGGGACTGCTGCCCGTGATCGGCGTGCCGCTGCCCTTTATCTCCTACGGCGGGTCATCCCTGACCTTTACCCTGGCCGCTGTTGGGGTTCTGCTCTCCTTTGCCCGTAAAATCCCAGAACAAAAACTTTCTGAAAGTGAACCATCAGCTCCATGACGCAACGTCCCCTGTCCCTCGTCCTCGCCGGAGGCGGCACCGCCGGGCATATCAGTCCGCTGCTCGCGGTTGCCGGAGCCGTGCGGGACGCCGTGCCCGAGGCCCGCATCAAGGTTGTGGGAACCGCTGCCGGAATGGAAACCCGGCTGGTTCCGGCTGCCGGTTTTGAGCTTGCGGTCATCGACCGTGTCCCCATGCCCCGCAAGCCCGGCGGTGACCTTATCCGGCTGCCCGGCAGGCTTCTGCGTGCCGTGAAGCAGGCAGGGGAGATTCTCGATGAGGCTGCGGCCAACGTCGTCGTGGGCGTGGGCGGGTACGTTTCCACTCCGGTCTATCTCGCTGCCCGCCGCCGGAAACTGCCCATCATCGTGCACGAGGCCAATGCCCGCCCCGGGCTGGCCAACCGCGTGGGGGCACGCTTCGCCGACGTCGTCGGCACCGCCTTTGCGGAAACCAAGCTGCCTGGCGCGCAATTGGTGGGAATGCCCATGCGCCGCGAAATCTCGGGTCTGGACCGCGCCCATGAACGAGCCGGCGCGCGGGAGGCCCTGGGGCTGGACCCGGACCGTCCCACCCTGGTGGTCACCGGCGGTTCCTCCGGTGCCGCCAGCATCAACCGGGCGGTGGAAGAGGCGCTTCCCGCCCTGGCAGCGGCCGGTATCCAAACCCTGCACATCACCGGCCGCGGCAAGCAACTGCTCACGTCCGACGGAGGACTGCTCACGGCTCCGTCTTACCGTCAGATGGAATATGTGGACGGGATGGAACAGGCCTACGCCGCTGCGGATCTGCTGCTTGCGCGCTCCGGCGCGGGCACAGTCTGCGAAATCAGCGCAGTGGGCCTGCCCGCGGTCCTGGTCCCACTGCCGCACGGAAACGGAGAGCAGGCGCTGAACGCCGCCGGGCTGGTGGCTTCCGGGGGAGCGCTGGTTGTTTCGGATTCACTCTTCACAGCGCAGTGGATATCAGACAGGCTGATACCTTTGCTGGCCAATCCTGCCGCATTGGATGCCATGTCGGCCGCTTCGGCAGCCTCCGGTATTCGTGATGCGGACCGCCGGATGGCGGAATTCATTCTCGCTGCAAACGTAAGGTCACACGCATGAGCAAGCTGAAGTTATCGGACCTTGGCCGGGTGCATTTCATCGGGCTCGGAGGTGCCGGCATGTCCGCCGTAGCGCGGGTCATGATCGGCCAGGGCGTCGAAGTGTCCGGCTCGGACTCCCGTGACTCTGCAGGCCTGCGTGCTTTGGAAGCCCTCGGCGCCAGAGTGTATGTGGGCCAGGAAGCGGCGAACGTTCAGGGCGCTGACACTGTAGTGGTCTCCACTGCCATCCGTCCCGAAAACCCTGAACTTGCCGCCGCTCGTGAGATGGGTCTGCGGGTCATCCACCGCTCGGTGGCCTTGGCCGCGGCCATGGGCACACAGGACGTGGTTGCAGTTGCCGGGACGCACGGAAAAACCACCACCACCGCCATGGTGACCGTCCTGCTGCGCGAAGCCGGATTGGATCCGTCCTTCGCCATTGGCGGCGACGTGGCGGCACTGGGAGTTAATGCGGCCTTCGGCAGCGGCGACGTGTTTGTTGCTGAAGCCGACGAGTCCGACGGGTCCTTCCTGAACTATCTCCCGCGAATTTCCGTTATCACCAACGTCGAGGCCGACCATCTGGACCACTACGGCACCGAGGAAGCTGTCTTTGCCTCGTTCGACCAGTTTGTCCGGCTGTTGCCGCCTGAAGGGCTTCTGGTGGCCTGCGCGGACGATCCCGGTGCCGCCGATGTGGTGAGCCGTTCCGGTGCCGCGCGGGTTCGCACCTACGGTTACAGCGAAAATGCGGACATCCGGATCACCGACACACGCCCGCTGGCCAGCGGATCCGTATCCGTGCTCCGCTTCAGCCTGGACGGTTTGGAGTGCGAGCAGGAACTGCGGCTTCTGGTCCCGGGTGCGCACAATATCCGCAACGCCGCCGCCGCCTTCACCGTGGGACTGGGACTGGGCGTGGATCCCGCCCTGGCCGCGGCCGGCCTATCAGTGTTTTCCGGCGCCGCCCGTCGTTTTGAAGCCAAAGGCGCGGTCCGCGGAGTGCGGGTGTTCGATGACTACGCCCACCATCCGACAGAACTGGTGGCAGCACTGGAAGCAGCCCGAACGGTTGCCGCCGGACACCGGGTGCATGTATTGTTCCAGCCCCACCTGTTCAGCCGCACGCTTGCCTTTGCGGAGGAGTTTGCCTCCGCTCTGGAACGTGCAGACACTGCCACAGTGCTTGACATCTATGCGGCGCGGGAGGATCCCGTCCCGGGGGTCACCAGTGAGCTGATCACCTCCCGGGTGAACCGGCCCGGTGGCTATGCCCCGGACGCCGCGCAGGCAGTGCGGGATATCTGCCGCTGTGCAGCGCCGGGCGACATCATCCTCACCGTGGGTGCAGGCGACGTCACCCAGTTCGGTGCTGTCCTGGTGCAGGAGCTGGCCAAGGCTGAGGTGTCCGCAGGCACCCTGCCGGACACCGCTCCGGACACCGGTAACCCTGCGGACTCTTCGACTGCTCAGCAGGCACCGATGAGGGAGCTTCATGGGTAGCAGGAAACCGCGCCGTCCCGAAGTGGATCCAGGCCGTCCGGCCGGCGGTGGACGCGGCGGCACGCGGCGCTCCGCCGGCCACAACGACTCGGCATCCCGGGGCTGGCGGCCGCACATCGGCACCGGGCTGCCGCCGTCCTCCGTCGGTATGTCGGAGAGCTATCAGCGGGACTCGGGAACCGAAGCCGGTGAGTCGGTCACGGCCACCGTGCTGGCGTTTCCTGAGCCACCCGTTCGCCGCCGGCGGCGGTGGCTGCTCATAACGGCCGTGACCGCGGTTGTGCTGCTCGGCGCCTTCCTTGCGTTCCTTTTCCTGTCTCCGGCGCTGGCGCTGAAGACGGTCACCGTGCAGGGAAATTCCCTGCTGCCCACCGACCAGGTCAACCGTGCCCTGCAGCCGCTCATGGGACAGCCGCTGACCACGATCGACGACGGCGACGTTGCCGCCCTGCTGGCCGACCGGCCGGAGGTTGCCGCCGTGGATATCGTTGCCAAGCCACCCTCCGAGATCGTGGTGACCATCACCGAACGTGTTCCGGTGGCGGTCCTGCAAAGCGGCAGCACCTTCCTGCTGATTGACGAGCAGGGTTTGGAGATCGGAACGGTGGCTAGCCGGGCCGAGGCCCGGCTTCCGCTGATCGACGGCGGTACCGACGCCGTAAAAAGTGCCGTGTTCAGCACGGTCACGTCGGTACTGGCAGTGCTTCCGGAAAAGGTGCTTGCCCAGCTGGACCATGCCGCGGCGTCGTCGGTCGACTCGGTGGAGCTGAAGCTCACCAACGGGCAAACGGTATTCTGGGGGAGCGCCGAAGCAAACGTGGCCAAGGCGCGTGTGGTCGAAGCGATGCTGCAGATGCCGCCCAAGGACCCGCCCGTTCAGGTGTTTGACGTCAGCACCCCCACCGCGCCGGTCACACGGTGATATTTCCCTCCTGCGGCAAAGAATAATCCGACACGCGGCAGAGGTAATTGCAGAACCAGTTTTCGCCCCATAGCGTCACTGGTAGAGGATTACTTGACATAACTATAACGTTCAACTAGAGGCTTAGGGTTTCCGGTTGAAGGTTACAGGTCAGGTTCAAGGTTTTCGGTCGGAAGCATTCCGGCCACCCAATGATCAGTTGCACAGATTCGAACAAGGGACACAGGACGTGGCAGCACCGCAGAATTACTTGGCCGTCATCAAGGTCGTCGGCATCGGCGGCGGTGGCGTGAACGCCGTAAACCGGATGATCGACGTAGGGCTCCGAGGCGTGGAGTTCATCGCCATCAACACCGATGCGCAGGCACTGCTGATGAGTGACGCCGACGTGAAGCTCGACGTTGGTCGTGAGCTGACGCGCGGCCTGGGTGCCGGTGCTGATCCGGAGGTTGGCCGCAAGGCCGCCGAGGACCATGCCGAGGAGATCGAGGAGGTCCTTCGCGGGGCCGACATGGTCTTCGTCACCGCAGGTGAGGGTGGCGGAACCGGTACCGGCGGCGCGCCCGTCGTGGCACGCATTGCCCGTTCCCTCGGTGCTCTGACCATCGGCGTGGTGACGCGCCCCTTCACCTTCGAAGGCCGGCGACGTTCCAATCAGGCGGAGTCGGGCATTGACACCCTGCGCGACGAAGTCGATACGCTCATCGTCATCCCCAATGACCGCCTGCTCTCCATCAGCGACCGGAACGTGTCCATGCTGGACGCCTTCCGCTCCGCTGACCAGGTGCTGCTCTCCGGCGTCCAGGGCATCACTGACCTGATCACCACTCCCGGACTGATCAACCTTGACTTCGCCGACGTTAAGTCCGTCATGCAGGGTGCCGGTTCGGCCCTCATGGGCATCGGTTCCGCACGAGGGGAGGATCGGGCCGTCAAGGCTGCCGAGCTGGCAATAGCTTCTCCTCTGCTGGAAGCGTCCATCGACGGCGCCCACGGTGTCCTGCTCTCGATTCAGGGTGGCTCCGACCTCGGCCTGTTCGAAATCAACGAAGCTGCGCGCCTGGTGCAGGAAGTGGCCCACCCCGAAGCCAACATCATCTTTGGTGCCGTCATTGACGATGCCCTGGGTGATGAGGCCCGCGTGACCGTGATCGCTGCCGGGTTTGACCAGGTGGACGTCACCTCCCAGCCGGTCTCCCACAAGCCTGCCGAGCCTGCCGCACCGCCGGTCAGTGCTCCGGCCGGCGGCAGCTACGCCGGCGCTGCGCCGGCGTCTGCCGGACTGTCCGCCTGGTCGCAGCGCTCCACTCAGCACAGCGATGTTCCGGCCGATGCAGGTTTTGACGTTGACCTGCCCGCCGTCGTGGAGTCGGACCTGTCCACTGGACGCAATGATGACCTGGATGTCCCTGACTTCCTGAAGTAACAGCATTTCCTGAAATAACACCCGGTCCGGGCAGCAGTCCGGAACGCCCGGCAGCAGCGAGGTTGTTCGACAATGTTTTGGTGGCAGGCGCAGGTCGGTGACGGCCTGACGGTCGCGTTCACCAATACGGAGGCGGGCAACCTCGCTTTGCATGTGGGGGACGATCCGGCCCAGGTGATGATGCGGCGGGCAGCGCTGGAGCGGCGTATGAAGGTTCCCGGCGGTTCGCTGAGGTTCATGAATCAGGTGCACTCCGCCGTTGTTGTGGCAGTGCCAGGACCCACAGGACCCACAGGATCCTCGGGTGCCGGGGATCCGCCCACGGCGGACGCGCTTGTGAGCACTGACGGTTCCGTGCCGTTGGCTGTGATGGTGGCAGACTGCGTGCCCGTAGCGCTGGCCGGGCTGGGCAGCCGCGGCGTGGTGACCGCAGCGGCCCACGCCGGACGCCGGGGTCTATTGGAGGGCGTCCTGGTCAACACGGTGCGCGGGATGCGTGAAGCCGGCGCGGTCAGCATCCGGGCCTGGATCGGGCCCGCGGTGTGCGGGCAGTGCTACGAGGTGCCCCGGATGATGCTTGACGAAGCCGCTGAAGCGATGCCGGCCCTGCAGTCACGCACCCGCTGGGGAACCCCGGCGCTGGACCTGCCTGCCGGCGCGGAAGCGCAGCTGGCCGGCTTGGGCGTGGAGGTGCTCCGCCTGGGCGGATGCACACTGGAATCAGATGATCTTTACTCGCACCGCCGCAGTGCCGACGCAGGGCGGCTCGCCGGCCTGATCTGGCGCAGCTAACCCAGCGGGCGCCCGCACTGCAGCTGCGGTGTCCTAGAACCAAGGAATGCCCTATGACTTTCAGCACTACCGCGGCGGAACGATCCGCCGAACTCTCCGATCGACTGCAACGGGTCCGCACCCGCATCCGGTCAGCGGCTGCCGGCTCGGCCGAACCCACGCTCATTGTGGTCACCAAGTATTTTCCGGCCAGCGACGTTGAACTGCTCGCTGCCCTGGGGGTCACCGACATGGGGGAAAACAAAGCCCAGGAGGCAGCAGCGAAGGCCGCTGAGACGTCGGACCTGAACCTGAACTGGCATTTCATCGGCCAGCTGCAAAGCAACAAAGCCAAATCGGTGGTTCGCTATGCATCCGCCGTGCACTCAGTAGACCGCATCTCCTTGGTCCATGCTCTGGGAAAGGCCATGGCTGCCGAACAGCAGCGCCGGGCAGAGGCAGGCGGGCTGCCCAGGGAGGCGCTGGAGTGTTTCCTGCAGGTGGACCTGCGGGAAACGCTGGACCCGGGGGCCGGAAGCGGGTCCGGAGCAGCCTCCGGTGCCGGACGCGGGGGAGCCCTGCCCTCAGAGCTTCCGGGCCTGGCCGAAGCCATCGAGGCAGAGGCCGGTCTCCGGCTGGCCGGTGTGATGGCTGTGGCGCCTCTGGGCGCAGATCCGCGGGAGGCTTTCGCAAGACTGCGCGGTTTGTCCGAACTGCTGTGCCGGGACTTCCCCGGAGCCACAGCGGTCTCCGCCGGCATGAGCGGGGATCTGGAAGCAGCCCTGGAATGCGGAGCGACACACCTGAGGATCGGCTCCGATATTCTCGGGCCGCGGCCGCCGGTACGGTAGCGTCTATTGCAGGAAAGTCTCTCATTTGGCGAGGGACGGGTGCTACGGCGCTGAAGTTCTAGAAGGAGCAACCATGGCTGGCGCAATGCGCAGGACAATGATTTACCTTGGGCTCGCCGACGGTGACGAGAACTACGAGTCTGAGCAGAAGAGCCAGCGGGACACCCCGGCGCGCAACACCGAGGAGTACGCCCCTGAGTTCGAGCGGACCGATCGCCCTGAGCGTACAGAGCGCACCGAACGGACAGAACGGCCGGATAACGACGCCGAGCCGGCCCCGGCAGCTGTGCTCCGCACCGCCGTCGAAGAATACCGCGCACCGGTCACGCCGATCAAACGAGCACCGTCATCCCGAGAGGAAGTGGCTGGCTTGCGCCAGATCACCACCGTCCACCCCCGTTCCTACAACGATGCCAAGATCATTGGCGAGAGTTTCCGTGATGGTATTCCCGTGATCATGAATGTCACCGACATGGGTGAAGCAGATGCCAAACGGCTTGTCGATTTCTCCGCTGGCCTTGTCTTTGGCCTGCGCGGTAGCATTGAACGCGTGACCAACAAGGTCTTCCTCCTGTCGCCCTCCTACGTGGAGGTGCTGGGGGATGACAAAAAGGTCAGCGAATCCCAGTCTGCATTCTTCAACCAGAGCTGACCGCGTGCCCGCAACAGCGGGGTCACTGCGGATCGCTGCGGCCTCCCCTGAAACGAAACAACACGCGTGAGTATTATTTTTTCCCTGCTGTATGTGCTGCTGGTGCTCTTTCAGTTTGCTCTGTTCCTGAGGATTGTTTACGACGCAGTCCAGATCTTCGCACGCCAATGGCGCCCTAAGGGGCCGGCCCTGGTGCTCGCCTCCGTGATCTATGGCGCCACCGATCCTCCTATCCGGCTGCTGCGCAGGTTCATTCCGCCGCTGCGGCTGGGCGGTATTTCGCTGGACCTGGCCTTCATTGTGCTGTTCATCCTCGTTGCGATCGCCAAGACGATCGTGACCAACGTCCTCGTCTAGGTTCCGCGGGGGATCGGGGGTCGGTTAGTTTTCCTCCCCCGGAAGATATACTGTGAAAAAGAATAAGACCCCTTAGATTTTTTATGTTCGTTATTCTGTACGTAGAACCGTCTGCTTGACTCGCAGGCGAATCTTATAACCAGTGTGAGGTGACCAGATGGCTCTGACGCCAGAAGATGTTGTCAATAAGCGGTTCCAGCCGACCAAGTTCCGTGAGGGCTACGATCAGGACGAGGTTGACGATTTCCTCGACGAGATCGTCGTCGAGCTGCGCCGCCTGAACGCCGAGAATGAAGATCTTCGCGGCCAGCTCGCGGAATGCCTTGCAGGCAACAAGAGCGAAGGCTCGGTACCTGCTCCGGTTTCCGCTGCAGCCAAGACCGAGCAGGTCACGGCACCCGTGAAGGAAGAAAAGAAGCCCGAGCCCGTCAAGGCTGAGGAGCCGAAGGCGCCGGCCGCAAAGGTCGAAGAGCCCAAGGTTGAGGCACCGGCTCCCGCCGCTGCGGCACCGGCCGCTGCCGCAGCAGCCCCTGCCAGCGCAGCCAGCAACACCGAGACTGCCGCAGGCATTCTGGCCATGGCACAGAAGATGCACGACGACTACGTGGGCGCCGGTGTTGAACAGCGGGACAAGATCATTGCCGAAGCGCAGATCGAAGCCAGTGGCCTCGTCAGCGAAGCCCAGGACAAGAGCCGCAAGATCCTCAGCAACCTGGAACAGCAGAAGGCTGTGCTGGAGCGCAAGGTTGAGCAGCTGCGCGGCTTCGAGCGTGACTACCGTTCACGCCTCAAGGCCTACATTGAGGGCCAGCTTCGCGATCTGGACGCACGCGGATCTGTTGCTTCGGAGACCGCTGACGCGTAACCCGAACGGCACCGTGGAGACATGTGTGCACTAAACTGAGATAAAGCACGGGCCGGCTGGCCGGGACGCCCCGGCCAGCCGGCCCGTTGTCTTAGCGCCCCCCGGCGTGCCGTCGATGCGACACAACGAACGAAAGCACCATGACGAAATCTTCTGAGGAACCCGTGGCGGCTAAGGCTGCCGGCCGCCCGGGCGCGCATGTCCGTCCGGCCTGGTCCGGCTATGCCCTGATCATGGCGGCCTGCGCCGTCCTTGGCCTGGGAATCGACCAGCTCACCAAGTGGTGGGTCGAGTCCACCATGAGCCTTGGACAGGTCACTGACGTTCTGCCGCCGGTGCTGCGCTGGCACTATATCCTCAACCCGGGCGCTGCCTTCTCGATCGGCACTGACCACACCTGGGTGTTCACCATCATCATGGTGGCCGTCTGTGCCTTCCTGATCTACCTCATGCTTAAGGTCCGTTCGTTGTCCTGGGCGGTTGCCCTGGGGCTGGTCCTCGGCGGCGCGATGGGGAACCTGACGGACCGGCTGTTCCGGGCGCCGTCCTTCGGGCAGGGCCATGTGGTGGACTTCATTGCCCTGCCCAACTTTGCGATTTTCAACATCGCGGATTCCTGCGTGGTCTCCGGAGTGATCCTGGTCTGTCTGCTGACCCTGCGCGGTGTGGGTATGGACGGCCAGCGAACCCCTGCCGAAACGCCAAGCGAAATAGCCGCCGCAGATGATGCGGCGGATGCGCCTGGAACTGCTGCCGGGTCCGCGGCCCCGGATCCGGCCCCGGAGCCGGGGCCGGAGCCGGGACACGGTATGGGAAACAAACCCCGGGATACCGGCACTAAAGAGACAACGAATGGCGAAGACACCAAATGAACGAAATCCACACAGTTCTGCAGATTCCTGACGAGGCCGACGGCGGCCGGGCGGACGCGGTCCTGTCCAAGCTCCTGGACGTGTCCCGCTCAACCGCGGCAACCTGGTTCACTGACGGCTACTTCAGCATGTCAGGACGGCAGCTGGACAAATCGGACCGGCTTTCCGCCGGGGATCAGGTCACTGTGGACATTCCGGAACAGCGGGACCCGCTTGCCGTCGTCGTCGAACCGGTGGAGGGTTTGAAGATCCTGGCTGATGACGAGCATTTTGTTGTCATCGATAAGCCCGTGGGCGTTGCCGCTCATCCGTCGCCCGGCTGGGTTGGGCCCACCGTCGTGGGCGGCCTGGCGGCCGCCGGCTACCGGATTTCAACCTCCGGCGCTCCTGAACGGCAGGGCATCGTCCACCGCCTGGACGTGGGAACGTCCGGAGCCATGGTGGTGGCCAAGACCGAGCATGCCTACACGTTGTTGAAGCAGGCCTTCAAGGACCGCACCGTGGACAAGATGTACCACGCCGTAGTCCAGGGACTGCCGGATCCGCTGCGCGGCACCATTGACGCGCCCATTGGTCGCCATCCGTCCTATGACTGGCGTTTTGCCGTCCTGGAAGGCGGACGTCCGTCCGTCACCCACTATGAGGTGCTGGAAGCCTTTGGCAAGGCATCCCTGGTGGAAGTCCACCTGGAAACCGGGCGCACGCACCAGATCCGTGTGCACTTCTCGGCGCTGCGGCACCCCTGTGCCGGAGATCTCACCTATGGGGCAGAGGCCAAGCTTGCTGCCGAGCTGGGACTGACCCGGCAGTGGCTGCATGCCCGGAAACTGGCGTTTACCCACCCCGGCACCGGCGAACGCGTGGAAGTGACCAGCGAATACCCGCAGGACCTCCAGTACGCGCTCGACGCCCTGCAGCGCGGGGATGTCTAAGGCACGCGGCTTAGAAGTGATGAGGCCCGCAGCCGGGCGGCGGCGTGCCGTCCGGCTGCGGCTTTAACCCGGCCTAGAATGGTTCGGTGGCTTCAGCAACTTCTTCCAAATCGTTTGTCCATCTTCACAACCACACCGAGTACTCCATGCTGGACGGTGCGGCCCGCCTGACGGATCTCTTCAGCCACGCTGAAGAGCTGGGCATGAACGCCGTGGCGACCACTGACCACGGCTTCGTGTTCGGGGCCTTCGACTTCTGGAACAAGGCACGCAACGCCGGCATCAAGCCGATTGTTGGCGTGGAGGCCTACCTGACGCCCGGTACGGCACGGGCGGACAAGACCCGCGTGAAGTGGGGCGACGGCGGCCGCAACGACGTTTCCGGTGCCGGCGCCTACACGCATATGACCATGTGGTCCGAGACCACCGAGGGTATGCACAACCTCTTCCGGATGTCCTCGCTGGCTTCCCTGGAGGGCTTCCTCTACAAGCCGCGCATGGACCGGGACCTGCTCCAGACCTACGGCAAGGGCCTGATCGCCACCACCGGCTGCCCGTCCGGGGAAGTCCAGACAAAGCTACGCCTGGGCCTCTACAAAGAGGCCGTCCAGGCTGCCTCGGACTTCCGGGACATCTTTGGTGCGGAGAACTTCTTCTGCGAAATCATGGACCACGGCCTGGACATTGAGCGCAACGTCCAGGCTGACCTGTTCAAGCTCGCCAGGGAGCTGCAGCTGCCGCTGGTGGCCACCAATGACCTGCACTACACCCATGCTGAAGACGCCTCTGCGCACGCCGCGCTGCTGTGCGTCCAGTCCGGTTCGTCCCTGGCGGATCCCAAGCGCTTCAAGTTCGACGCCGACGAGTTCTACCTGAAGTCCCCGGCGGAAATGCGGGCCATCTTCCGCGACTACCCCGAGGCCTGCGACAACACGCTGCTCATCGCCGAGCGCTGCGACGTCGAATTCAACACCAACGCCAACTACATGCCGCGCTTCCCCTGCCCGGAAGGGGAAAACGAGGAATCCTGGTTCGTCAAGGAAGTAGAAACGGGCCTGCACCGCCGCTACCCCAACGGCATCACCGACGCCGTCCGCAAGCGCGCCGACTATGAAGTGGGCATCATTGCCCAGATGGGTTTCCCGGGCTACTTCCTGGTGGTGGCCGACTTCATCAACTGGGCCAAGGCCAACGGCATCCGGGTGGGCCCGGGCCGCGGCTCCGGCGCCGGTTCCATGGCGGCCTACGCCATGGGCATCACCGACCTGGATCCGCTGCAGCACGGCCTGATCTTTGAGCGGTTCCTCAACCCGGACCGCGTCTCCATGCCTGACTTTGACGTGGACTTCGATGATCGGCGCCGTTCCGAGGTGATTCACTACGTCACGGAGAAGTACGGCGACGAGCGTGTGGCCATGATCGTCACCTACGGCACCATCAAGGCCAAGCAGGCGCTGAAGGACTCCTCCCGCGTCATGGGCTACCCGTTCTCCGTCGGAGAGCGCCTGACCAAGGCCATGCCGCCGGACGTCATGGGCAAGGGCCTGTCCCTGCAGGATGTGCACAACAAGGACGCCAAACGGTACGGCGAGGCCGAGGAACTGCGCGAACTGCTGCGCACCGACCCCGACTCCCAGCGCGTGTTCGACACCGCGCTGGGTCTGGAAGGCCTGAAGCGCCAGTGGGGCGTGCACGCCGCCGGCGTGATTATGTCCTCGGATCCGCTGATCGACATCATTCCGATCATGCGCCGCGACCAGGACGGGCAGGTCATTACGCAGTTCGACTACCCCACCTGCGAAGGCCTGGGGCTGATCAAGATGGACTTCTTGGGCCTGCGGAACCTGACGATCGTCTCCGACGCCGTGGAGAACATCAAGAATAACCGCGGTGAGGACCTGGTCCTGGAAGACCTTCCACTGGATCTGAAGCCCGCCTATGATCTGCTGGCCAGCGGCGACACCCTGGGCGTGTTCCAGCTCGACGGCGGTCCCATGCGGTCGCTGCTCAAGAGCATGCGCCCGGATAACTTTGAAGACATTTCCGCCGTCATCGCCCTGTACCGGCCGGGCCCCATGGGCGCCAACTCACATACCAACTATGCGCTGCGCAAAACCGGGCAGCAGGAAATCACGCCCATCCATCCGGAGCTTGAGGAACCGCTGGCGGAGATCCTGGGCACCACCTACGGCCTGATCGTTTATCAGGAGCAGGTGATGGCCATTGCCCAGAAGGTGGCCGGCTTCAGCCTGGGCCAGGCCGACATCCTGCGCCGTGCCATGGGTAAGAAAAAGAAGTCCGAGCTGGACAAGCAGTACGCCGGCTTCCACCAGGGCATGGTGGACCGCGGCTACTCCGAGGCCGCCATCAAGGCGCTCTGGGACATTCTGCTGCCCTTCTCCGACTACGCCTTCAACAAGGCGCACTCGGCCGCATACGGCGTGGTCTCCTACTGGACCGCCTACCTGAAGGCGCAGTATCCGGCCGAGTACATGGCTGCCCTGCTCACCTCGGTGGGTGATGACAAGGACAAGCTGGCCATGTACCTGAACGAGTGCCGCAAGATGGGCATCACGGTGCTGCCGCCGGACGTCAACGAGTCCTCCGTGAACTTCACCCCGGTAGGAACTGACATCCGCTTCGGCATGGGTGCCATCCGGAACGTTGGTGCCAACGTGGTGCAGTCCATGGTTGGCGCCCGCGAGGAAAAGGGTGCGTTCACCAATTTCAAGGACTTCCTGATGAAGGTCCCCGCCGTGGTGTGCAACAAGCGCACCATCGAATCACTCATCAAGGCCGGGGCCTTCGACTCAATGGGCCACGCCCGGCGTCCGCTGGCCATGATCCACGAAGAGGCGATCGATTCCGTCGTCGTGCTCAAGCGCAACGAGGCCGTGGGGCAGTTTGACCTCTTTGCAGCGATTGCCGACCAGGAACCGGAGGACTCGATTAGTATCGAGATCCCCGACCTGCCCGAGTGGGAAAAGAAGGACAAGCTGTCCTTTGAGCGCGACATGCTCGGCCTGTACGTCTCAGATCATCCGCTGCAGGGGCTCGAGGGCATCCTCAGCCAGCATGCGGATTCCTCCATCACCAATATTGTGGGGGAGGAGGGACCGCCCGACGGCGCGATCGTCACCATCGCGGGCATGATCACCTCGCTGCAGCGCAGGATTGCGAAGAACAGCGGCAACGCCTACGCCCGGTGTGAGATCGAGGATCTGGCCGGGTCCATGGAGGTCATGTTCTTCGGCCAGGTCTACGGACCGATTGCGGCTGTCCTGGCCGAAGACCTCATTGTGGTGGTGCGCGGCAGGCTGCAGCGCCGCGACGACGGCGCGGTCACGCTGAATGCCCAGGAACTCACCGTTCCGGACCTCAGCGAGGGGCACTCCGGGCCTGTGGTCATCTCGATGGCCACCTACAAGGCCACGGAAACCGTGGTGACCCAGCTCGGCGACGTGCTCCGCACCCATCCCGGAACCTCCGAGGTGCAGATCCGGCTTAACGGCTCACGCACGGTGGAGGTCATGAAACTGGGCGTTGACATGCGCGTGAACCCCACGCCGTCGTTGTTCGGCGACCTGAAGGTGCTGCTGGGCCCGGCCTGCCTGGACGTGTAGTAAAAGCGGCGGCGGGGCGGGAAAGCCGTAGAATGTAGCCGTGACTTCTTCCAGCCCCGCAGTTGCCAACATGTCCTTCCGAACCATTGACCTGCGCGGCCGGCACCTTTCAGCCGCCGGCCTCAAGCAGGCGATGCCCCGCGCCGTGACCACCACCGAGGTGGCCTCCGACGCCGTGGCGGCCATCATTGCCGATGTCCGTACCCGCGGATATGACGCGCTCACTGAATTGGCCGAGCGGTTTGACCATGTTCAGCAGCACCGACCGCTGGTTCCGCGGGCAGCGCTGACGGAGGCCCTGGACCAGCTGGATCCGAAAATCCGGGTAGCCTTGGAGGAATCCATCCGCCGTGCCCGCCTCTTTGCCGAGGCCCAGCACCCGCAGGACACTGAACTGCAGATCGGTCCCGGCGCCACCGTGACCCAGAAATGGGTCGCCGTGAACCGGGTGGGCCTCTATGTGCCCGGCGGGCTTGCCGTGTACCCGTCCTCCGTGATCATGAACGTAGTCCCGGCCCAGGCTGCCGGCGTTACATCACTTGCCCTGGCCTCACCGCCGCAGCGGTTATTCGGGGGCCTGCCGCACCCGACCATCCTGGCCGCCGCGGAACTGCTGGGCATCGAAGAGGTCTACGCCATGGGTGGGGCCCAGGCGATTGCCGCCTTTGCCTACGGTGTTCCCGCCGCCGGGGCGAACCCGGAACTGGAACCGGTGGATGTGGTCACCGGTCCCGGCAACGTGTATGTGGCCACCGCCAAACGGCTGGTCAAGGGCGTGGTGGGGATTGATGCCGAAGCCGGGCCCACGGAAATCGCCATCCTGGCTGATGAAAGTGCGGATGCACGGCTGGTGGCAGCGGACCTGATCAGTCAGGCCGAACATGATCCCAATGCCGCCTCCGTGCTGGTGACCGACTCCACCGATCTGGCGGAGCGGGTCCGGGGGGAGCTGAGCCGCCAGGTTCCGGCCACCCGGCACCGCGAGCGGGTGGCCACCGCCCTCTCAGGTCCCCAGTCCGGGACCGTCCTGGTGGAGAACCTGGAGCAGGGCATTGCCGTCTGCAATGCCTATGGAGCCGAGCACCTGGAAGTCCAGACAGTGAACGCTGAAGAGGTTGCCGCCCGCATCACCAGCGCCGGTGCCATCTTCGTTGGCAGCTACAGCCCGGTCAGCCTGGGGGACTACTGCTCGGGGTCCAATCACGTGCTGCCCACTGCAGGGACCGCCGCTTTTTCCTCAGGTTTGAATGTGACCACCTTCATGCATGCCATTCAGGTCATCAACTATGACCGTGCTGCGCTGCAGGAAGTGAGCGGCCACGTGGTTGCCCTGTCCCACGCGGAGGACCTGCCGGCCCACGGCGACGCTGTGTCGGTCCGCTTTTCATCCTGACCTCCTGACGCCCAACCACCATATGTAGTACCGGCAGGTACTACATATGGTGACGGGTAGTTGGTGATGACCGCTCTGCGGCCCTAGAATGAGTGCGCAGCCGGTGCAGTGCCGGTTGACCAAGCTTCTTCTTCGGATGCAGCAGTCATTGCAGCGGCCTTCCCGGCCCTTGCACCACAGCGAAAGGACACCGGATGTACTGTCCGTTCTGCCGTAACGCTGATTCCCGCGTCGTAGACAGCCGCCTTACCGATGACGGTTCGGCCATCCGCCGGCGCCGCCAGTGTCCGGACTGCGGGCGCCGGTTCAGCACCGTCGAGACCACCAGCCTGAGCGTCATCAAGCGTTCGGGTGTTGGGGAGCCGTTCAGCCGCGGCAAAGTGATCAACGGTGTGCGCAAGGCCTGCCAGGGCCGTCCCGTCAGTGAGGACGACCTGGCGATGCTGGCCCAGGAGGTCGAGGAAGCCATCCGTGCCAGCGGAGTCGCTGAAATTGATGCCCATGAGGTGGGCCTGGCCATCCTGAAGCCCCTGCAGAAGCTGGACCAGGTGGCATACCTGCGCTTCGCCAGTGTCTATCAGGCCTTCGAATCCCTGGATGATTTTGAGGCGGCCATTGCCGTCCTGCGCGAGGAATCGCTGCCCCCGGCGGCCTCCGCCGATGCAGTTCAGCGTCCGCTGACCGCGCGCTAGGTTATTGGGCAGTACCCCGGACACACAGAAGCGGGGGGGGGGGGGGGGGGGGCGGCGGGGGGGGGGGGGGGGGGGGGGGGTGGGTGGATAAAAATGTGGTTTTTATGTTGTTGGGGTGGGGTTTTTTTTTTTTTTTTTGTTTGGTCGGGGGGTGGGGCGGCGCCCCCACCC